>DUOA01000116.1 GCA_012839095.1 Clostridiales bacterium
AGCTTCCTGAGGGAGTTGAGATGGTAATGCCCGGAGACAACATCCAGATGACCATCAAGCTTATCACCCCCATCGCCATAGAGGAAGGCCTGCGCTTCGCAATCCGTGAAGGCGGAAGAACAGTGGGGGCCGGTGTTGTTGCCTCTATTATAGAGTAAGGCAGGATCCTTTTATCGCTTTAGAAAGCTGTTGATGTACCTATTGCTGATTACTGAATGATTACTGAATAAGTAAGGGGGAATACCCCTTGCTTATTTTTTGAAAACTGCCTTATTGACACTGCTTTTATGGTATGATAAATTATATGAGTATGATCACTGTGATAATTTTGCCGGTTTGTGAGCCAATATCATATATCAGCATGTGATTTTCGGGCTAAGTGAGGTGGGAACAATGAGAGTAAAGATTACCCTGGCTTGTACTGATTGCAAGCAGCGTAATTATAATAGCATGAAAAACAGAAAGAATGATCCTGACAGACTTGAAATGAAAAAATACTGTAAATTCTGCAAGAGCCATACTCTCCACAGAGAAACAAGGTAATTTCTGTGAGAACGGGATAAGGATGTGAAGAAATGGCGAAGAAGAAGGAAGTCTCCAAAAAGCCGGTAGCTAAGGAAAAGAAAGGTTCTGGAATTAAAAAGTATTTTCGGAGCGTAGTTTCCGAAATGAAGAAGGTAACATGGCCAAGCCGCAAGGAACTGATTAATTCCACTATTGTGGTACTGACCTTTATTCTGATCTTTTCTGTTATCGTAGGCATCATTGATTTTGGCCTGGGCACGCTTCTTGAATTGATTACGTAAGAGAAGGAGGGGGGGTCGAGGGATAGCCTGGACCCTTTTGGTTTATGTCAGATAATGAAAATACACAGGGAAAATGGTATGTGATTCACACCTATTCCGGATATGAGAATAAGGTTAAGGCCAACATCGAAAAGATAGTTGAAAACCGCAACCTGCAGGATTTGATCTTCGAAATCAAAGTGCCCATGGAGGAACAGCTGGAGGAAAAGGACGGCCGCAGAAGAGCCGTCATGCGAAAGATCTACCCGGGTTATGTCATGGTCAAGATGATTATGACCGACGAATCCTGGTATGTCATACGAAATACCCGGGGCGTAACCGGTTTTGTCGGGCCGGGCTCCAAGCCCATTCCACTAACCGATGATGAAGTTCGCGCCATGGGTGTGGAGTTTATTCCGGTTAAACTGGATGCAGAAGTAGGAGACAATGTTCGGGTTATATCGGGTCCGCTGGAAAACTTTATCGGCTCCATAGAGGAGATTTATCCCGAAAAGCAGAAAGTCAGGGTTCTTGTTTCCATGTTTGGAAGGGATACCCCTGTTGAACTGGAATACCATCAAATTCAAAAGATATAGCTTATGTGATCATGTGAGGAGGTGTAAAAAGTGGCAAAGAAAATTACCGGTTATGTCAAACTGCAGATACCTGCAGGCAAGGCAACACCTGCACCGCCGGTCGGTCCTGCCCTGGGGCAGCATGGAGTCAACATCATGGGCTTTTGCAAAGAGTTCAATGAAAGAACAGCCAAGCAGGCAGGGATGATTATTCCTGTTGTTATAACCGTTTACCAGGATCGCTCCTTTACATTCATAACCAAGACGCCGCCCGCTGCTGTTTTAATTAAGAAGGCAGTCGGACTTGACAAGGCATCTGACAAACCGAATGTGAATAAGGTAGCAAAGCTGACCAAAAAGCAGGTACAGGAAATAGCAGAAACCAAGATGCCCGATCTTAATGCAGCCAGTCTGGAAGCCGCTATGAGCATGGTGGCCGGAACAGCTCGCAGCATGGGTGTCACCGTAGAAGAGTAAAAAGTTAAGCATTTAATTAAAAAAAGTGGCAGGAAACCTACCCTTAAGCCTGAAACCATGGCTTTGGAGGAAGGCCCGTTACGACCACAAGGAGGAATAAAAGATGAAACGCGGTAAGAAATATTTGGAAAGTGCAAAGCTTGTTGACCGCAGCAAGCTCTATGATCCCGTAGAAGCGCTGGAACTGGTTCAGCAGATTTCAAAAGCCAAATTTGACGAAACCATTGAGCTTTCAGTTCGTCTGGGCGTGGATCCCAGGCACGCCGATCAGCAGGTCCGGGGAGCCGTTGTTTTACCTCATGGGACAGGTAAGACGGTAAAGGTACTGGTCTTTGCCAAAGGTGAAAAGGCCAGGGAAGCCGAAGAGGCCGGTGCTGACTTTGTAGGCGCCGAAGATATGATCGCAAAGATCCAGAATGAAAACTGGTTTGAATTTGATGTGTGTGTTGCCACTCCCGATATGATGGGTCTGGTAGGCCGGCTGGGACGCGTTTTAGGACCAAAGGGACTTATGCCCAATCCTAAATCCGGTACGGTGACCATGGATGTGGCCAGGGCTATTAAAGAGATCAAGGCCGGTAAAGTTGAGTACAGAGTGGACAGGTCTTCCATAATACATGTACCTATCGGCAAGAAATCTTTTGGCACCGATAAACTGTATGAAAATCTTCAGACCTTGATGGATGCGATTATCAAGGCAAAACCCGCTGCCGCCAAGGGAACCTATCTGCGAAGCGTGGTTATTTCAGCAACCATGAGTCCCGGTGTTAAGGTGAATGGAGCCAGATTCCAAAACTAAGTTTCCGGAATCTGCCTGCTTCTTGACAACCTTGATAGATTGCATTATAATGTCCTATGATAATTGAATATAATTGAAGCATGGTCTTATCGTAGACAGCAGGTGCTTTTCAGCTTAATCAACTGCCTGCCGAGGTAAGGGAATGTATTGAAAATATACTGCCCTCTTGCCTTTTGGCAAGAGGGCCTTTTAATACGTCTTTCTTCGATAAGCAAGCGCCCCATGCTGTATTAAGAAAGGAGGTGCTGTGGATAGTGTCTGTCAGAGAACAAAAAGAACAAATCGTTGCGGAAATCAAGCAAAAGCTTTCCGAAAACAGCAGTGCAATCCTCATTGACTACAGGGGATTGACGGTAGCGGAAGTCACTGAGCTTAGAAAAGAATTCAGAGAAAATGATGTGGACTACAAGGTGTACAAGAACACCCTGACCGAACTTGCAGCCAAAGAGCTGGGTATGGACGACCTGATTCCCTTTCTGAAAGGTCCCACCGCCATTGCCTTCGGCGTCAAGGACCCGGTAGCTCCTGCCAAAATTCTTACCGAGGGTATGAAGAAACTGAAGAAGATGCAGTTTAAGGCAGGGGTAGTAGAAGGCAGGATTATCGACGTGGACGGCATCAAGGCACTGGCCGAGCTGCCATCCCGGGAAGAACTCATTGCCAAAATGCTGGGCAGCATGAATGCTCCCATTTCCGGGCTGGTCAACGTGCTGGGCGGTACCATGCGTTCACTGCTTTACGCATTGAATGCCGTGAAGGAAGCAAAAGAAGCTTAAAGAAAATAATTTGAAAACAGGAGGATATTAAAATGAATAAACAAGAAATTTTGGATGCTATAAAAAATATGACCGTACTGGAGCTTGCCGAACTGGTTAAGGCTCTGGAAGAAGAATTCGGCGTAAGCGCCGCTGCTCCCGTAGCTGCTGTAGCAGCTCCTGCTGCCGGTGCCGCTGCTCCCGCTGAAGAGGAAAAGACCGAGTTCGACGCTGTTCTGACTGATGTAGGCTCACAGAAGATCAAAGTTATCAAGGTTGTCCGTGAGGTAACCGGTCTGGGTCTGAAGGAAGCCAAGGATTTGGTTGAAGCAGCTCCCAAGGCAGTTAAGGAAGGCCTTTCCAAGGAAGATGCCGAAGCTGTCAAGGCTAAATTTGATGAAGTAGGAGCAAAGATCGAAATCAAATAACTGAGATTATAAGAGAAAAAGCAATAAGGAGCTCTGCCCTGTAATGAGCTCCTTATTGCTTTGATTTCCTTCTTATTAGTCAATACTCTGTAACCTGCGAGAGCAGGACTGAAAAAACACAAAATTATGATTGACAATACTACCGTATTATGATAGTATTGTAAATTGCATTAATGGTTCTTAAGACAACCTATATTGCATATCTTTGCTTTTTTGCGTGTTCAGACTGAGTGGGTTGGCTTTTTGTGTCCAACTCTATTTTACACTGAATAGGGTATAAAATGCAAGGGTATAATATATATTAATGCCCATTTATTCATACTTCAAAATCTCCATAGTAATTCGTGGATGTATTTGGCTTCAACTATACTTAAGGGGTGAGATGTACATGTTGCATCCAGAGCAGTTTGGCAAGAGAACCAGAATGAGTTACTCCAAAATCGACGAGGTCCTGGAGATGCCAAACCTCATCGAGGTTCAGAAGAACTCATACAATTGGTTTTTGGAAAAGGGACTCCGGGAGGTTTTCGACGACATATCTCCTATTACCGACTACACCGAAAATCTGGTTCTGGAGTTCGTTGATTATTACCTGGATGATAAGCCCAAGTACTCGGAGGAAGAGTGCAAGGAGCGGGATGTTACCTATTCCAAGCCTCTCAAGGTCCGGGTCCGGCTGATCAACCGGGAAACAGGCGAAGTAAAGGAACAAGAGGTCTTTATGGGGGATTTCCCCATCATGACCGATAAGGGAACCTTTATAATCAATGGGGCAGAGCGGGTTATCGTCAGTCAGCTGGTTCGCTCTCCCGGCGTCTATTATGCAGAACAAATCGACAAGACAGGCAAAAAGCTTTTTTCCGCAACGCTTATTCCCAACCGCGGTGCCTGGCTGGAATATGAAACAGATTCCAATGACATAGTCTATGTTCGCGTGGATCGCACCCGTAAAATCAACATTACGGTGCTTCTACGGGCACTGGGATATGGTACCGATGTGGAGATAAAGGAACTCTTAGGCGAAGATGAACGTCTTTTGGCTACCATAGACAGCGACAATACCAACTCGGTGGAAGAAGGTCTGCTGGAAATTTACAAACGGCTGCGGCCCGGTGAACCGCCTACGGTGGAGAGTGCCAGCCAGCTTCTCAGATCCCTCTTTTTTGATCCCAAGCGATATGATTTGGCCAGGGTAGGCAGATACAAATTCAACAAGAAACTGGCTCTGGCTCCGCGCATTGCGGGGAAACGCCTGGCAGAGCATGCTGTGGATCCCGGCACCGGCGAAGTTCTGGCTGAGGAAGGAGAAAGGCTGACCCGGGAAAAGGCAGAGGAGATTCAGAATGCCGGCATAAATGAGATCACAATTTTGCTGGACAGCGGAAAGACAGTGAAGGTGCTGGGCAATAATTTTGTTGAAGCCGGCGGTTATCTGGATTTTGACCCCAAAGAAGCGGGAATCAATGAAAAGGTACATTATCCCACATTTAAAAACATATTGGACAGGGTAAAGGATACTGATGAGCTGAAAGAGGCTCTCAGGGAATCCATTGACGACTTGATCCCCAGGCATATTCTGGTTGATGATATTATTGCATCCGTCAGTTATAACCTGCATCTGGCAAATGGTGTGGGGCAGATTGACGATATTGATCATCTGGGCAACCGCAGACTCCGTTCTGTCGGTGAGCTTTTGCAGAATCAGTTTCGTATCGGCCTTTCCAGAATGGAGAGGGTAATCAAGGAAAGAATGACCATACAGGATATAGATGTGATCACCCCTCAGGCCCTCATAAATATCCGTCCGGTTTCCGCTGCCATTAAAGAGTTCTTTGGCAGCAGCCAGCTGTCCCAGTTCATGGATCAGACCAACCCCCTGGCGGAGCTCACTCACAAGAGAAGACTGAGCGCACTGGGTCCCGGCGGTCTGAGTCGTGAGAGGGCGGGTTTTGAAGTGCGTGACGTTCACTACTCCCACTACAGCCGAATATGTCCCATTGAGACACCGGAAGGCCCCAACATCGGCCTCATCGGCTCCCTGAGCACCTACGCCAGAATCAATGAATATGGGTTCATTGAGGCACCGTACAGAAAGGTTGATCACGAAAAGCAGGTGGTAACCAGTGAGATTGTATATCTCACTGCCGACGAAGAGGATGAATACATCATCGCTCAGGGTAACGAGCCCCTGGATGAGGACGGCCACTTTGTGGACGAACGGGTAATGGTCCGGCTGCGGGAGGAGATCCTGGAGGTTCCGCGGGATCAGGTGGATTTCATGGACGTATCACCCAAACAGCTGGTATCCGTTGCAACTGCCCTTATTCCCTTTTTGGAGAACAATGACGCCAACCGGGCACTGATGGGTTCCAACATGCAGAGACAGGCTGTTCCGCTGGTTCGGCCGGAAGCGCCTATCATCGGCACGGGAATGGAGGCCAAAGCCGCCAGGGACTCCGGCGTTGTAGTCCTAGCCAGAGAGTCCGGTGTAGTAAGCAAGGTGTCTTCCGATCTCATTATAATCAAGGGAAATGACGGCAATGAATATCGCTACGATCTGCTGAAATTCAAGCGTTCCAATCAGGGCACCTGCATCAATCAGAGGCCCATAGTTACCGAAGGCGAGATCGTGGAAAAAGGCCAGACCATTGCCGACGGCCCCTCCACCGACGGAGGAGAGCTGGCTCTCGGCCGCAATGTATTGGTCGGCTTTATGAGCTGGGAAGGCTATAATTACGAAGACGCGATTTTAATAAGCGAAAGGCTGGTCAAGGATGATGTCTTCACCTCTGTGCATATAGAGGAGTACGAGTCCGAAGCCAGAGACACCAAGCTGGGTCCTGAAGAAATTACCAGGGACATTCCCAACGTGGGGGATGAAGCCCTTAAGGACCTGGATGAGAGAGGTATTATACGCATTGGTGCCGAGGTGCGGGCCGGCGATATTCTGGTAGGAAAGGTTACTCCCAAAGGGGAAACCGAGCTTACCGCTGAAGAGCGTCTCCTGCGTGCCATTTTCGGGGAAAAGGCCCGTGAGGTCCGGGATACCTCCCTTAAGGTGCCCCATGGAGAAAGCGGCATCGTGGTTGACGTAAAGGTATTCACCCGGGAAAACGGCGACGAGCTGCCTCCGGGGGTCAACCAGCTGGTTCGCGTCTATGTGGCACAGAAGAGAAAGATATCGGTAGGTGACAAGATGGCCGGACGCCATGGCAACAAGGGCGTCATATCCAGGGTTCTTCCCGAAGAGGATATGCCCTTCCTTCCCGACGGCACGCCCCTTGAAATCTGCCTGAATCCCCTGGGTGTTCCCTCCCGTATGAATATCGGGCAGATACTGGAAGTTCACCTTGGCCTGGCAGCCAAAGCCAAAGGCTGGCATATTGCAACGCCGGTATTTGACGGTGCATCCGAAATAGACATTATGGACACCCTTGAACTGGCCGAGATGAGCCGGGACGGAAAGATGATCATATACGACGGACGTACCGGTGAACCCTTTGACAGTCCGGTTACCGTTGGATATATGTACTTCCTCAAGCTTGCCCACCTGGTGGATGACAAGATTCATGCCCGTTCCACCGGACCCTATTCACTGGTTACCCAGCAGCCCCTGGGCGGAAAAGCCCAGTTCGGCGGTCAGCGTTTCGGTGAGATGGAAGTGTGGGCCCTGGAAGCCTACGGGGCAGCACATACCCTGCAGGAAATCCTGACGGTGAAATCCGATGACGTGGTAGGCAGGGTCAAAACCTACGAAGCCATCGTTAAGGGCGAAAACATTCCGGAGCCGGGTGCCCCTGAAGCCTTTAAGGTCCTTATAAAGGAGCTTCAGAGTCTGGCACTGGATGTCAAGGTCATGAGTGAAGAGAAGGAAGAAATCGTTATCAGGGAAGTCATCGACGATGATATAGATGATCTGGATATTAACATAGAAGGCCGCGAAGATCGGGAGCAGCCGGAAGAGACCGATGAGTTTGAAGACGATGATCTGGATTTCGATCTGGATGATATAGCAGTTATTCCCGGTTTGGATGATGACAGCGAGAGCAGCGTCGATGCTGAGGATACGGAGGATCTGCTTCCGGATCTGGACCTGGATGATGATTTTGTTGATGAAGACGATGAAGATTAAAATACTTGGAAGGGAGCGATAGCCCTTGTTCGAGCTGAATAATTTGGATGCCATACAAATAGGCCTGGCTTCTCCGGACAAGATTCGGGAATGGTCCCGTGGTGAGGTAAAAAAACCCGAAACAATTAATTACCGTACCTTAAAGCCCGAAAAAGACGGCTTGTTCTGTGAAAAAATCTTTGGACCCCAAAAGGATTGGGAGTGCCATTGTGGAAAATATAAGAGGGTGCGCTATAAAGGTATTATATGCGACCGATGCGGTGTTGAGGTTACCCGGTCCAAGGTGAGACGGGAGCGAATGGGACACATAGAGCTGGCTGCGCCTGTATCCCATATCTGGTACTTTAAAGGGATTCCCAGCCGGATGGGACTCTTGCTGGACATGTCCCCCCGTTCCCTGGAAAAGATTCTGTATTTTGGTTCCTATGTTATCATCGATCCGGGTGAAACACCTCTGGCTAAAAAACAGCTGCTGAGTGAAAAAGAATACAGGGAACACTATGAAAAATACGGAGATTCCTTCCGATGCGGCATGGGGGCCGAGGCAGTCAAGGAACTTTTACAAAACATTGATCTGGATGCCCTTTCCCGGGAACTGCGGGGGGAACTGAAAAACTCCACCGGTCAGAAACGGGTTCGGATTGTAAAACGGCTGGAAGTGGTGGAAGCCTTCAAAAAATCCGGAAACCGCCCCGAACACATGATACTGGATGTAATCCCGGTTATCCCGCCGGAACTGCGTCCCATGGTACAACTGGACGGCGGCAGGTTTGCCACCTCCGATTTGAATGATCTTTACAGAAGAATCATAAATAGAAACAACAGGCTGAAGAGGCTGCTGGATCTGGGCGCTCCCGATATCATCGTGCGTAATGAGAAGCGGATGCTGCAGGAAGCGGTGGATGCCCTGATTGACAACGGAAGAAGAGGCCGGCCGGTAACCGGCCCCGGCAACCGCCCGCTGAAATCATTAAGTGATATGCTGAAGGGAAAACAGGGCCGTTTCCGTCAGAACCTGCTGGGAAAGCGGGTTGACTATTCCGGCCGTTCGGTCATTGTGGTAGGTCCGGAGCTTAAAATGTTTCAGTGCGGCCTGCCCAAGGAAATGGCACTGGAGCTTTTCAAGCCCTTTGTCATGAAGAAACTGGTGGAAACCGGCCAGGCCCATAACATTAAAAGCGCAAAGCGCATGGTGGAAAGGGTAAGGCCGGAGGTTTGGGACGTAGTGGAAGAAGTCATAAAAGAGCATCCTGTGCTCTTAAACCGTGCACCTACCCTACATCGCCTGGGCATACAGGCCTTTGAACCGGTTCTGGTTGAAGGGCGGGCCCTGAAACTGCATCCCCTGGTCTGCCCTGCCTACAATGCCGACTTCGACGGCGACCAGATGGCGGTACACGTGCCCCTTTCAGTGGAAGCACAGGCTGAATCCAGATTCCTGATGCTGGCTGCCAATAATATACTGAAACCTCAGGACGGACGGCCCGTAGTTACCCCTACTCAGGATATGATTCTGGGCTGCTACTATCTGACCATAGAAAAACAGGGCATGAAGGGTGAAGGCAAGATATTTTCCAGCGCCGATGAAATCATAATGGCCTACAGCGAAGGTGTGATTGATCTTCATGCCAAGGTGAAACTCAGACAGGTCAGGGAAATAAACGGCGAAAGGGCTGCCCGCATTATAGAGGTAACGGCAGGCAGGGTTATCTTCAACGAAGCCGTTCCCCAGGATCTGGGATTCAAGGATCGCAGCCATCCGGAGGAAATGTTCGAGCTGGAAATTGACACCACAGTTGATAAGAACGTGCTGGGGCAGATTGTGGACAGGTGCTTCCATAAATACGGCTCCACTGAAACATCCATAGTGCTTGATAAAATAAAAGATCTGGGATTCGAGTACGCCACCAAGGGAGCACTTACAGTCAGTGTATCCGACATGGTTGTTCCTGAGGAAAAGCAGGCCCTGCTGAACAAAGCGGATGAAGAAGTCCAGAAGATACATCATCAGTACCGCAGAGGCCTTATCTCCGATGACGAACGTTACGAAAGGGTAATTGACACCTGGAATGAGACTACCGAAGAGGTTACCAGGGCTCTCCGTCAGGCATGGGATGAATTCAATCCCGTTAACATGATGGCCACGTCCGGTTCCCGCGGAAGCATCAACCAGATCCGTCAGCTGGCAGGCATGAGGGGTCTGATGGCGAATCCGGCAGGAAAAATCATCGAGCTGCCCATCCGGGCCAACTTCCGTGAAGGTCTTACCGTTCTGGAGTTCTTTATCTCAACCCACGGTGCCAGAAAGGGTCTGGCGGATACGGCTCTGCGTACTGCCGACTCAGGTTATCTGACCCGGCGTCTGGTGGATGTCAGTCAGGACGTTATCATCCGTTCGGAAGACTGCTTTGCCGGCAGCAACGAAAAGATCCGCGGCATAGTGGTTCAGGAAATCCGGGAAGACAATGAAGCAATTGAACCCCTGGCCGATCGCATCATTGGCCGGTATACGGCAGAACCTGTCATTCATCCTGAAACCGGCGAGGTAATAATCGGTGAAAATCAGCTGATTACACCGGAAACAGGCAGGCAGATAATAGATGCAGGAATAGAGGAATGTCATATACGTTCCGTTCTGACCTGCAGGGAAGAACATGGAGTCTGCGCCAGGTGTTATGGCAGCAATCTTGCCACCGGCGGTGCGGTTAACATAGGTGAGGCAGTGGGAATCATTGCAGCCCAGTCCATAGGTGAGCCGGGCACCCAGCTGACCATGAGAACCTTCCATACCGGCGGTATAGCCGGAGATGACATTACCCAGGGTTTGCCCAGGGTGGAGGAGCTCTTTGAAGCCAGAAAGCCCAAAGGGCTGGCCATTATCTCCGAAATATCCGGCCGGGTTACAATAAATGATCAGAAGAAGAAGAGAGAAGTTGTGGTAACCAATGACAGTGAAGGGGAATCCAAGTCCTACCTGATTCCTTACGGTTCACGCATCAAGGTAACCGAAGGTAAGATGGTGGAAGCCGGCGACGAGCTGACAGAAGGCTCCATCAACCCTCACGACATCCTGAAGATAAAGGGCGTCAAGGGCGTACAGGCCTATCTGCTGCAGGAGGTTCAGAAGGTTTACCGCCTGCAGGGCGTTGATATAAACGACAGACACATTGAGGTCATTATACGTCAGATGCTGCGCAAGGTCAGGGTGGAGGACGCAGGCGACACCGATCTCCTGCCCGGCAGCCTGGTTGACATCTTTGAATTCGACAGGGAAAACCAGCGTGTCATAGCAGAGGGAGGCATGCCTGCCCAGGCTAAGCGGGTGCTCCTGGGTATAACCAAGGCGTCCCTTGCCACCGAATCCTTCCTGTCGGCAGCTTCCTTCCAGGAGACTACAAGGGTGCTGACTGAAGCAGCCATTAAGGGCAAGAGCGACCCCCTGGTGGGACTTAAGGAGAACGTAATTATAGGTAAACTGATTCCTGCAGGCACAGGCATGAGCCGCTACAGGAATATCGAGATTATGGCGGATGATCAGGAGGCAGATATTCCGGAATCCCTGGATGAAGCCCTGGACCTGGAACTGCCTTCCGCAGGTGACCTGCTGGAAGTGTGATAAAAGCGGGAATTTTTGTTGACAGCATAGGGATGGAGTGCTAAAATACTTAAGTGCGCTTATTTTAAACGAAGCAGGGATCTAAGGCCCGACAGCAGTCTACGGCTGCATGTCGGGCAGGTTCCTGATTGTTGAGTATTGATATAACCGTACACATCAGGCTATCCCGGTCAGAATTGTATTTGTATTGAAAGGAGGTGGGAGAATGCCAACAATCAGTCAATTAATCCGTAAAGGAAGAAAGTTGCAGGAGTACAAGTCAGCTGCACCTGCTCTTGATGAATCTCCACAGAAGCGTGGTGTATGCACAGCAGTAAGGACAACCACCCCTAAGAAACCCAATTCCGCCCTGAGAAAAATTGCCAGGGTCAGGTTGGTCAATGGTGCTGAAGTAACAGCCTATATACCGGGTATCGGCCACAACCTTCAGGAACACTCCGTGGTCCTTATAAGGGGAGGCAGAATAAAAGACCTGCCCGGTGTACGTTATCATATAATCCGCGGAGCTCTGGACACTGCTGGTGTAGCCGGCAGAATGCAGGCCAGATCCAAATACGGAGCCAAGAAACCCAAGAAGTAAGATTAAGCAGAGGCATTTGTGCCGTTATACCTTGAAAGGAGGGAAATGGATGCCAAGAAAGGGTTATATAGAAAAGCGGGATGTACTTCCCGACCCCATATATGGCGATAAAATTGTTACCAAGCTGATCAACCAGGTAATGCTGGACGGAAAGCGGGGCACAGCTCAGAAAATCTGCTATGGAGCATTTGAACTGATAAAGGAAAGAACCGGTAAGGATCCCATGGAGGTTTTTGAGCAGGCACTGAACAATATTATGCCTGTACTGGAGGTAAAAGCCAGAAGAGTAGGCGGTGCCACCTATCAGGTGCCCGTAGAGGTAAGGCCTGAAAGACGTCAGACCTTAGGGCTTCGCTGGTTGGTAAACTATGCGAATAACAGAGGGGAAAAGACCATGGTTCAGCGCCTGGCCGGTGAATTGATGGATGCTGCCAACAATACGGGCAATGCCGTCAAGAAGAAGGAAGATACCCACAGGATGGCTGAGGCTAATAAGGCTTTTGCCCATTACAGATGGTAAGAAAGAGGAAAAGAATTTTATTAAACAGGCTGAACTGGTGTTGGGGAACGGTAATTGGTTTGAACTTACAACTGAAAGGAGGTTAAGCAGTGCCTAGGCAATTTTCGCTGGAAAACACAAGAAACATCGGTATCATGGCACATATTGATGCCGGTAAGACAACTACAACAGAGCGTATTTTGTTCTATACGGGCCGGGTGCACAAGCTGGGTGAAACCCATGAAGGCAATGCAACCATGGACTGGATGGAACAGGAGCAGGAACGTGGTATCACCATAACCTCGGCTGCTACCACCGCGCAATGGAAGGGACATCGTATCAACATTATTGATACGCCAGGGCACGTTGACTTTACCGTTGAAGTTGAACGCTCACTCCGCGTCCTCGATGGTTCAGTAGCCGTGTTTTGTGCAAAGGGTGGCGTTGAGCCCCAGTCAGAGACTGTCTGGCGGCAGGCGGATAAGTACCATGTACCGAGAATTGCATATATAAATAAGATGGATATTGTGGGTGCCGATTTCGAAAGAGTAGTAGGCATGATACGGGACAGGCTGTCTGCTAACCCCATTCCCATACAACTGCCCATTGGAAAGGAAGATACTTTCAAGGGCATAGTTGACCTTATCCATATGAAAGCTCATATTTACACTGATGATTTGGGCACTCACAGCGAGGTAACCGATATACCCGAAGATATGATAAGCATAGCGGAGGAATACCGGAACAAACTGCTGGAAAGTGTTGCTGAGTCCGATGAGGACCTGATGATAAAGTACCTGGAGGGTGAGGAACTCACCGTCGAGGAAATACACAGGGGAATCCGCAAGGCTACCGTAAGCCTGGATATGGTACCTGTAACCTGCGGTTCATCATATAAGAACAAGGGCGTGCAGCTTCTGCTGGATGCAGTGGTGGAATACATGCCCTCACCTCTGGATGTACCTGCAATAAAGGGTAAGAGGCCGGATTCCGATGAGGAGACGGAAAGACACTCCTCCGATGAAGAATCCTTCTCTGCCCTGGCTTTCAAGATCATGACCGACCCTTACGTGGGAAAACTGGCATTCTTCCGTGTTTATTCCGGAGTACTTAAGACCGGTTCTTATGTATACAACCCTGTAAAGAACAAGAGGGAAAGAATCGGCAGAATTCTGCTGATGCATGCCAATCACAGGGAAGAGGTCAAGGAGGTCTATGCCGGCGATATCGCCGCTGCTGTCGGCCTCAGGGATACCACCACAGGCGACACCTTGTGCGCAGAGGAAGATCCGGTTATTCTGGAGTCCATGGTATTCCCCGAACCGGTCATCCAGGTAGCCATTGAGCCCAGAACCAAGGCAGGGCAGGAAAAAATGAGTGCCGCCCTGGTCAAACTGGCAGAGGAAGATCCTACCTTCCGTTCCTATACGGATCAGGAAACCGGCCAGACCATAATCGCCGGTATGGGGGAACTGCACCTGGATATTATTGTTGATCGCATGCTGCGTGAATTTAAAGTGGAAGCCAACGTAGGAAAGCCCCAGGTGTCCTACAGGGAGACCATAAAGAAGTCTGTCAGAAGTGAAGGAAGGTTTGTCCGACAATCCGGCGGGCGCGGCCAATACGGTCATGTATGGCTGGAGGTCGAACCTCTGGAACCCGGTTCCGGCTACGAATTTGTTAACAAAATTGTAGGCGGTGTGGTTCCCAGGGAATATATTCAGCCCGTTGACAACGGTATTAAGGAAGCACTGGAGAGCGGCATCCTGGGCGGCTATCCGGTAGTGGATATCCGGGCAACCTTAGTGGACGGCTCCTATCATGAAGTGGATTCTTCAGAAATGGCATTTAAGATAGCCGGTTCCATGGCAGTTAAGGAAGCCATGAAAAAAGCGGATCCTACCCTTTTGGAGCCGGTAATGAAGGTGGAGGTAACCGTCCCTGATGAATACATGGGGGACGTAATCGGAGACATCAACTCCCGCCGCGGCAGGATAGAAGGAATGGAACCCCAGGGGGGAGTCCAGGTCATCCACGCCTTTGTACCCCTGGCAGAAATGTTCGGTTATGCAACCGATCTGAGGTCCAGAACCCAGGGCCGGGGCGTATACGTCATGCAGCTGGCTCATTATGAAGAAGTTCCAAAGAATATAATGGAAAAAATCATTGCACAATAGGACTATTGCGAAATAATTGAATTGCTTTAAGTTAAGGAGGATTATTAATCATGGCAAAGGCAAAATTTGAAAGAACCAAGCCCCATGTCAACGTAGGAACCATAGGGCACGTTGACCACGGCAAGACCACACTGACGGCGGCAATAACCACCATCATGGCCCAGTTTGGCAGAGC
>DUOA01000117.1 GCA_012839095.1 Clostridiales bacterium
TAAGCTGCAAGGGGTGAGGTGAATCAGCCTCATAGCTGTAGCCTTTTCCATTTTCCTCTTCATAATTCCAGCTGGTTGTCAACTGAGCAGCCTGGATCCGTTTTTCGATCAACTTATCTTCTATAAAGACTATTTCAAGTCGTGGAGCCTTCTCCGGTGACTTTGCTTCATTTAACCCGTTATCCGGTGTTACCGGGGCAGGAGAATAAATATAGCGCGCCCCTTTATCAGCAAACAGCGGCACTGTTGAAGAGTGGAATATCAGCGTTTTATCATCTTCAATCGTAAATCTGGCAACTACTTCACCATTATTTAAACCATAAGCTTTTTCTGATTTTTCTGTATCTATACTAGCATAAATTACTAATTCATCTTCTGTAAAAACGTAAGTACAGCTTGGCAATAAATAACTGCTTATTGGAGGCGTCGCGAGTACTGCTGTGCCATCTTCAAAGAGTGCTACCGACAATAACCTCTCCATTTTCTCTTTTCTGGTTGGGTTCTCCAAATAATAAGTCCGCATTGGTTGACTCGTCGGAAGAACATTGTAATCAGTCTCTTTATTCATGACAAGGCCAATGATCAATGCAACTACCAGCACAGCCGTCATAAGGACTACTATCCGTGAGTGGAACAGTCTATCCATTTTACCGTCTCCTTCATGCTCTTCTATCAGACGTTTTAATTCTGCTGCCTGTTCCGGTGCTATTTTTCTGCCGTCGAAAATGAGGTAATACTAGCGATGTTACAAATACATCAGTCTAAAATCAGCCTAACATCCTTTGACTGGAACTGTCAATGAGTTTTCTATTACTAAATTACAGTACAGGAGCAGGATATATCATTTCTGCTATATGAATTATAAACAGCAGCTGTAAGTTTATTGTAATCTCTGATATTTAGTGGTATGATGTTAAAAAATAACAAGTTTTGACTGGAAGATTTCCAACCACAAAAGGTGAGCAGATAGTTCATTAAGCAATATGACTGGGTTTAATACGCACAAAAAGATTGTGGAAAAAGGAGCTAATTAATTGAAGGATAATGGTATGAGCGGGAAAAGAAGCACTGACGCTGTTCAAATCATTTCAATACGTGAACACCCTGAATATTTTGATCGCGCAGCCGGCTACCTTTCTTCCAAATGGGGTATTGATCGCAAGGTGTATGAAGAATCGATATCAGACGGCATAAAAACGTCAAATCCACTGCCCCGCTGGTATCTTATGCTGAAAAACGGAGAAATCATAGGCAGCTACGGCCTTATAGAAAATGACTTCATGGTAAGAAAAGATTTGCTGCCATGGCTGTGTGCCTTGTACGTAGATGAGGATGAAAGGGGAATGGCCCTTGGCTCAAGGCTTTTGGCTCACGGCAGGCAGGAGGCCAAAGAACTTGGCTTTGACAGGCTTTACCTCTGCACTGATCACATTGGTTATTACGAAAAATACGGCTGGCGGTTTTTCGGACTGGAAGAAAGCGAATGGGGCGGCATGACGAGAGTATACGAAATAGAGAGCGGCTGATTATTTCAGATATACATTGCCTATCCCAGGAACCATCAGGAGGAAATATTTATGTGTGACACCATGGTTGCTCTAGGAAACTCCACTGCAGACGGCCGTGTCCTGTTTGCTAAAAACAGTGATCGGCAGCCTAACGAATGTCATGTCATGATTCGGGTACCGCGCCGGAAGTATCCAAAGGGCTCTATGCTCAAGTGTACATATATTGAGATTGAGCAAGCAGAAGAAACCTACGAAGTTCTTCTCTTAAAACCATATTGGATATGGGGAGCAGAGATGGGCTGCAATGAATACGGGCTGAATATTGGCAATGAAGCTGTATTCACAAAAGAGCCCCATGGGAGAGAAAGCCTGATTGGCATGGATATGCTGCGCATTGCACTGGAACGCTGCAAAACCAGCAGAGAAGCAGTGGAGACCTTGGTTCAACTATTAAACAAGTATGGCCAAGGTGGAAACTGCGGTCATGAGAAACCATTCACATATCACAATTCATTCTTGATTGCAGACAGAAGCTCTGCCTGGGTACTGGAGACAGCCGGTATCTATTGGGCAGCACTGCAGGTTAAGGATATCTATAGTATTTCCAATCGTCTGTCTATTGGCAGTCAATTTGACCTGGCTCATCCTCAACTGGTATCCCATGCCATAGAAAAGGGCTGGTGTAAAGGGAGAGAGGATTTTGATTTTGCCAGATGTTATAGCAATCCCCTTATAACAAAGTTCAGCGGTTCATGGGATAGACAATCCTGCAGCAGTGAAATGCTGAAACAAAGTAAGGGCAGCATTACCATAAAAACCATGATGGACATCCTCCGGAGTCATACACCACGCTATGATAAAAAGCCTTACCAAAGAAGCTCTGTATCAAGTGTATGTATGCATGGCGGCTTTGTATATGGAGATCAAACCACCGGGAGCTATATAGCATCCCTCGGCGATCCTATTGATACTTACTGGGTAACCGGCAGCTCTGCACCTTGCTTGAGTTTGTTCAAACCCCTATGGCTGATAGATGACGAGCATATGACATTTAGTGAGGACAATACAGACAAAGCAGTTTCTTATTGGAAAAGGCAGGAAGAGCTGCATCGATGCATCCTGGAACAGAAGATATCTGTATCGGATTATAAGAGAGACAGGGATCAACTGGAGAAATCTCTCATGAAAGAGGTCCAGTCAATTAACTTCGATACAACAGACTCCAATCAGTTGTCTGATATAATGACATACGCTCTGAATGAGGAAAGAAGGCTGCAGGATTATTACCTGGACCAGGCAAAGAGCAGCCAGCCGGTACTTAAGGGAAATCTGTATTTTAATTATTACTGGAAAAAGATGAATAGTAAGTTTAGAAGCCAGGATTAATTAACTTAAATGGCCGGTTACTGATAGTGAAGTGATAGAAATAGCTAAACCGGTTAAGACATGTCTCCTTGAATGGGGGGGTAAAATCGTATGGATAAGCAAATTGATATATCAGAAATTTATCTTGAGACCGAACGCTTGGTGCTGCGTCCCTTTTGTGAGGATGATCTGAAAGACTTTTATGAATACGCACGCGTTCCGGGCGTCGGTGAAATGGCGGGATGGCCGCATCATGAAAGTATAGAAGTATCGAAACGCGTTCTGAATTCTTTCATAGAAGAAAAAGAAGTGTTTGCTCTTCAGCACAAAGAAACCGGTAAGATAATCGGCTCATTGGGATTGCATTATTCATGGGCTAATGATGATCCTAAGTATGCTTCGATGGTAAGCAAGGAAATAGGTTATGTGCTTTCCCGCGACTACTGGGGACAGGGCTTTATGCCTGAAGCGGTAAAAGCAGTAATTGCTATTTGCTTTAAGGATCTTGGGTGTGAAATTCTGACATGCGGCCATTTCAGTACGAACGGGCAGTCGAAAAGGGTTATTGAAAAATGCGGATTCAAATTTGAGAAACAGGGAGTCTTTCACTCGAAGCAGCTTGGTGAGGATTATGAAGACATGAAATATGTTCTTCTGCGTTCAGATTGGACAGACGCCTAAAGGGAGTATTTTTGTGGAAACAAATTTAACAAGTATTTTATCCGGGTTTGGAGTAAGCGATCCATCATCTATTAAACAAATATATAGAAGTGCATGGGATATTGATGATGAATATGTGCTGAAAACCAATAAAGATAAGAATCAGCTGAAAAAAAGCATTTTTATAAGCCGTCTGCTGCTTTCGGAAGAAATTCCGGTCATAGAATATATTGATACCGCAGATGGTAAACCGTATGTGCACTTGGATGAGAAGTATTGGTGCCTGATGAAAAAGCTGAAAGGAGATTGTTTTGATCCTTATGAAGGAGATCCTCATGACAATGGACTTATCCTGGGAAAAGCCCTGGCCCGGCTTCACAAGGCACTGAAAAACATCCAAGATAAAATAGAAAGCAGCGATGTGGACTTTTCCCATGAATTTTCGTCATGGATTGTGCCGGAGATAAAAAAGAACGGAGTTTCGTTTAAGGACGGTGTGATGGACAGCATATATGCTTTCTTTAGTCGGGAGTATAAATCCTTGCCCCGGCAGTTGATTCACCGTGATATGCACACAAGCAATATGATTTTTAAAGACGGTGAATTTTCATATTTAGATTTCGATATGAGTCAAAGGAATGTGCGTATATTTGATATAGCCTATCTTGGTTGCTCGCAGTTAATTGATAATTACAAGGATGAAGTAAGATTAAAACAGTGGCACGAGATATTCAGAGGGATTTTACAGGGATATAATCAGCTATTGCCATTGAGTGAGGATGAACTTAAGGCAGTTCCCGTTTTGTTTGTTTTTATTGAAGTGCTATTTACAGCCTTTTTCCTGAAAATTGGCCAGCCTGAAACTGCAGAGAGCTGCCTGAAAATGACAAATTGGCTTTTTGACAACATGTCATCACTTATCTGCTGAAAAATTAAGAAAAGAAAGGGGTAAGTTATATGGCTTTTGAAATCATCAAGTGTTACAAACAACATTTTCCCGCTTTGAGGTTAATTGGCAAAAGGTATACAAACGATGACCGGATAAACGGCTCATTTGGGGCAAAGTGGGGTGAATGGCATCAAAATGGCTGGTTTGCAGAGCTTGAAGAGTGGGCAGAACCTTCCGGGCAGATAGACAATGGCTATGTTGGTTTGATGACTGTTAATTCAAAAGATCAAAGTAATTTCGTCTACTGGATAGGTATTCTCTTTCCGGCAGGAACCGAAGTGCCGGAGGGGTTCTCCTGCCTTGATTTACCGGAAAGCGATGTCGGTATTTGCTGGATCTACGGCAGTGAAAAAAACGGAGAGATATACGGTGAAAAGACTCATAACGCTTCTTACCAGAAGCTGAGGGAAAACGGCTGGGATCTTCTTAATGAAAATGCCGGAGGCGTGAATACCCTGGTCTTTTTTGAGCTTTACAACTGCCCGCGCTTTACATCGCCAGATGAAAAGGGAAATGTTATTTTGGATTATGGGTTTTACCTGAGGTGATTCCTTCACTTTTTCGAGTCCGCTGTTTTTTTAATAAATGGCGGATTTTTTATTGTAAGTTTCATATTTACCGTGTTATAATTAGAAAGATAAGGATTATTATTAAAATATGAAACATAATAATTTGAAACTTGCAATATTTTACTCCTCTTCCAATAGAATAGAGTTGAAGGAGAAATCGAAAGGAATGACCTGCCATGAAGTATATCGACGCTGTATTGGAAAAAACTATAAAAATAAATCCGGGAGAGCCTGAGTTCCATCAGGCAGTCAGAGAAGTGCTGAAGTCTCTGGAACCGGTTATTCAAAATCATCCTGAGTATGAACGGGCAGGCTTGCTGGAACGCTTGCTGGAGCCGGAGCGCCAGGTTATTTTCCGTGTGCCCTGGCTGGATGATCAAAACAGGGTACAGATAAACAGGGGATTCCGGGTACAGTTCAGCAGTGCTATCGGGCCTTACAAGGGCGGACTTCGTTTTCATCCAACTGTAAACCTTGGAATTATCAAGTTCCTGGCCTTTGAGCAGATTTTCAAGAATTCACTGACCGGTCTGCCCATAGGGGGCGGAAAAGGAGGCAGCGATTTCAACCCCAGGGATAAATCAGATGCGGAGATCATGCGTTTCTGCCAGAGCTTTATGACTGAACTTTATCGTCATATCGGGGCAGATACAGATGTTCCTGCCGGCGATATCGGAGTTGGTGCCAGGGAAATCGGGTACCTGTATGGACAATACAAGAGAATACGCAATGCATATGAAGGTGCCCTTACAGGCAAGGGACTTTCATACGGAGGCAGCCTGGCCAGAAAGGAAGCAACCGGCTATGGCCTAATTTATTTTGTTGACGAAATGATTAAGTCCAAGGGCAAATCCTTTGAAAACAGCACCGTGTCCATTTCCGGTTCCGGGAATGTGGCAATCTATGCATTGGAAAAAGCCCGGCAGTTAGGTGCAAAAGTCGTAGCCATGAGCGACTCGAATGGTTATATTTATGATCCGGAAGGGATTGACTTTGAAACTGTCCGCAAGCTCAAAGAAACAGACAGGGAAAGAATTTCCGAGTATGTCAGAGTTCATGCAAAAGCCGAATACCATCCGGGCAGCACCGGCATCTGGTCAATCCCCTGCCATATAGCACTTCCCTGTGCAACCCAGAATGAACTGAACAGGGAAGCGGCTGAGACCCTGGTGAAAAACGGCTGCTTTGCCGTAGGAGAAGGTGCCAACATGCCGTCTACACCGGAAGCCGTTGAAGTGTTTATGCAGCATGGAGTACTCTTTGCACCGGGCAAGGCTGCCAATGCCGGCGGTGTTGCTGTTTCCGCACTGGAAATGTCTCAGAACAGCATCAGGGCTTCATGGTCCTTTGAAGAAGTGGACAGCAAGCTGCAGGATATTATGAAAAACATATATCTGAATGCAAGTGAAGCTGCCAGGCAATACGGATTGGGAGATAATCTGGCTGCAGGCGCTAATATTGCCGGCTTTAAAAAAGTAGCGGATGCCATGCTGGCCCAGGGCGTAGTTTAGATTTATTATCAGCATTATTCCGGTAATTCACCTGATATGCTGCAGGGATAATACACTTAATGTCTGTTTTTTGCACCTGTTCACATGATATAATGTTATAGAACCGCTGCCGGAGATAGAGCCGATCCAAGAGGTGATTAACTGTGGACAACTATAATTCCCAATTGTATGAAAGGGCCAAGGAACTGGAATGTCTTTACAGGGTGGATGAGGTGCTGCAGAACAAGAGTCTTACCCTGCCTGCCGCCATGAAACAGCTGGTGGAATTGATTCCCCTGGGCTTTACCCAGCCATCGGCCTGCCGCGTGCAAATCACATTATGGGATCAGGTTTACTCCGCTGAAGACTTCTTTAGGGTCCGGCTGCTCTATCGTTCGCCCCTCATGGTAGCAGACGAAGAGGCAGGGGAGATAGCAGTAGGCTGCATATGTGAACTTCTAAAAGGTGACTGCAGCCTGCTCAGTCATGAAATAAGGCTTATGGATACCATTGCCAGACGCATCTCCCAAATGACTTTGGATAAGCAGCGGGAACTGCATCTGATGCTGGACATGCTGAGAAACATTGATCCGGATATGCTGCTTCGCATTGGGGAGAAAATGCGTATCTACCTGAAAAGGACTGTGGGAGCAGAGGCAGACCGAATATTCGATGAATTCAATCTGGAACAGCAGGAGAGTTATGGAGAGCTTAATACACCAATGGCCAGGCCTGCACCGATGGATGCAGCTGTTCTTCGCAAAAAACTGACTGCTGCGGCTGCAGCCTTCCTGCCCCAGGGAGATATGTATGAGCTGATCAGCGGCTGGATCAAGGAACAACGCATCATTGCCCTGGTAAAAACCGTGGACAACAAGGACGCCAGCATCCGCAGCATACTGGATGCAGTGCAGAAGTATACCAGAGCGGTGAAAGAGTCAGACAAGCTTTCCACAACTGAAACCTGGCTGGTAGCTGAGCTGGCCCATCGTTTTCTTTCCACCGATGAGAATATGATAAATCTGGTTCTGGATAACCTTAAAATCAGCGATTTTATATCCATACTGAAGCGCATCATCGGCTCTGCCACCAGCAGGGGGAATATCGGAGGAAAAGGAGCAGGCCTCTTTATTGCGCAGCAGATTCTGCAGCAGGCAGCGGAAGATCATCCTTTGCTTCGTGATATAAAAACGCCTCGTACCTGGTATCTTGCAACTGATAAAATGGTGGATTTTCTTCATTACAACAATCTGGAAGAACTTAATTCCTATAAATACAACTCACTTTTTGATATTCGAAATACCTATGACAATGTGGTTTCAAGAATAAAAAACGCTTCACTGCCTCCTCATACGATGCAGATGCTTCAGGTTGTGCTTGAGGAAATGGGTGAAGTTCCGCTTATTGTACGCTCTTCCTCACTATTGGAAGATCAAAGGGGAGATGCTTTCAGCGGGAAATACAAGAGCCTTTTTCTGGCAAACCGGGGAACAAGGGAAGAACGGCTGGAGGCCTTAAAGGATGCAATACTGGAAGTGTATTCATCCATGTACAACCCGGATGCGATACAGTACCGGCTGGAAAGGGGGCTGCTTCACAGAAGTGAAGAGATGGGCATCCTGATCCAGGAAGTAGTAGGCACCAGGGCAGGGAAATACTTTCTGCCTGCCTTTTCAGGCGTGGCTTTCTCTCATAATTTGCTGCGCTGGTCGCCCCGTATCAAGAGGGAGGACGGGCTTCTGCGGATGGTCATGGGGCTGGGCACCCGGGCGGTAGACAGGGTAAAGGATGACTATCCTATTCTGGTATCACTGGGACAGCCGCAGCTTACCATCAATCAAACCCCGGAAGATGTACGCCATTATTCACCCAAGTATATTGATCTCATCAACCTGGAGGAGAACAGATTCGAAACCATGGAAGCATCCCGGTTTTTGAAGGAAGCAGGGGCTCAGCTGCCTGAGCTTCATAAGTATGTTTCTGTAATCAATGAGGGCCTGATCGAGGATAAAAGCGCTTTATTCCTTGATCCCGGAAAAGACGAGCTGGTTATTACATTCCGGAAGATCTTAACTGCCACGGATATCCCGAAAAAAATAAAGCTTATGCTGGATGTTCTGTCAAGAAAAATGGGAAATCCGGTAGATATGGAATTTGCCTGTGACGGCAGGGATATCTACCTGCTTCAGTGCCGCTCCCAGGGTTCCGGCTTAAACAGCGCGCCTGCACCGATTCCGCAGAATCTGCAGCATCAGGACATTGTTTTTACCGCCAACCGTTATATCACAAACGGTTTGATAAGAGACATTTCTTATGTGGTATATGTGGACGGGGATGCTTACCGCAGGTTGTCATCCCTCAGGGAACTGTATGCTGTAGGCGAAGCTGTGGGGCAGCTGAACGGCATTCTGCCGAGACGGAAGTATATATTGATTGGTCCCGGACGCTGGGGAAGCAGGGGAGACATCAAATTGGGGGTAAGAGTTACCTTTTCAGATATATCGGGTACTGCAGCCCTGCTGGAAGTGGCCGGGGAAAAGCATTCCTACGTACCGGAGCTTTCCTTTGGAACCCACTTTTTTCAGGATCTGGTGGAGTCGGGCATCTTTTATATCCCCATCTATCCGGATCGGGATGGAGTGGTATGGAAGGAAGGATTCTTCAAAGGGAACCATAACCTTCTTGGCACTGTTCTGCCTGACTTTGCCTGGCTGTCTGACGTAATCAAGGTAATTGATGTACCAGGGTCTTGTTTCGGACGTACTCTGTCCATACACATGAACTCCGATCAGGAACGGGCAGTGGCTTTTCTTACCGAATCGAATCCTGAAGCAGGTATCTCACAGGAAAGCAGCAATGCAGAGCAAATGTTCAACAGAGCACCAGGTGATCAGGGTCACTGGAAATGGCGCCATTATATGGCGCAGCAGATTGCTGATGCGCTGGATATGGAAGCCCTGAATGTTAAAGGGGTTTATCTCATCGGCAGCAGCAATACAGGAGATGCCGGAATGGGCAGTGATATAGATCTGATTTTGCACTTAGGAGAGCAAAGCGGTGAACAAAAACGTGCCCTGGAAAGCTGGCTTGATGGATGGAGCCGTGCACTGGCTAAAATAAATTATCTGCATACCGGCTATGTTATGGAAAAGATGCTGGATGTGCATATGGTGACTGATCAGGATATCCGGGACGGTTCTCCCTTTGCCGCCAAAATCAATTCGTTGCTGGATCCGGCTGCTGTTCTCCGTGTTATATAAACATGATTCTGCTTTTTCATATCAGCAGTAAGCTTTGAATTATTCTTATATAACGCTTGCATAGGATTCTTAAATTCAGGATGTTTCCAGTTTACCATAAACAGGAGGTGGAAAACTTCAGGATTCCGATGGAAACTGTAAACAAGTTGTAAGTTTTTATGTAACCATATCTTCAGTCAGAATTGTAATTTGTTATGAAAAGCTGCATTGGCTGCATCTTTTCATCCAGGTAGTTCTTTAGTATAATAGCATGATTAATCCGGGGGTCTTTAGCTGCGTACAGCAGGGTAACCGTATTATCCCTGCTCTGCTGAATAATCTCCCGGACTGTTTTCTGCGCATCGGGGCTGGCATCCAGTTCGGAACGGTAAAGGACAGCAAACTCATCAAATTTTTCTTCTTTGTGTCCGAACCAGACCCGAATCCCGGTACTGGGAGTCAGTTCTTTGGGCCATCCGTCCAGCTGTACGGCTTCTTTTGATATGCCCCGCGGCCACAGGCGATCCACCAGCAGGCGTATCCCGTCACTTTTCTGAACCGGATCATAGATCCGTTTTATCTGTATTGCCATGCGAATTTCTCTCCTCGCTGTTCTACAGTTAAGCTATTTGTATTTTCTGCTCTGCCCGATAATCCTGTCAAAATCATCAGCAATTTTTTTCATCAGGAACAGTTGCTGTAATATACCGGTGATTTCATGTCTATCACCTTATCTATTTAGATTATTAATAACTTATAATGATTTGAATGAAACGCAGTAATAGCTGTCCTGCAAATCCATGCCTGCCCACCGTTTTTTTTGATCAATATGTTTGCCTTGTATTGGCGAAAGCATTACATAATATATAATTGAATGCAACAGAAAGGCAGGGGCCTTCTGAACCTACAAATGTATTTAGTGTAAAATATTAACAGGCAATAATAACAAAAGTGAAGAGCATCCAAGACAGCCCTCCCCCATTCATACATCATCCGCTATAACGAAATTTGCATAAAACACCAAAACGTGCCAACTAATACTTAACACATTACTATACTCTCATTACATTGACACCTGTTCAAATGATATGGTAATATATACGCGCTAACACGCGTTCAGAATATATTTTGGAATTTAATAATGCAACTTATATTATTTTTTATAATCATCTCAGTAACACGGGAGGATAATTGAGCGGGCTATGAAAAGAATCAACAGTAAAGAAATTGCAAGACTGGCAGGGGTTTCTCGGAGTACGGTAAGCCGGGTTATTAATTCTTATCCTGATATTTCGAAAGAAACCTATGATAAAGTAATGAAAGTTATCAAGGAATATAATTATTATCCTCAGGTATCCGGTCAATTACTTGCTGGAAAGAAAACAGGAACAATCGGTTTTTTCTGGATAAATGAAAGCAAAAAAATTGGAAGTGACATGTTAAGCAGTGAATTCTTTGTGCATATTATTGATTCATCAGCGGCGATGGGTTACCTTGTATTATCATGTATAATGAATAATGTTACCGACAAAGAGAATATAGATTTTATTCGGAAAACTTTTTTGGAAGGAAGAATCGATGCTGGTATCTTTGTTGGAATTGATAATGATGAGCCGCTGATTGACGAACTTACCGACCTTGGCATGATTGTAGGCCTGTTTGATTACTATCATGAAAATGAAAATCTTGATAACAGGATTACAGTCAACTTTGAGCGAAACTCCGGCGAAAAAATTATTGACTATATACATGGATTAGGTCATAAGGATATAGGTATTATTGCCGGATCCATGAAGCGATTCAGCACTGCACAACGGCATGAAAGCTTCCTGCGCGGCATGGAAAAATATGGACTTGAGATTCGGGATAAATGGTTTACTTACGGAGGAATCACATATGACAGTGGTTATCTTGCTGCATGTGATCTGCTTGACAGATGTAATGGTGATCTTCCTACTGTTATCTGCGCCAACAACGATTCGGTTGCTTTTGGCTTATATAGCGCATGTAAGGAACGCGGACTACGTATTCCCGAAGATATTTCAGTAGTTGGAATTGACGGACACTTAAACGGACAATACGTTTCTCCACCACTTACTACCATTTCCTTTGATTTTAGATCGATGTTCTTCTCACTTGTCAGTAGAGTTGTCGATGCCATTCACCAGCGCGAGAATTTAAAGGTGAATGAGTTTATTCAAGGGAATCTGATAGAGCGTAAGTCATGTAAAAATCTAAATAAAAGTTAAAACCCATATCTATCAGGAATTTCAAACTGATTCAAGGCGAACCGATCCACCTGTCATGATGTGGGGAAAAAAGGCAGTGGATTATGTATAAAACAAAAAATGAATGGAAGGATTTTTGATATGGCTGGAATTATTAATACTAATGTTTTAACTCAGATAGGAATTATAGTTAGGGACATTCAGACATCAAAAAGAAAATTTGCAGAATTTTTTGGAGTAGAGGTTCCTCCCCATCATGATGCAGGGGATTTTGAGGTTACCGGTACGACTGTTAATGGAAAACCTGCCCCGAAATCAAACTGCCTGATGGCATTCTTTAGTGTGGGAGAAAATGTGCAGCTTGAACTTATCCAACCGAACGGTGAAAAAAGCACATGGCAGGATTTTCTTGATGAACATGGTGAAGGCGTACACCACATCGCATTTAGTGTTAAGGATATGGACCAAAATATACTTGCATGTGAGAATTTCGGCATGAAATGTGTTCAACGTGGTAAATACGGTAATGGTAACGGTGAATACGCCTACATGGACGCAACGAAAGATTTAAAATGCATAATTGAACTTCTGGAAAGTTATTAGGGTTAATATGATGAGAATTGTAGTAATAGGAGCTACGAGGGGTTTAGGTCTTAAACTGACAGAAAAACTGCTTGAATATGGCTATAAGGTTGCAGCCGGTGCAACTCATATATCCACTGAATTAAAGAAGCTGCAAGAAGTATACAATGATCAACTGTTAGTATTTGAAGCAGATGTCACTAATGAAGAATTAATTGCAGAAGGCGCTAAAAAATGCAATGATTTTTTGGGCGGAATAGATGTAGTATGCAATGTTGCCGGTGTTTTACTGGACGGCGATCGTATCAATCCTCTTTACCAATGCGATATCATGGAGCTCAGGAAGACGCTCGATGTTAATACCGTTGGTCCGGTTATTGTAGTAAAAAGCTTTTATCCATACTTAAAAGATGGTTCAAATGTATTCATAGTTACTTCTGAAGGTGTTGGTATCGGAAATTGCGGGGAATGGGTTCCGTGTTATGCAATTTCAAAGGCAGCTGCAACAAAGGTAAGCGGTATTCTTAATGCCTCTGTTAAACATATTAATTTCTATTCAGTTCATCCAGGCAGAATGGATACTGATATGGGGCGTTCGACAGCACAAATTTCTCCGGAAGAGTCCGCTGAAGGATTTATCAGGCTGTTCAACGGTCAAACCCCAATATCAAGGGATAATTGGTATATTAACTTCAAAGGCGAAAAGATGGAATATTGAGAGAAGTCCTGACCCTTTCTTTTTTTATCAGTTACTATAACATTGCATATATTTATATAACATTACTATAATAACATATAATATTTTGTTGCTAACACGTGTTAAATGTGTTATAATTACAAAAAACAAAAAATGTAAGCTTCTTCCTTGGTTGAACAGATTATTTGTAATTGCTTTCTATTACTGAAAGGAAGTGCTGTAGTTGTCAAATACACCTCGCAGAATGAGAAGTGCTTCTCTCAATAAACGAAGCAAGTTATCAGATTTGCTTTATGATTTAAAACATAATAAGGCCCTTCTGCTGATGGTTCTTCCAAGTGCCCTCCATTTATTTGTTTTGTCTTACTTGCCAATGGTTGGGATTTACTATGCCTTTACCAATTATAATTACCGGGGCGGTCTTTTTGGCAGCCCATTTGTAGGATTTGCCAATTTTAAGTTTCTTTTTGCTTCCGGTACTGCCTGGAGGCTTACTGCCAATACCATTTTTTACAATTTGATCTTCATATTTGCAGGTACAGCATTTAGAATAGCTGCGGCTATTATGCTTTCAGAGATTATAGGCAATTTATTCAGAAGGGTTACACAAACCATTATGTTACTTCCGCACTTTGTGTCCATGGTTCTTGTTGGTGTATTTGCCTACAATATTTTAAGCTATGAAACAGGTGTTATTAATAACTTTCTGACTTCCATAGGTGCAGATAAATTTGATTTCTACAGTACCCCCTGGATCTGGCGCTTAATTATACCCGCCGTGGATTTATGGAAGACAACCGGCTATGGAACTATCCTATATTTGGCTGCAATATTGGGGATAAGCAATGAAATATATGAAGCGGCTGTTATAGATGGAGTAACTTTTATGCAAAAAATCCGCTATATAACCTTGCCCTCCCTAAAACCAACATTTACCATTCTGCTCCTCATGTCCCTCGGCAGTCTTATTCGCGGGCAGTTTGACTTGTTCTATCAATTGGTCGGGAATAACGGGCTTCTTTTTGGATCTACGGATATAATTGACACCTATGTATACCGTGTGCTTCGCGTTACACCAAATATTGGTATGGGCTCTGCTGTTGGTCTGTATCAGTCGGTTGTCGGTGCTCTGATGTTGCTGGGGGTGAATTATATAATTCGCAGGATAGAGCCGGACAATGCATTGTTCTGAGGAAGGCGCAGCAAACAGGTCTTTAATAATGTTTAATGAAGCGAGGTGATACCTATCAGTTCTTCGGTTGCAAACATAAAAGGCCATGCAAGCTTTAACATTTTCTCAAAGGTTATATTGGTCATATTTGCTTCAATCTGCTTGATACCATTTATTTTGATGGTTACAGGTTCCTTTACTGATAATAATACGGTTCTGTTGAATGGCTATTCTTTCTTTCCCGAAAAATGGTCGCTGGAAGCATATAGAATTATTTTCAAGTATCCGCAGAAGATATTGGATGCATATAAGGTAACTATGTTTGTTACATTTGCTGGTACATCAATATCCTTAGCAATAACTACATTATCAGGTTATGCCCTCTCCCGTCCGAATTTTCGAAGCCGTAACAGCATCGCTTTCTTTTTATATTTTCCTTCACTGTTCAGCGGCGGCCTGATACCCTGGTATATTATGATGACACAGGTCTTAAAACTTACAGACAGCGTATGGGCTCTGATTGTTCCAAGTTTGGTAAGCACTTTCAATATATTTGTAGTCCGTAACTATATAAAAACATCGATTCCCTTAGAGCTTTTTGAATCCGCAAAAATTGATGGTGCCAGCGAAATGACAACCTTTATAAAGGTTATTGTGCCGCTGTTGAAACCTGTAACAGCTACCGTGGGACTCTTTATTGCCTTAGGCTATTGGAATGATTGGTTCATGTCCAATCTTTTTATTACAACAACTTCAAAATACTCACTTCAGTACTACCTGTACAGCATGCTTAATTCCACAAGAGTATTACAGGAATTAAAGGCAATGATCGGCGATGTTTCAATCGATATAGATATTCCTACGGAGACAACCAAGCTGGCAATGGCTGTAGTATCCACAGGGCCAATTCTGTTTCTTTATCCCTTTGTTCAGCGCTACTTTGTGACGGGATTGGTAATTGGTTCAATAAAAGGTTAGTTTTATCATGCTATTCATGGCGAATGCCAGAGGAATAAATTAATATAATTGAGGAGGATTGTTCTTATGAAGAGAAACAGTATGGTTGCTTTAGTGCTGACTTTAATGCTAATCACCTTGACTTTTATCGGCTGTAGTCCATCTGAGACACCAGAACCATCAACTCCTGCCGATGAGACTCCCAAACCCGCCCAAACTGCCGGGAACGAAGAAGAAAAGCCTTTGCTAGATACTTCCAAGAGAATAGAATTGGTAGTCTGGTTTGCCGGAGATCCTGCACCTGATGCTGGAAGCGTCATTGAAGAACTTAACAAAAAACTCTTAGAGGATTTCAATTGTACTATGAAGATTAATCATCTGGGCTGGGCAGATTATGAAACAAGGTATTCCTTGCTTCTGAATGCGAAAGAGGAATGCGATATACTCTATTCTGCCAATTGGCTTAACGCTCGTGACTATAACCGAAAAGGTGCTTTCTTAGAGCTGGATGAGCTCCTGGTCAATTACGCACCCGAGTTATACGAATTTTTGGACAGATGGGAAGAAGTTACAATGAACGGCAGCATCTATGCAATCCCAAACAACAATGTTCGTCACGATAACACCGGCATTGTATACAGGGAGGATCTGCGCAAAAAGTATAATCTTCCGATCCCGGATTCCGTAGAAAATATAGAAGCTTATTTTCAAGGGATTAAGGAAAATGAACCAACTATGCTGCCTACCTCAGACAAAGCTGTTTTTGATGGTACGATGTCTTCTACTCGTTTTGCCTGGAACAGGGAGCAAAACGTGATAGGTGCAAGTTTTGGTGTAAGCTATACTGGATATGATGAGTCCAAGCTTACCGAGATAACTTATGATTGGGAAACGCCTGAATATCTGGAAATGCTGAAAAAGATTAAGGAGTGGGCAGATAAAGGCTACTGGAGCCGCAGCTTGCTTTCTGCACAAAATGATCCGGCTGTGGATTTTGATGCAGGGTTAACAGCTGCTATTTTCAACAAGCATATGGATGGATGGTCCGGACACGTAACAACTAATGAAGTGGATAAAGATGAAGGCTGGGAAATCGGTTTTGTTCCTTTTCAAAATAAATACGGAATCTCGGTACTTACTTCTGCAGAACAGGATATGACTGTTCTTCCCATTCAATGCAAGGATCCGGCACGTGCCATTGCAGTTGTTGAAAAGATTTTCCTGGATGTGGATTATTTCCATTTAATCCAATATGGTATCAAAGGTGTACATTATGATGTAAATGAAAACGGCGAATATACCGTAGGTCCTAAAACTGAACAATTTGGACCAGGCGGCCTGGCTTCCTGGTGCTGGAGAAATGTTGATTTTTATCTGGAGAGTACAGCAACTCCGGCTAAAGTAGAAGAAATGCGTGATCTGATGGATACATTAACTCCTGTATCGCCTTGTTCATTCTCATTGGATACATCAAATATATCTGCTGAAGTAGCTTCTTTGGAGAACACTATAGTTCAATATTTGGAACCATTGAAATTAGGTCAGCACGATGATCCTGAGAAAGGTTTTGAAGAATTTATGAGGCAGGCTAAGATAGCCGGCTATGACAAGGTTAAGGAAGAGTTTGAAAAACAATGGGAAGTTTTTATTACAGAAAGTGGTTTGAAGTAAGCTGATTAGCAGATATTTTGCCAAGGAAATGATTATTGCATTAACAATCAAGCCTGACATACGCCTGCAGAAACGTGTGATAGCAGGGTGAAAAGAATATATTAGTAAAGTGATAATATATAGCGAAGTGATGTGGTGGATTAACCTGTTATTAATAAGTTTAATTTGAAAGTAAACTTAAGGAGTCTGCCACATCACTACTGCATTTAATGGAGGTTTGCAAATTATGAAGATACCAAAGGAAGAAAGAAGAGAACTCCTTGAATTATTCAGTGATTTAAGAGTAGCAGATGTGAGGGATGGTATGGACTGGAATATGATGCATCATTATGGATCCATGGATGCTGATATCAGACCCTTATTCAGAACACATGCTGTAGGTATTGCCCGGACTGCAAGGTATGTTCCTTATCAGGGCATTATTCCTCAAATGACTCCTGATGAGTACTCGGAATGGCAGGGTTGGTATTATAATAATGTATGTACATATCCATGGACTGAAGGTATAGAAGACGGTGATTTTATTGTCATTGATCAAAGTGGTGTGGATGCCGGATTAATGGGCTCTCACAACGGTTTGGATTGCTTTGTAAAAGGAGCACGGGGTTTTGTTACCAATGGCGGAGTTAGGGATACGGATGAATTGATTTTGCAAAAGATTCCGTTTTGGTCTAAAATGATTTCTCAAAGCATGGTGCAGGGCAGATTGCAATTCGATGCATGGAATGTACAGGTCAGTGTAGGCGGAGTTGTAGTGAACCCTGGAGATGTAGTAGTGGCAGATGGTGATGGTGTTATAGTGGTACCCAGAAAAATAGCATACGACGTTGCTAAATATGCACACAAAGAGCTAATGAGGGATAAGGCAGAAAGAAGAAAACTTTATGAAGCAGCCGGAATGGAACTGGATGATACCGTGCTTTAGTCTGTCTCAGCATTTATCATAGTTCGGCTTACCACTGCAGGAATTCAAAAAAGTATCCAGCTAGGAACGGTAGATAAATGCAGTATTCATGCTGCAACAAATATATCTTTGCATTGTAAACCTACAGTGTAGTGTTATAATTATAACTGTATATATTTGTGTAACAAAGCTGAAGTCCGCCGTCAGTACCGGGTTAATGCGGCTAATAAATATTTAAACTGTCGTAGGTCTTTAAGTAATTAGAAGGGGATCAATAAGGGGAATATGATGGATAAGGATAATGATTTAGTATCAGAACTGTTTTTTCTGGGAACAGGTGCCGCTGATTGGCTGGAGCCCTCGCCGACCGGTGAATTCAGGGCTTTTTCAAGCTTGCTGGTGGATGGGCATATATTAATTGATTGTACAGGCAGTTCTCTCAGCAGAATGAAGGAATTTAAGGCAGACGAATCGGCAATAACGGATATTTTTATAACGCACAGTCATGATGATCATTTTGATTTGAAAGCAATAGAAAAACTGGCGGCAGCCAGAATCCAGAAGGGATATCCTCCCCTGAAAGTCCATGTCGAGCAGGGCTGGGCTTCGGAGATAAGAACAGAATATTTTACAGTTAACCCTTTAAAAGAAGCAGTTGAGGTTCAGGCAGGAAAGTATAAAGTTCTTCCCCTTGCCTCCAACCACAAAGGTGTATATGAGAATGAAACACCGCTTTACTATCTGCTACACAATGACCATGTATGCTGGTTATACAGCACGGACGGCTCCTGGTTTCTAAACCGGACCTGGGCGAGATTAAGGGAATTCGCTCTGGACTGCTGGGTGGTTGATTGCACCATTGGTGACGCTAACGAGGGAGACTACCGCATTTTTGACCACAACTCCCTCCCAATGATAAGAATAATGGCGGAAACCCTGTTTAAGCAGGGCGTATTAAAAGAGGATGCTTCAATTATACTCACACATTTGGCCAAAACTCTGCATCCCGGCCAGGAGCAGTTGGAGAAGGCTCTGGGTCATCCCTTTATCCCGGCATATGACGGATTTAAATACATAATCAGAGGCCATAATCATATACAATTATAGTCCGGTATTGGTAGGTTTCTCCTTTCCTGGTTGATAACTGCACAAAAAGAAAGTATAATGTACATGTATACATAGCATTTCTGATGCTAAGTCAGCATCAGGTTTGAGAAGGTTTCATATTAATAACGTTTCAAAAGACTACAAAAATGAAAGGAGCAATACTATGAAAGGTGATCCCAAACTTATTGACACGTTGAATGCACTACTGGCTGATGAATTGACCGCTATCAACCAGTACATAGTCCATGCCGAAATGTGCGAAGACTGGGGCTATGGCAAGCTTCATGAAAGTTTTGAAAAGCGGGCAATCGTTGAGATGAAACATGCCGAAAAACTGATTGGAAGAATACTGTTTCTTGGAGGCAAACCCATCGTCAGCAATCTGAATAAAATACATATCGGTGGCGATGTTCCCAAGCAGGTGGAAAATGATCTCGCTGCCGAATTGGATGCTGTAAAGGCGTACAATGAGGCCATCGCTCTTGCAGGCGAGCTTAATGACAATGCTACACGGGATATTCTTCTGCAGATACTTAATGATGAAGATGAGCATGTAGACGAGTTGGAAGAACTACAGGATCAGATTGAGCAGATGACACTTCCTTTCTTCCTCACAACACAAGTATAATAACTGCTTGACAGTAAATTGATTAATAAAGCGCAGATGGTTCCCGATACGGGACACCGTCTGCGCTTTTTTTGTAATATGTTTTTTTATAAGTGTTACTTGCTTTTATCAGAGTTTGAGATGCTCCAACATTTACAGCATCTGCCAGACTTACGCCAGGAATTTGGCCATGTCATCCTCTACATTCTTAATTCCGCTGATTCCGAATTGCTCTACCAATACCTTAGCCACATTGGGAGACAGGAATGCCGGCAGTGTAGGCCCGAGATGAATGTTTTTAACACCAAGGTAGAGCAGGGCAAGAAGCACTATTACAGCTTTCTGTTCATACCAGGCAATGTTATAGACAATCGGAAGTTTATTGACATCATCAAGGCCGAATGCTTCCTTCAGCTTTAATGCAATCACTGCCAGTGAGTAGGAATCATTGCACTGCCCTGCATCCAGAACCCTTGGAATACCGCCGATATCGCCAAGGTCCAGTTTGTTGTAACGATACTTTGCGCAGCCGGCTGTCATGATAACAGTGTCCCCGGGCAGCTTCTCTGCAAATTCCGTATAGTATTCACGGCTCATCATTCTGCCGTCACAGCCTGCCATGACAAAGAACTTTTTGATTGCTCCTGTCTTAACTGCATCCACTACCTTGTCTGCCAGGCTTATTACTGCGTTGTGAGCAAATCCGCCCACAATTTCGCCCTTTTCAATTTCAGTGGGAGGAGGGCATTTTTTCGCATGTTCGATAATTTCCGAGAAGTCTACTTTCATAAGTCCAGCATAAAAATAATCGATCCAAATCAGTTAACCGGATAATGAGACTTTTGGGTTTCAGGTATCAAAAGTCTGCCAATATGTGCAATAAAAAGTCAAACCAATTGGATAAAGAAACCAAAATTATCTGTTGACATGAAAAGACAGTAATGCTATATTGAATATGTTAGCGTTACCATATATA
>DUOA01000118.1 GCA_012839095.1 Clostridiales bacterium
CAATTTTTTTTGTTTTCAATTCTGACACTCCCTGTAAAATTAAAATATTATGTAATCTATATCAATTGTATGGATTTTACAGCTGGAAATCAATAATCTTGGTTTTTTGCCGGAAGGGTTGTCCTTCCTTCGCTTGACGGTTATTTTCTTTCTGTGATAAGCTATACTTGGGCAGCTACCTTCAGTTTAAGCTTGTATTTGCTAATGTCCGCGCTGTATATATAAAAATTTTAGTAAGTTAACATTTTCGGAAACGAGCCATATCGATACTCTGGAAGGAGCACGAATATGCGCGATTATATGTCCATAACTGCACCCATATTTAATATACAGACCTATTCAATACATGATGGCCCGGGAATCAGAGTGACTGTATTCGTCAAGGGTTGTCCTCTACGCTGTCTTTGGTGCGCCAACCCCGAATCAAACCTGGCGACACCCCAGCTTATGACTTATGCAAACAAGTGCACCGGCTGCGGGAGATGCATTGCTAAGTGCCCTGAAAAGGCTATAAGTTTGAGTATGAATAACGATAAAGTTGCTGCCGTCACAAATAGAGAGTTGTGTACAGACTGTGGTGCGTGCACAACAATATGTTCCAGTGAAGCCAGAGAGCTTGCCGGTAAAACAATGTCTGTCGGGGAGGTTCTGCAAGAAATACTCAAAGACAGGCTGTTTATTGAAAGTTCCGGCGGGGGAATGACGGTAAGCGGCGGGGAATGCCTTATCCATCCGGAATTCACCGAGGCGTTGCTTTATGCTTCCAAACAGGCGGGACTGCACACGGCAGTGGAATCTTGCAGCTTTGCAAGCAGAGAAATCATTGACAGAGTTTTCAAATATGTGGATTTGGCTCTTCTTGATATTAAACACATGGATTCCTTTGTTCACAAAAAACTTACAGGGGTTCCCAATGAATTGATCTTGGATAATATCAAGCATATTTATCACATTCTGAAAGTTCCCGTTTATGTAAGAGTCCCCATTATACCGGGCTACAATGACGCAGAAAAAAACATTGTTTCAACGGCGGGATTTGTTGCTGAACAGCTCGGCCCGGACGTGCAGGTTCATCTGCTGCCATACCACCGGTTGGGCGAGTCCAAGAAAGAAAGCCTCAGTAAGAAGGCGGACATGTCCATTGAGGTCCCTTCGGAAGATCATATGCAGAAACTTAAGGCTTTAGTTGAACAATATGGCCTGATGGTCCAGATAGGCGGCTAACCTAAATATTATCTCCTGCAAAAATACCCCATCCGTCTCTGCATAAGATCATTGCCAATGCATCCAGTTAATGTAAATAAATATAAGGTAATTTGCTCTCCTGAATGTTACTAAAATAATCGGAATAATAAAACTTATCAGATTAACATGTTTCCTGATCCGTTGCCATGGCTATGAGATTACTAATTGTAATTTAAGCAGGAGGGTCAGTAATGAACTTGTCGTATTTAATGTATTTTATTGAAGCATGCAACTGCGGGAGCATCCAAGGCGCTTCAAAAAAGCTTTTTGTTTCATCTCAAGGGCTGGGGCAGGGAATTCAGAGGCTGGAAAAATCTGTGGGAATTCAGTTACTGGAAAGGACACCTTTGGGTGTTAAGCCTACCGAATTCGGTTTATGTTTTTATGAGCAGGCCTGTATAGTTTACAGGGAGATGCAAAAACTTGATCTGCTTGCTGAAAATTATAGGTGTAAAAAGCAAACAAATATAGTGATCGCAACATTGGGGAAAAACAAATTCCATGATGGAATCAAGGTCTGTGCTGATGACTATATGCGAGAATATCCGGAACGGATGTTAAATGTTAGTGCACGATCCTGTCAAACCAGTGAAGAGCTTTTTGCAGGGGTAAGAGGCGGAGAGATTGATATCGCTTGGATGTTTCACTGGAAAGAACATCCCGACTTGCAATATTTCACCGTAAGTAATTACAGCCGTCTTATGCTGCTAACATGCGCAGATAATCCTTTGGCAAATCAGAACAGTGTAAGCTGGGAGCAGCTTAAATCTCTCCGTTTTGTGATAGCGGGCGAGAACGACCCATATACCGATCTAACAAAGGCACTATGTAAAAGTCATGGATTTTTGCCGAAATTCGCCTATTACAGCACGGAGAATAATATGATAGCAAGTCTTATTGACAATAACTCAGCATCTATTTTACTTCGCGAATGTTATTACAGGGTAATATCTCAATTTTGTAAAAATGCCCGTGTCATTCCACTTGTTCCGGAAGTTTACGTTGCAAATTCACTTATTATCAGAGCCAAAAGGAGACAAAATAAGGAAGCGCGAAAGCTCCTCAAATATATGATTGACTATTTTAAATATGTTATGGGCATGGGTTTGAATTCAAACTGAATTTGGCCATTATCCGCCGCAGCCTACGGCGGATTTTTATTTTAATGCAACCAATAGTTTGACCGCTGCAAAGAAACTGTTGCTTTTTGAAGATTATAATTGATGTTATCATTTTTATAGCAGTTGTAATCACTGTAAAAAAACGAAAGTCTGTAGGGGCTGGTCAGTGAAAATCATTAGTCAAGGGTGAGGTGCCAACTGTAAACTGCCGTTTATGCTGATTGAACGGCAAGCTGCAGTTCGTTTAGATTATGATGCAGAAGAATTGTAGAATCACACTGAAGAAACGCTATGAATCATGAAAGGAGTGTGCTGTCTGATGAAATTGGCATCTTGAAAAAAAGATTGTTTACCTTTTTTTCAGTGGGAACCTTAGCACATAGTTAAACATGGGAGTTCCTTTGACAGTGTTATTAGTAGTAGTGATAAACAAAAAAGAGACGGCAAAGAAACAAATAATAAAAAAAGGAGTATGGTTATGTCGCCTACATTAGCTGTTATTCTTTTTGTTGTATTCTTTGCACTTATGATAATTCTCAGTGATAAACTCAAGATGAGCATCGGTCTTCTTGGAGTTTTGTTTGCTTTTATTCTCAGCGGCTGGTTTGGGAAGGCTTCTCCCATGGCAGTGGTCGGTTATTTCCCCACAAATACCATAATAACACTCTTCATTGCCAGTGCTTTCTTTTGCTATGTCCAGCAGACCGGCCTTTTTGCAGGTATTGTTGAGCGCATCATGCAAGCTAGCAAGGGTTACACTGCAATAATTCCCATTGCTCTGTTTGTCTGTTCGGCAATAGTTTGCGCCTTGGGCGGTGCTGAGGTCACACCCTTGTTACTCTCTCCCATAGCTTTTGCCTTCGTTAATTATGCCGGCCTGCACCCTCTGCTCGCAGTTATTTCCACATATAGCGGCACCGTCTTCACAGGTCTCGGTTTTTGGACGCCGGGCGGCAGCACGGTTCGCGCCCTTGTTGAAGCTGAGATTGGCGAGGTTCCCTCCTTCATCACCAGTTACCAGTGTCTTTTCTTCCTTGCAGTATTTTTCATTGTCATGTTTTTATGCGCCTATTTTATTTTTAAAGGCAACAAACTTGATAAAGGCAGAGTTTCAGAGTACCTTTCCAAAAAGCCACAGCCCTTCAGCGGGGAGCAAAAATTTGCACTGGTAGTGGTTGCTGCAGTCGTTCTTGTAACCATGATCCCTGTTTTGTTCCAGACACTTATCTATGCAAACCCCGTGACTGCATGGATGTCTACTCATCTTGCTCTTAAGCAGAATTGTCTGCTTGGTATCCTTATATTCCACCTTGCCAAGATCGGCGACAGCAAAGATATATTTAAGAATAGATTCCATGGAGCAGCTTCGTCAACATCGCCGGCTGTGTCATGATAGTAAACTGTGCCAAAGACCTGGGCATAACCGATCTCATGGCTAACGCGCTGTCAACTTCCGTACCGGGCTATTTCATTCCTGCGGCCATTCTTGTCATCAGTGCTCTGCTTTCCTTCGTGTCCAATATGTTTGGTATTGTTCCTCTCTTTGCTCCCATGGCCGCTGCTTTGGGTCAAGCATCCGGCCTCCATCCTGCCACCATCATGGCCTGTATTATTTCTGGCTGCAATGCAACGGGCATATCCCCTGTCTCGATGGGCGGCAGCCTGCATCAAATCGGCGCAAACGACGAGCAGCGTGCTTTCTTATTCAAAAAGCAGTGGCTCACAGCTGTCATCTTCATGGCAGCCATGGTTCTGGTGTCTCTGCTTGGCGTATGGCAGCTGATTGATAAGCTTTTCTTCTAACACTTCATACTCCATACAATCTATTCCACAGATGCAGACATATAGTCTAAAAAAGCTTCTGGAAAGGAAGATTACAAGAATGAATGAACGTCTCCGGCTCATGTACGGCAAGATCAAAACCAACCGTCAACACATCGGTATTGAGAAATTCAAGATCATCACAAAGACTGAAGCTGAATGCGCAGGCTATCCTCCGATCTTACGCCGCGGACATATATTGAAAAATGTGCTTGAACAGTTTCCAATATTTATAAATGATGATGAACTGTTCGTTGGCAATCCTGCCAGCAAGCCCTGGGGCCTTGAGATAGAGGCAGGTCTCGGCAAGTGGAGTAAAGAGGAATGTGAATATCTCCGCGAAGATGGGTTTGAATTTTCCCTGGAAGATCAAGAGGAGATGCTTAGGATAAACGAGCAGTACAACCCATTTGGTATGTATGAGGGAGCTAACCTCATTATTGCTGAAAACGACAGGCTTGATATTTTTGCCCGCAGCGGCATAATGCTTGCTCCCTGGAAAAAAGACAAGAAACTTGGCAACCGTGTTGGAGGCGGCGCCGCTTGCTCCGGTCTCGGCAACGGTCCCGGATGGAACCTGCTTTGCATCGACTATAGCCTGGCGCTTAACAAGGGCCTGGCCGCCATGATCGAAGAATGCGATGAAGAGATCCAGAACAACAGATATTTTGACAAGCGCAGCTTCGAGCGGGGAATAACGCTCCAGGCAATGAAGCTCTCGCTTCAGGGGCTTGTCAATTATGCTGCGCGGTTTGCAAAGCTGGCAGAGGAGATGGCAGCGAAGGAGACCCGTCCCCAGCGCAAAGCAGAACTAAAACAGATTGCAGAGATTTGCCGCCGTGTTCCCGCATATCCTGCTCGCACTTTCCGCGAGGCTATGCAGTGTTTCTGGTTTATGTTCTTAATGATGAACCCTGCTCCAACTCCCACTATCGGACGCTTCGATCAGTATATGTATCCGTTTTACAAAGCCGACATTGAGGCCGGCAGAATAACTGACAAAGAAGTTCTTGAACTGCTTGGCATGCTTCGCATTCGTTGTATGGAGCTGAACCAGCAGTCCGGCCGTGAAATCAGAAAGCGTACGTCCGGCGGAGCACGCTGGATGAACATGACCATTGGCGGCGTAAAACCCGATGGAAGCGACGCTTGCAACGAGCTGACACGCCTTGTGCTTGAAGCCGTACGTGATGTCCGAACTCCTCACCACACTGTCACCCTCCGTGTTGGCGACACCACTCCCGACGATGTTATGCTGCTTGCGCTCAAGTGCCAGGCTGAAGGCTGTTCTATGCCGGCATTCGTGGGCGATAAATCATACATCGATTATTTCACACAGGCC
>DUOA01000119.1 GCA_012839095.1 Clostridiales bacterium
GAATAGTAACTAAACAATATTGTAATTTGTAGCACTATATTAGCAATTTTAGGTTCAACGCCGATGAACACGCTTAATTGGGATGCCCGCCATTGTCTTACATTTTGAGTTCAGCTCAATGACGGGGGATTAAGTCTATTTAGATTATATTACAGAGTACTATAGATATATTTAAGATTAATATGCAGCATTCTGCAGGCATAGCCCCTGCATATAAGTGTACAAGCTAAACAATGTACATCTTCAAAGACTTTAGCCTATATCTGGCTTTTTCTATCCACTAAGCCGATTCGAAAATACTTTATGGCTGAAATTAAATATGCTGAGCAGACACTGACAGCTGTTCAAATCAGTATATGGATTCGAACAGCTTTTCTGTTTCTTTCACATAACTTTCAGCGAGCTCATTAATTCTGCTGCGGAGCTCATCACCGGCCTTACTGTCATGACGGGTCAGCTCTGCCAGCTCTTCATCAGGCTTATCAATAATCTCCCGACTGATTTTCATGAGGTCCCGGTTGATTTCCTCCAGCAAGAGTTCCAGCTTCTCCTTTTCTTCATGAGAAGCCTTGGATTCGGAATACTGGAGTTCTTTAAAAATAAGATCATAGCTCCATATCAGCAGATCATGCGTTTTGGTATGAAGGCGATCATTGTTGTTATAGGGGAAGTTATAGCAGGTCTGATTTACATAGAACATAAATCCCCAGTCATCTCCTGCTTCCTTCTCCCGGGAATTAAAATAATTTTTCTGAACCCAATCCGTCATTCGGTAGAGCTCATACCATTCCTGTCTGGCAGTAACCGCAGCCTCCACTTTTATATTTTCCAGACTTTTATAGCTCTGGACAGACACTATAACCCCTGTTACAAGGCCAAATAATAATATCAAAGTTGCGCAGCGAAAACTACTTAAGGCAACATATTCCCCAGGGTAATATGCAAGCTTTTTAAATAAAACAACAGACGACTCAAAGCCGCCTGTTGTTTCCTGATCACATATTTTAGTCCAAAATGGCTATGTCATTAATAAAATCATCAAAACAAACTGATTAAACAAAAGAACCGTTTCTGAATCCCGCTCAATAATTTTCTGCCCGTACTTCAAAGTAGCTCTGCTCCATCTTACAAACCGGGCATACTTTAGGTGCTTTCTTGCCCATTACAAGGTGTCCGCAGACACGGCATTCCCACATGGTTTCTTCGCCTTTTTCGAAAACCTGCTGCATTTCCACATTCTTAAGTAAAGCACGATATCTCTCTTCATGAGCCTTTTCTATAGCTGCAACCCTCCGGAATCTGGCTGCCAGCTCCTTGAAGCCTTCTTCTTCGGCATCTTTGGCAAAGCGCTCATACATATCCGTCCACTCATAATTTTCCCCTTCAGCAGCTGCCAGCAAATTCTTAGCTGTATCACCCAACCCGCCAAGTTCTTCAAACCATATTCTGGCATGTTCCTGTTCGTTTCTTGCCGTTTTCAAAAAGAGATCAGCGATCTGATCGTATCCTTCCTTTTGAGCTATATTAGCAAAATATGTATATTTATTTCTGGCCTGGCTTTCACCTGCAAAGGCTTCCATTAAGTTTTTCTCAGTCTTTGTTCCGGCATACTTGTTTTTGATTTCTACTTTTTTCTCATCCATGTCCCCATCTTCCCCTTTCGCAATTTTATACTTCCTTAAGTTGTTCAGCAATTTTTGAACCTTATCAGCAGGAAAACCATCAGGCATTTCACCATCAAGCAAGGATTGCAGTAAGTCTTTGGTGTTCTGACTCTGCGGAAGCATATAGCCGGCTTCCCGATTGATATCTTCTGCCATATAACGATTGGACTTTTCGATGGCCTTAGCCAGTCTCCCCGGCAGGCCTGCAGCTATACTCTCCTGCTCCAATTTGCTTTCCATCAGCCGATTCATCATTTTTGTCACAGCATCGGTTTTGGGCTGCTGTTCCGGATATACCTCCGGTACCATGGATATGGCACCGGAAGGACAGGCGTCCGCACAGTCGCCGCAGCCAATACATTTTTCCTTATCGATGATGCTGTTTTCCGTGTCTGTTGCTCCGGTGGGACAGACATAGAGACAGAGACAATCTTTGGTACATAAGCGAATATTTCTTACCGCATACTTAACGGACATCGGCATATCCCCCTTCTATTTCTTCAAATTTCCAGTTTGGAACCTTACAAATGGGACAGAGTTCCGGAAGGGTATCACCTATGTAGATAAAACCGCAGATGGTACAAACATGCACACCCTTGTTCTCAAGCAAGGCATCGCCTTCTTTCTCATAGCGGGACAAAATAGACTTTTGAACCCGGGTTACCTTTTCACTCCAGACAAGGGCACGCATGGCACCGCGATCCTCGGCATCAGCAGATGCAGCTTTGGCATATTGGAGATTTTCCTCCAAATCCTTCTGAATCATTGCCGACAGTCTCTCAAAGCTTGGTGCTTCTGCAGGTGGGGATATTGATTTGAAATATTCACCCAGCTCCGAAAATAGTGCTGCTTCTTCCGGCTTGTACTGCTTTTCACAGCCACGTGCCAGATTTGTGCAGATTGCGCTTATCTCCAAAGGAGATAATTCATTCAGGTTCGCTGATAATTCCAATGCGGGCTGCTGCTCTTCATCTGCGGGGACAGGCTCTCTGGTGCCGCCGGAATCGCCCTGAAGAACAAATTCGTCTTTTGTTGCTCCGCAGTCAGGACAGGACCAGTCATCCGGAAGATCCTCCCATTTTGTGCCCGGAGCTATGCCCTGCTCAGGTATGCCTTTTGCTTCGTCATAAACATACCCGCATAAAGCACATACATACTTCCTCACATACATTCCTCCCTCTTCCCTCTTCAATTTTTTCTTAAGCATCAAGACCAGTTATTTCCTTGTTATTATTATAACAAATATTTACATGAGATTCATATGAGTTTTGTTATTTCTGTGTGTTTCTACATTTTTTGTGTTATTTCTGTTACAACAAAAAACAGTCATCCTGAGAATATGGCACTTGCAGCCCTATGGCTGTGCTGCGATGACAGAAAAATCATCAACGAAGCTATAGCAGAGCAGATGGCAGGCTTGCTGCATTTAACATGACAAAGATAAAAGCCCCAAATAACGGGGCTTTTTTGATACTGTCAGCGTTTGTTCACATGAAGTGAGTGGGCTTCTTCATGGTTCATACAGGCTATGATAGCTTGCTCTTCCTTATTATATATAACTTGCTTTATCCATTCTCTGCTCAGGTTTATTTTCTCTCGCCAGATATGCCTTAACCTTAGTTCTTTTCTTTCCTTTCTCATTGCCGAAAGTATGAACAGAGTATCCAACCCTTCCTGTCTGCAATAATTCTCCCAGTCAGATGTCGAATCCCCCATTGGAGATGGTGTATTATTTATTCTTATATCCAACATAATTCAGATACCTCTTCTTTCCCTTTTGATCAGATATCAATGCTCCCTTATTAGTTTCTTTTCCTGCTGCCTGCGTTTCTTATTGTTCTTGATATCATTTCTCTTTACCCTGGTTACAGGGTTGATTTCCCAACTACCACGTATTCTCTTCATGTAATCATATGTGCTTCTTTTCTTTATCATCAAAAACATCCTCTCCAGTGATGAACAACCCTTTCCTA
>DUOA01000120.1 GCA_012839095.1 Clostridiales bacterium
AATGTCCAGCTTACTCCAGGGTGTCAATGCATCCATCTGAACCTGAAGCTTTTGCATTTCTGCAGTACACTCAGTAATATGCCTTTCCAGATATCTGATGTGCTCTGCTTTTTGCAGGAATTCATCCTTTTTGCCGGAAAAGTCCTCATAAGCCCTCAATGTAAGTTCCTGCCGGCCTCTTAGAGATTCCAATACTGACTTGTTTTCGGGTGAATAAGACTCCAGAATTGAAAGAGCTTCTTCTGCCTTTGCCATATCACGTTCAACTTCAGTCAGATCTTCTGTAATATCTTTCTTTATGAAATAATCGTCTGCCTGCAGATTATTTACCTGCACCGAACCAAATTGCTGCAAGGCCTCCAATATGGGTCTTCGATCCCCTGATAAGGCGTAAATATGTATGCGTTTCATAGGCAGAATTGCCATTTGATTTATTCCTCCCTGATTCTTCCTGCTGCCCTTTATTTAAAAACCTTTTGAAAGCTTAATACAGTTCTGAAATTATAAGCCTGATAGCTTCCTGCTCTTTTTCTGCGGCTGCTTTTCTGAGATCGGCTGTTATAACCTCTGCCTCCTGCAATTGCCGGGCAATTATCTCATCACCTTGCCACCTGGCTGATTCCAGAATCTCCTTTGCTCTGATTCTGGATTTTTCAGTTATATTTTCAAAGTGCCTGGCAGCCTCTTCATGGGCAGCCTGCACTATTCTTTCACATTCAGCAGCTGCTTCCTTCCCTATTTGATCAGCTTCCTGTTCAGCCTGACGGATGATATCAACGGTTTCCCTTGCCAACACCTACACTCCTCTTCAACTTATTCTTGCCATTATTAATAACACTACAAGTTTGTTTATTTTTTGGCAATGTTGCTAAAAGTCACTGATGCTTATTATACATTTTTTTAGAAGAATTCTCAATGATTTTTATTTTTTCTACAAATTCCACAAAAATAAATCTCACCGGCATCAGAAATAACATAATTTCCGTCTTCGCTGATAACAATCAGTTCAATCTACATTGTACATTCTTTTCATATCCGCAACAGAAACAGCGATAATTTCTCTCAAAACATCAATATTGATATCATCGAGTTTATTTATATACAAACAGGAGCCCGAACTGACTCTGTGCCTGCCCAGCTTATCCAGCAAGTGTTCGTAATTATTTACTCCCGGCATAATATATATCACTATATACTGTTTTCGCGGTGAAAATGCTGTTAAAGGCCAATCCCCTTCCTGTTTGCTTCTATCAGATTTGTAGTGATATGTACCATACCCTATCATGTTATTATTCCATAGAACAGGTTCTTCACCTACCGCACTGTCAAACACCTTTTTAAGTTCTATGCAATCTAATCTCTTTTTCTCCGGCTCTATGCTCATTAAGAATTCATGGACATCCTGGTTGGTGGGTTTTGTTTTTATTTCACTCATATTCTCACCTCATATTAATATTTTCCAGTTGCGCATATATATTATATCAAAGTTTTTCTTTTTATTGCCCTGATTATTATTATTTGTCCTTTTAATAGAAATATCTAATATACTCCTGCCTCTTTATATCACTATCACACCTCTATTTTGCTGATATCTTGCAGATATGTACGGCATGCGGTTCTTAGTATTTTTTATTGATTAAGAATTACAATAACCATTAAAAGAAATATGAGAGGCGGAAATGTATGTTTATTCCAAAAAGGATTCTCTTTCAGAATGGGACGCTGGAGTATGAGATAGGAAAGTTGATTCATGCTTACTTCGATGGTAACCAGCAAAGTGGAAATAATTAAGATGAGAAATAATCGGAACAGAAGCAGTATACCTGGGGAAGGCATTTCCGAATTTTATAAACATGGTAAAAGGACACTGGTGTGGGAATTCGAAAAGGCTGGAGGAGATCAAGTTCTTTTTTCCGGAAGTGATCTCCGCTGTTTTTTTCCGGATGGATTAATTAAATATATCACCGTAGTCTGGGTTTGCTCATTAGAATATGCCGGGTATCCAAAAGGATAATCCAAGGCCCAATGCAAAAGAAGCGAAATTAGCTGCTACAGCATACACACCTGGTTTCCATTTGGGAACCTCTCTGCGGCTGAACCGAGCCAGGTACCTTGCATATATAACTGCTTCCACAATTACTATTATAATCTCCAACAAAACGAAAAATACTAAATATGCCATATGCCCGGAATAGTAGTTAATAATATTCAGCGTAAGATTCAGCGCTATTTGTGTTACTGCGTTAACTATTGCAATAAAACCTAATAGCTTCTTTTCCCGAAAACAGAATAGTAGTGCAATGACAAGCTCTATGGCTATGGTAAGCAAAATACGGGCAAATAAAGAGAATATTTCATTGGTTGCATCATAGGAACTTACCGTAGACATTCCT
>DUOA01000164.1 GCA_012839095.1 Clostridiales bacterium
AGTTGACATTTAATTAATGCCGTGTTACACTTCTTCCAAACAGCAAAGGTGCTGTGGATCTTACAGATCCGCGGCACCTTATTTTTTATTTTATATTGAAGGGGATGGAAGTATGAGCAAGCTTACAGTGCCTGAGGGTTACAAGTCACTACTAAACCTGTATGATACTCAGAATGCAATAGGAAGGATAAAGAGTATTTTTGAGTATAAGCTCAGCAAGGCTCTTAATCTGAAAAGAGTTTCTGCACCGCTGTTTGTCAAGGCCGATACAGGTATCAATGATGACTTAAACGGTGTTGAACGTCCTGTGGAATTTGATATAAAAGAGAACAACTCCAAAGCCCAGGTTGTTCACTCGTTGGCAAAATGGAAGCGTTTAGCCCTGCACAGATACGGCTTCAAAGCAGGCGAAGGGCTTTACACAGACATGAACGCCATACGCCGGGACGAAGACATGGATAATCTTCATTCAATTTACGTTGATCAATGGGACTGGGAAAAGGTTATCGATCGTGACAGCAGAAATACGGATACACTAAAAAGCACTGTAAATAAAATTGTCGGTGTCATATGTGATACAGCAGGAGAAATTAAAAAGCTTTATCCAGCGCTGACTGTCAATCTCTCCAGGGAAGTATCTTTTATATCAACCCAGGAACTTGAGGATATGTATCCGCTTCTGTCACCTAAAGAACGTGAAGACAAGTATTTGGAAGACCATAAAACCGCCTTTATCATGCAGATAGGCGATATACTAAAGTCAGGCATAAAGCATGACGGCAGGGCGCCGGACTATGACGACTGGAAACTGAACGGCGACATCCTGTTTTGGAACGATTTGCTTAAGTGTGCTTTCGAAGTGTCCTCCATGGGAATACGTGTTGATAAAGAATCCCTTGATGAACAATTAAGGAAGTCAAGATGCGATGACCGCCGCAATTTACTATTCCACAGTATGCTTCTTAAGGATGAACTTCCCCTTACCATAGGCGGCGGTATAGGCCAGTCAAGATTATGCATGCTTCTGCTGCAGAAAGCGCATATTGGTGAGGTCCAGGTATCCGTATGGGATGAGGACACTATATCAGGATGCGGTTCAGCAGGTATTGAATTGCTATAGGGGAGGAGAAAAAATGGCAAATTGCAGAGTATCAGAAACATTCGGCAGCATGGTATTTAATGAAGCTGTTATGAAAGAACGTCTGCCAAGAGATATATATAAAGCTCTTAAAAAAACCATTGCCAACGGCACCCATTTAGAGCTTGACGTGGCTAATGTGGCAGCATCCGTCATGAAGGACTGGGCAATTGAAAAAGGTGCTACTCATTTCACTCACTGGTTTCAGCCCATGACAGGTGTTACGGCCGAAAAGCATGACAGTTTCATTGCTCCTGACGGCAGCGGCAGAGTTATTATGGAGTTTTCCGGAAAATCCCTGGTGAAAGGTGAACCTGATGCATCCAGCTTCCCCTCAGGCGGGCTTCGCACCACCTTTGAAGCAAGGGGATATACGGCATGGGATCCAACATCTTATGCCTTCGTAAAAGACAAAACCCTTTATATTCCAACAGCTTTTTGCTCATACAGCGGAGAAGCTCTTGACAATAAAACCCCTCTGCTGCGTTCCATGCAGGCTCTGAACCATCAGGCGCTGCGTATTTTACGGTTATTTGGCATGACTGATGTTAAGCGCGTTTCATCTTCGGTAGGACCAGAACAGGAATATTTCCTGATTGATAAGGAAATATTCCTGAAAAGACTTGATCTGATCTACTGCGGCAGAACGCTTTTCGGGGCAAGGCCGCCCAAAAGCCAGGAGATGGAAGATCATTATTTCGGGGCTATCAAGCATAGAGTTGCTGCTTTTATGCAGGAACTGAATGAGGAACTATGGAAGCTTGGCGTAATGGCTAAGACAGAGCATAACGAGGTTGCACCTGCCCAGCATGAGCTTGCTCCCATTCACACCGAAGCCAATATTGCAACAGACCATAATCAGCTGGTAATGGAATTGATGAAAAGCATTGCAGCAAAACATAATCTTGCCTGCCTGTTACATGAAAAGCCGTTTTCAGGAGTAAATGGAAGCGGAAAACATATAAATTGGTCCTTATCCACAGATAAGGGAATCAATTTGCTGGAGCCCGGAGATACGCCCTGTGAAAACGCACAGTTTCTGCTCTTCCTTGTAGCAGTATTTAAAGCAGTGGATGATTATCAGGATCTATTGCGTGTTTCAGTGGCAAGTGCAGGCAATGACCACCGCCTTGGTGCCAATGAAGCACCGCCTGCCATTGTATCAATATTTTTGGGCGATGAGCTTAATGAAATTCTGAATGCCCTGGAAAACGATACCTTATATCTGGGCAAAGAAAAAATCCAGATGGAGATCGGTGCAACAGTACTTCCTCATTTTCCCAGGGATACAACAGATCGAAACAGAACATCGCCTTTTGCATTTACAGGCAATAAATTTGAATTACGTATGCTGGGTTCATCTTTTTCCATCGCAGGCCCCATCATTGTTCTTAACACAATAGTGGCTGAGGTATTGTCGCAGTTTGCGGACATACTTGAAAACAGCACCAATTTCAAAGAGGATTTAAGCAGGATAGTAAAGAGAACAATTAAGGAGCATAAACGCATTATTTTCAACGGAAACGGCTATGACCCATCCTGGGTAAAGGAAGCCGAAGAAAGAGGATTATCCAACTTAAAAACCACGCCTGAAGCCCTGCCTGCTTTTATAGATTCAAAGAACGTGGAGATGTTTATCCGGCATAAGGTCTTTTCAAGAAACGAGATGCATTCACGATATGAGATTTTGCTTGAGAACTATTCAAAAACCATTAATATCGAGGCTTTGACTATGATTGACATGGTAAACAAGCAGATAATCCCTTCCGTTCTTGGATATCAGAAAGAGCTTGCAGAGCTGATTCTCAATAAGAGGGCAGTGAGTGCTGATATTTCAACCTGTCTCGAAGATGAACTGCTGGGCAAAATATCCAGGCTGTCGGAATGCCTGAAAAAGAGATTGGACTATTTGTACGAACAGACTATAGCAGTAAGAGAAGTAAAAGACAGTCTTGAGTTTGCCCGTGCATATCGGGAAAAGGTTTTTATGGCAATGAATGAACTCAGGCTGGTTGTTGATGAACTTGAAACGCTGATCAGCAGCAAGCATTGGAACATTCCAACTTATGCTGAAATTCTGAACAGCGTAACATGATTCACAGGAGTATTAAGATAACAGCTGCAAAGGGCGTGTGTTCCGCTTATTACAGAACATACGCCCTTTATCTTTCCTATATCTCCACAACTCCTTCGTATACCTTGGAACAGTCTCCGGTCATATACACGGCTTCATCGGTATAATTGACGGTAAGCTCACCACCCGGCAAAAGCACCCGAATATCCCTGCCCTTTTGGCAGTATCCATTCAGCACAGCCGCTACAGCGGCTGCACAGGCTCCTGTTCCGCAGGCAAGAGTTTCACCGCTTCCGCGTTCCCATACCCGCATCTTTATAGTATTACCGTCAATAAGCTTTACAAATTCGGTGTTTACACGATCCGGAAACAACTCATTATTTTCAAATAAAGGCCCTGTTTCAGCAATATTTAAGTTATCAACCTCTTCAAAAAAAACTACGGCATGGGGATTCCCCATTGAAACACATGTTATATGGCAGGACTTCCCGCCTATCTCCACAGGCGCGTTAACAATGCGGTCACCCGGCAATAAAACAGGGATTTTGGCAGGGTCAAGTTCTGCCCTGCCCATATCCACTTTTGCAGAGCAGACTAAGCCGTTTTGTGTATTAACCTGGATTGTTTTTATACCGCTTAACGTTTCTATGGCAATAGTATCCTTTCTGACTATGCCACTGTCGTAAAGATATTTTGCTACACAGCGTATAGCATTGCCGCACATTTTTCCTTCACTGCCGTCAAGGTTAAACATTCTCATCCTGGCATCACAAATATCGCTTCTGCATATCAATACTATGCCGTCACCGCCGATGCCGTAATGGCGGTCAGACAAAACAACCGAAAGGCTTTCAGGACAGTTTATTTCCCTGTCAAAACAGTTGATGTATATATAATCATTGCCACAACCCTGCATTTTGGTAAATTCAAGCTTCATGCGCGCCTCCCTCATATTTTTCAGCGGTATACTCATGGCAGTCATTTACAATATAAAAAGGCGTTCATCACATAGCACCTTTCATGCGGCTCAAGTCATAATGACTTTTGCCTGGCACTATCTGAAGAACGCCTTTGTTCATTTAGTTATGATACTATAAGACCTAATTCATGTCAACAGGTTTTTGGCCGTTTTTGCAAGCCGATATCTAATTTGTTGCATTTTGTCCCTTGAATACCTGCGGCAGCCTCCGTTTATGACAGCTTGTATCGTGGTAAATTTCAATTATCTTTCGTTCTTCATCACTTACCCTGCCGGTTTGCAGGAATTCATCTATGATTTTGTAGCTTATGCCCATTTCACCTTCATCTGTCTGGCCGTCGTATAATCCGGCAGACGGCGCTTTTTTTATTAAGCTTTCAGGAACATTCAGAAAACGCAAAAATTCATATATTTCCGATACTGTCAAATCCGCAACCGGGTTAAAATCATAGGCTCCATCGCCCCACTTGGTGAAATAACCCATGTAATATTCACTGCGGTTACCGGTGCCCGCCACAAGCCGGTTCTCGCTTGCAGCTACGGCATACAAAGCAGTCATGCGGAGCCTGGGCGCAATATTTGCCAGTGCCGCTTCATTCAATGCAGCTTCGTCTGTCAGTGCATCGACGAAGGCCGAACGGACAGCTGTCAGGTCTACGGTGCGTAATTCTATATTAAACAGCCGGGCGGCAGTTTCCGCATCCTGCTTGTCTTCTTCATAATTGCGCCTGGAACCGCACGGCATAATCAGGCCGACTGTGTTATCACATGCTTTCTTGCATAGAATGCCCACCAGAGTGCTGTCTTTGCCGCCGCTGTTTCCGTATACAATTCCGCCGGCACCTGCAGAATCAAGCACCTCACGTATAAAAGCAACTCTTTTCTGTATTTCAAGGGCATAGTCTCTCATTATTAGAATCTCCTTTCAAAACCGCTTAAGTCATAATAAGAGCGTTCTTACTCCCACTCCACCGTCGCCGGCGGCTTTGAGGTGATATCATATACAACACGGTTTACACTTTTCACCTCATTTACAATTCTTCCTGATATTTTGTCCAGAACCTCATAAGGCATTCTTGCCCAGTCAGCGGTCATTGCATCAGAGCCGGTTACGGCACGGACGGCAACGGTATGGGCATATGTTCTTTCATCCCCCATAACACCGACGCTTTTAGTGTTAAGAAGCACTGCAAAGTACTGCCAGATACTTCTTTTAAGTCCGGCTTTCTCAATTTCTTCGCATACAATTGCATCTGCTTCCCTGATAATTGTCAGCTTATCTTTTGTGATCTCACCCAATACCCGGACTGCCAGGCCCGGACCCGGGAAAGGCTGCCGCCATACAATTTCTTCAGGCAAGCCCAGCTCTCTGCCCACTGCTCTTACCTCATCCTTAAACAGGTATCTTAGAGGTTCAATCAGCCGGAACTGCATATCCTCCGGCAGCCCGCCCACATTGTGATGACTCTTGATAACCGCCGCGGTGCCCGTACCGCTTTCTATAATATCCGGATAGAGGGTTCCCTGCACCAGGTAATCTGCTTTACCTATCTTCCCTGCTTCCACTTCGAATACACGGATAAACTCTTCTCCTATGATCTTTCTCTTCATTTCAGGATCTTCAATACCTTTAAGCCTGCTTAAAAAGCGTTCACCTGCATCAACTTTTATAAAACTGATCTTAAGCTTGTTCTTAAATATGTCTTCAACCCAATTGCTTTCATTTTTTCTCAGCAACCCATGATCTACAAAGATACAGGTCAGATTACTGCCAACAGCCTTATGTACCAAAACGGCTGCCACTGAAGAATCCACACCGCCGGACAGGGCGCATATAACCTTATTATCTCCTGCCTTTTTGCGGATATCCTGGATTTCTCTCTCTATGAAACTCTTCATAGTCCAGTTTCCCGGGCAGTGACATATCTGATAAAGGAAGTTTTTGATGATTTCTTTCCCTTTCTCAGTATGCTCCACCTCCGGGTGAAACTGAACCGCGTAAAGCTTGTTACTTTCATTCTCCATTGCGGCTGCCGGGCAACCATCGGTGGAAGCTGTAATTTCAAAACCCTCCGGTACTCTTTCAATAAAATCCCTGTGGCTCATCCAGCATATGGATTCCTGCGGTATCTCCTTAAACAGCGGAGATCTTTCATTGATCCTGAGTGCTGCCCTGCCGTATTCCCCGCTTTTTTTCGACCCGTTAACCTTTCCGCCGAGGACTTCGGCCATAAGCTGGGCACCGTAGCAAATACCCAGGATCGGCATGCCCAGCCTGAAAACTTCTGCATCGCATTTCGGCGCATTATCTCCATATACGCTGGCCGGCCCGCCGGTTAAGATAATTCCTTTCGGCCTTTTCTTCCTTATCTCTTCAGCGGAGATATTATAGGGCAGAAGCTCGCAATATACATTAAGTTCCCTTACTCTCCTTGCAATCAGCTGGTTGTACTGCCCGCCAAAGTCCAATATTATTATCAATTCGTTATTGTTCAGTTCGTTATAGTTCAGTTCGCTGTTCATCAATTCGTTCCTTTCAGGCCGGATTCTTGACATATAATTTAAACAAGACAGCCTTAATCATTGGTTTTGTTTTGCTGCCTTATCTCAAACACATTTTTATTGCCGGCTGTCGGCACCTCCATGGGATATTCACCGGTGAAGCAGGCCAGGCAAAGATGCTCAGCCTGCCTGCCTGTTGATCTGATCAGTCCCTCTGTGCTGAGATAGCCCAGGCTGTCCGCACCTACAGCCATTCTTATCTGCTCTATGGTTTTTGCCGCCCCTATCAACTGCTCTCTGTCCGGTGTATCTATACCAAAATGACAGCCATAGGTTACCGGCGGGGAACTGATCCTAAGATGCACCTCCCTGGCTCCTGCCATCCTCAGGCTGTTGACGATTTGCCTGCTGGTGGTTCCTCTTACAATTGAATCATCGATCATGACAATCCTCCTGCCGGAGATATTGTGCTTCAAAGGGTTCAGCTTAAGCCTGACAGACGTTTCCCTCAGCTCCTGCTCCGGCTGAATAAATGTTCTGCCTATATACCGGTTTTTTATAAGCCCTTCGCCGAAAGGTATGCCTGAAGCCTCCGCATAGCCAATGGCAGCTGGAATGGAGGTGTCCGGAACCGCTATAACCAGGTCGGCATCTACAGGATGCTCCTCTGCCAATATCCGCCCCGCATTTTTTCTGGCAGCGTATATGCTTGTACCGTCTATAATGCTGTCCGGACGGGCAAAGTAAATGTATTCAAATATGCAAAAGGCCCTTCTGTTTGCTTCCTGCACCTGCTTTGACTTTAGTCCTGACTTGTCTATTATAATTACCTCGCCGGGCTTTACATCCCTGATATATTGAGCATCGATGACGTCCAGGGCGCAGCTTTCAGAGGCCAGAACATAGCCATCCTCAGATTTTCCCAGGCAGAGAGGTCTTAAGCCATAGGGATCTCTTATGCCAATCAGGCAGTCTTCCGTTATAAGCACCAGGGTATAAGCTCCCCTGATCATGTCCATAGTCCCTTCTATGGCATTAACAATACCCTTGCTGCTGAAACGGGCTATCAGGTTTGCTATGACCTCGGTATCTATAGTTGTTTGGAAGATCACACCGTCTTCTTCCAGGCGATCTCTCAGTTCGGCTGCATTGACCAAATTCCCGTTGTGGGCAAGGGCTATGCTGCCGCCGCGATATCTTACTGCTAAAGGCTGGGCATTGGCAACCTTGCTGTCACCTGTTGTGGAATATCTTACATGACCGATGCCTATATGCCCCTTCAGCCCCTTTAATATCTCTTCATTAAACACCTCAGGTACCAGGCCCATCTCCTTATGAAAATGAATCTGCCGGCCGTCGGCGGCAGCTATTCCTGCGCTTTCCTGCCCCCTGTGCTGCAGGGAATACAGGCAACGGTACAGGGACTTGGCCGCATCCCCGGATAAATTGCTATGATAAACCCCGGCAACTCCGCATTCTTCCCTCAACTTATCCCTGTTTAAGTCATTAAGCATTTAAAGGCTCCTCTCCAGGCCTCTTTCATTTCCCTGACCTTCAGGGCCACAATATTCTTATTGTTTATATCGAGCCTGAATTCATCACCTGTGACCCTGCCCAGTATCTCATATGGTATTTCCAGCTTTGCCATGAACTGCCTAAGCTCTGCCAAAGTCTCATAACTGCAGGAAACTACAAATCTTGACTGGCTTTCAGAAAACAGTACCGCATCGGTCCGAAGCTGAGATTTCAGCTCTGCCTTTATTCCCAGCTCTTTTTCCATGCAGCATTCCGCCAGGGCAATTGCCAAGCCGCCGTCGCTGACGTCATGGGCAGATTTCAGAAAGCCTTTGTTCACAGCCGACAATATAAAGGCCTGAAGCTTCTTTTCCAGGCCAAAGTTCAGCCTTGGTACCGCACCCTTCTCAATTCCGTGAATCCTGCAGAGATATTCACTGCCGCCCAGTTCATTCTCCGTTTTACCTAAAAGTATGACAATATCTCCTTCGTCCTTGAAATGCATAGTGCAGCACTTGTCAATGTCCTCTATCAGGCCCGCCATGCCTATTACCGGGGTGGGATAGATAGCCTGTGTCGCAGTTTCATTATAAAAGCTGACATTTCCGCTTATTACAGGTGTATTCAGCTCCCTGCAGGCTTCTCCGATCCCTATGACTGCCTCTCTGAACTGCCAGAAGCGGTCGGGCTTTTCGGGGCTGCCAAAGTTAAGGCCGTCGGTTACAGCCAAAGGCCTGGCTCCGCTGCAGACAAGATTTCTTGCAGCCTCCGTCACTGCTATAGCGCTTCCTGCTCTTGGATCTAGGAAACAATACCTGCTGTTGCAGTCAACAGTTAAAGCGATGCCCTTTTTACTTCCCCTTATCCGCAGTACAGCAGCATCTGAACCGGGCTTTACTACAGTGCAGGTTCTTACCATATGGTCATACTGCTTATATATCCATTCCTTGCTGCACAGGTTGGGAGATGTCAGCAGCTCCATCATGGTTTTATTGTAATCCTTCGGCTCTTCTGCTGTTTCCGGCCGAAACTTCTTCAGTTCCTGGTAATATGCCGGCTCCTCATATTCCCTATAATATTCGGGTGCACCGGAGGAATCCAGGCTGTATGCAGGTACATCGGCAACTGTTTTGTCTCCTTCCTTAACTGTCAGTCTGCCCTTATCAGTTACCCTTCCTATTGTTACAGCATGAAGCCCCCATTTTTCAACCGTTTTCTTTACCTCATCTTCCCTGCCCTTTTCAACAATCAGAAGCATCCTCTCCTGTGATTCAGAAATCATGACCTCAACCGGCAGCATTCCCTTTTCCCGGCGGGGTACCTTAAGCACATCGATCTCCATTCCGCCCTCGCCTCTGGCAGCAGTTTCGCAGCAGGCTGAAGTCAAGCCGGCAGCCCCAAGGTCCTGCAGGCCGACTATTGAACCTGTAACCAGCAGCTCCAGGCAGGCCTCCATCAGCAGCTTTTCCATAAATGGGTCCCCTACCTGTACGGCAGACTTTTTCTCTTCCGATTCCCCAGTCAGTTCTACCGAGGCAAAACTGGCTCCGCCCATACCGTCCCTGCCGGTGGCAGCACCGACATACATAACGGAATTGCCGACTCCCGATGCATTGCCCCTGTGGATCTTGTCGTGCTCTATAATCCCGACACACATGGCATTAACCAATGGATTTCCGTCATAGCAGCTGTTAAAATATGTCTCTCCGGCTGCCGTTGGGATACCCATGCAGTTGCCATATCCTGCAATGCCTGCAACCACACCGTCAATCAGGTACTTAACTCTTTCGCTTTTTTCTATATCACCAAAACGGAGAGAGTTCAGCAAGGCAACAGGCCTGGCACCCATTGCAAAAATGTCTCTTATAATTCCCCCTACGCCGGTGGCCGCACCCTGGTAGGGCTCTATGGCAGATGGATGGTTATGGCTTTCAATTTTCATGACAAGAGCCAGGTTATCTCCGATGTCTATTATGCCTGCGTTCTCTCCCGGGCCCTGAAGAACCCTTTTGCCCGAAGTTGGAAAATGCCTGAACAATGCCCGGGAATGCTTATAGCTGCAATGCTCTGACCACATAACGCCATACATGCTGAGCTCAGTTTCATTGGGCTCTCTGCCTAAGTATTCAATAATTTTCTCATATTCTTTTTCTGTTAAACCCACTGCTTCATAAGGCTTATTCATCTTTCAGCCTTCCCTCCAATGCCGATATGATGGATTCAAATAATCTCCTGCCGTCGGTATTGCCCAGGATTTCCTCGCAGGCCCTCTCAGGATGGGGCATCATGCCCAGTACATTTTTTTCTTCGTTGCATACCCCTGCAATGTTTTCCATAGAACCATTAGGGTTATCCACATAGGTGAAGATGATCTGCCCCTTTTCCTTCATCTTCTTCAGAGTCGCCTCATCCACCACATAGTTTCCTTCACCATGAGCTATGGGAATATTTATAATTTCACCTTTTTCATACAGGCCTGTGAAGGGTGTGTCGTTGGCTTCCACTCTTAACGGTACTGTGTCGCATATGAATTTTAAATTCTTGTTCCTTACAAGAGCCCCAGGCAGAAGCCCCGCCTCTGTCAATATCTGAAAACCGTTGCATATGCCGATAACCGGCTTGCCGCCAGCGGCATGGGCCCTGACAGCTTCCATTATCCTGGAAAACCTGGCTACGGCACCGCATCTTAAGTAATCTCCATAGGAAAATCCCCCGGGAAGTATGATGCAATCAAAGTCATCAAGCTCTTCCGCATCATGCCATACATATTCAACCTCGCGGCCCAGAACATCTTTAACTGCATGGCAGCAGTCAATATCACAGTTGGACCCCGGGAATACTATTACACCGAATTTCATCCGGATCTTCACCTCTGATCAATTTCGTATTCAAACTCCTCAATTACGGTGTTGGCCAAAAGGCCTTCACACATTTTTACAAGCTGTCTGTCTGCTTCGTCCCCGGTAATGTCCCCCAGGTCCAGCTCGATCAGCTTACCTATCCGAACCTCCTCAACATTCGTGTAACCCAGCTTGCCAAGTGCGTTCTTTATGGCATTTCCCTGCGGATCTGCTATGCTCTTCCTGAGTGTTACGTATACCCTTGCTTTCATCCTGCTTCCTCCGTTTGTCTTATTTATCCGATTTTCACAGATATGTCTTCTCAAACTGCTTCCATATCTATGTATGCATTCCTCTCTGCCCCCACCGATACATAACGGATTCTGCACTCCGTCATTTCTTCGATGTATTTTATATAAGCAGCGGCTGCAGCGGGCAGATCCTCCTTTTTGCGGCAGAACGATATATCGCATTTCCAGCCGTCCATCAGTTCAAAGACAGGCTTGGCCTTGAGCAGCCTGTCGCCTGTCGGAAACCTGTCAGTTCTTTCTCCCTCAATCTCATAGGCAACGCAGACAGGTATCTTCTCCATGTATGAAAGTACATCCAGCTTTGTGAGGGCAATCTCATCTGCACCCTGCACCTTTATGCCATAGCGGGAAGCCGGAATATCGAAGGCCCCCACCCGGCGGGGTCTTCCGGTTGCTGCCCCGTACTCGCTGCCCGCTTCCCTCAGCCGGCTTCCTTCCTCCCCGAAAAACTCCGCAACGAACGGGCCTTCGCCGACGCAGCTGGAATAAGCCTTCATTATCCCTATGACCTTATCCAGCCTTGCTCCCGGGATACCGGCCCCTGCAGCCGCGTATGAGGCAAGCGTGGCAGATGATGTTGTATATGGATAAATCCCGTAATCTATATCCCTTAAGGCTCCAAGCTGTGCCTCAAACAATATGTTTTTATTTTTTCTGACCGCATCATCAAGGTAATCCGAAACATCACAGATAAAGGGTATAAGAGGCTCACCATGGACCTTCAGCCACTTCAGCGTCTCATCCATATCTATCGCCTGGTCCTGATAACCTCTATGGATCAGCAGATTTTTCCATTCAATTATGCTCTCAAGCTTTTCCTTAAGAGTATCCGGATAGAGCAAATCACCCATTCGTATGCCTTTTTTCATGTATTTGTCGGCATATACAGGTGCTATGCCCCGCCTTGTTGATCCGTATTTTCTGTCGCCCAGCCTCTCTTCTTCAAGAATATCCTGGCGTACGTGATACGGAAAGCATACTACTGCTCCCTGACTGATTTTTAAATTATCGGGAGTTATTCCTATTCCTTTTTCAGCCAATCCTCTGATTTCTTTGCAAAGATGGGCAAGGTCTATGACCATGCCCGGTCCCATGACATTCACGGTTCCAGCCCGCAGGATTCCCGATGGAAGCAGATTCAGTATGAATTTCCCTCTTTCGTTCACCACGGTATGCCCTGCATTGTTGCCGCCCTGGTAGCGGACTACGATATCATAGCGGGAACCAAGCAGGTCCACCATTCTTCCCTTTCCTTCATCTCCCCAGTTAATACCGACTATTGCCGTCAACACGGACTAACCGCCTCCTATACGGTAATATAAGCATCTTCTGAAACACTTTCCCTACTGAAACGGTTCAGAATCTTTTCCGAATATTCTTCCGCCTGTTTTTCTGCCAGCCCGGTGAATTTTTCTGCGCTCAGCAAATCCTCCATCTCGTCCCGTGATATGTTGAACCTGCCGTCTTTTAAGATTCTTTCAACCAGATTGTTCCTTGCTCCGGTTTCCTTTATGTCCCTTACAGTAGATACCGAGATCTCCCTTATTGCCTCGTGCAGCAGCTGCCTGTCGCCGCCCTTTTTCACACAGTGCATCAGAATGTTTTCAGTTGCCATGAAAGGCAGTTCCTCTTCAAGATGCTTTTTCATCATTTCAGGATACACCTTCATATTGTCTATCACGTTTTTATACAGGGAAAGTATGCCGTCTGTCGCAAGGAAAGCTTCAGGTATATAGATGCGGCGCGCTGCCGAATCGTCAAGGGTGCGCTCAAACCACTGGGTGGATGCCGTCATGGCAGCGCCCTGGGCCAGTGAGATCACATGCCTTGAAAGTGAAGATATACGCTCGCTTCGCATGGGATTCCGCTTATAGGCCATTGCAGAGGATCCGACCTGTTTCTCTTCAAAAGGTTCATCGACCTCCTTCAGGTGTGACATCAGCCTGATGTCATTGGAAAACTTCCATGCGCTCTGTGCAATGCCGGACAAGAGAGAAAGCACGCTGTAATCCAGTTTGCGGGGGTAGGTTTGTCCGCTTACGTCAAAAATGTGGTCAAAACCCATTTTCTGCGCAATCAGCTTCTCAAGGCATGTGACTTTTTCAGCATCACCGTCAAAAAGCTCAAGAAAACTTGCAGCAGTACCGGTGGCGCCCCGGCATCCAAGCATCTTTATCTGTGACATTACAAACTCAAGCACATCCATGTCGCTGACCAGATCCTGCAGCCAAAGAGAAGCGCGTTTACCCAGGGTGGTTGGCTGTGCAGGCTGAAAATGCGTGTAGGCAAGGGTTGGAAGCGATTTATATTTCAGTGCGAAGCGGGCCAGCTCTATGATGACCCCGGCAAGGGAGGATCTAATCTCAAGAAGGGCTTCCTTCATCAGAATTAAATCGGTATTATCTCCGACATAGCTTGAGGTCGCGCCAAGATGAATTATAGGCTTAGCTTCCGGGCACTGGACACCGTATGCATAAATATGGGCCATCACATCGTGGCGTACCTCTTTTTCACGCTGCTCAGCAGCCTCGTAATTTATATCATGTATATGTTTCCTCATGACCTCGATCTGACGGTCAGAGATATCAAGGCCAAGTTCCTTCTGGCTTTCAGCAAGGGCAACCCACAGTTTTCTCCAGGTGGAAAACTTCCTGTCGGGTGAAAATATTTCCTGCATTCTTTTGCCTGCGTATCTTTCGCAGAGTGGGTTTTCATAACTGCTGCGCATTTCTCAGCCTCCTCAGCACTTCCCTGTATGCACCTATAACATCGCCCAGGTCCTGTCGGAAGCGGTCTTTATCCAGCTTCCTGCCTGTGGCCTTATCCCAGAAACGGCAGGAATCCGGCGATATTTCGTCTGCAAGAATAAGCCTGCCGTCATATATGCCAAATTCAAGTTTAAAGTCTACAAGAACCATACCGCATTCATCAAACAAGGAAGACAGAAGGGTGTTGATACGCAGTGCCGTTTTCTTAAGAACCTCCAGCTCCTCCTGCGAAGCTATTCCCAAAGCGGTTACCTGGCTCTCGTTCATCATGGGGTCGCCTAATTGGTCACTTTTTAAAGAGAATTCCACAACTGTGTTTTTCAGCGGCCTTCCCTCAGGTACGCCGTACTTTTTTGAAAAGCTGCCTGCGGCAATATTGCGGACAATCACTTCGACATTGATTATGTCAACTTTTTTAGCCAGTATCCTGGTATCATCAAGCTTTTTTATAAAGTGTGTCTCAATCCCATTTTGCTCTAAATATTGGTACAAAACAGAAGATATTTCAGCGTTTAAAGCCCCCTTGCCGTCAAGTTCCGCCTTTTTTGCACCGTTTCCGGCTGTAGTCGAATCCCTGTATTCCAGTATACATGTATAATCGTCATCTTCTGCATATACCGATTTTGACTTACCTCTATACAACAAACCCTTTTCCATCCTGAACCCTCCGCCTGCTTCTAGTTTAAGCCGTTTCTCTGAACTTATCCGTCTCTTAACTGCTGAATGAGTTAACATAAGACTCATTAACAGCTTTAAAATAAAAAAGGGCGCTCATCATCCCATGCAAATTTATATCTGCACAGCATGATGAACGCCTTTGTTCATCTGCATAAATTGTAATTGTTTAATAGCATATTTGTCAATAAATTTTTCAGATAAACTTCACATTGATGACATAAAAAAAATATGGTAAAATCACGCATAAAACAAAACTGATAATTTATATCTTTTAGGTGCATGACCTGTATTTCAGAGTATAATCAGCAGGTGCCGCTTTTTAATAAAGGGGATGTTTTGAATGATTGCTGTTGTCGATTATGGTGTAGGCAATCTGTTTTCATTGATGTCAAGCCTCCGCTCTTTGGAACTGGACTGCATTGTGACAAATAAAAGGGAAGACCTTTTAGGAGCCGAAAAAATAATTCTGCCCGGTGTCGGTGCTTTTGGCGATGCTTTAGCCAAGCTTAAGGAATCGGGGCTTTTTGATACAGTAAAAGAGTTGGCGCAAATAAAACCTCTTCTCGGCATATGCCTGGGGATGCAGCTTCTTTTTGAAAAAAGTTTTGAACATGGTGAATTTGAAGGCCTGGGGCTCATTTCCGGCTCAATTGTGCCGCTGGCGGCTGACATTAGTCCGGTACTGAAAGTTCCCCACATGGGCTGGAACCGGCTTGAGATCATTAAAGATGATCCTATATTCATGCATTTCAATAACGGTGAATGGGTTTACTATGTTCATAGTTATTACGCCAAAAACTGCTCTGAAAACACACTGGGCCTTTCGGAATACTGCGTCATGGTTCCCGGACTTGTGCGCTCAGCTTCAGGCCTGATCTATGGTATGCAGTTTCATCCTGAAAAAAGCGGCAGTGCAGGACTTCGTCTGCTTAGAGCTTTCTCCGAAATAAAATGAAATTATCTTATTGATATGGAGGCTTTATATGATCAGCAAAAGAATAATACCATGCCTTGACGTAATGAACGGAAGAGTTGTTAAAGGTGTAAACTTTAAAGACATCCGCGATATGGCAGACCCTGTGGAAATGGCACGGTACTACTGCGAAACAGGGGCGGATGAGCTTGTCTTTTACGACATAAGGGCAAGTTATGAGGGAAGGAAGCTTTTTACCGACCTTTTACGCGCCGTGGCTTCCGAAATTTTTATTCCGCTTACCGTTGGAGGGGGAATAGACTCTTTAAGCGATTTCGATGCAGTATTAAAATCCGGTGCCGACAAGGTAAGCATCAACAGCGGTGCAATAAAGGATCCTTCACTGATCAGTGCTGCTGCAAAGCGCTATGGCAGCCAATGCGTTGTGCTAAGCATGGATGTTAAAAGGGTAAAGGGAAAATTCCGTGTTTTTGCGCATGGCGGCAGAAGAGACACGGGAATTGATGCCCTGGAATGGGCAAAAAGAGGCGAAGATCTGGGCGCCGGTGAGATTGTGCTAAACTCCATAGATACCGACGGAGTGCAAGGAGGCTTTGACCTTCCGATGCTTCGCGAAGTCGGCAGCATAGTTGCAGTGCCGCTTGTTGCCAGCGGAGGAGCAGGAAAAATGGAGGATTTCTTGGAACTGTTCAGGCTTGACAGGATTGATGCAGGCCTTGCAGCAGGTGTATTTCATACTAA
>DUOA01000121.1 GCA_012839095.1 Clostridiales bacterium
GGAGTCGGTCCGGGCGTGGGTTCAGGTTTTCCCTCTCTGTAGTAGATGACACCCTGTATGGGTTGATAGTAGTTTCTTACAAACAATTCCTTGGAAACTCTCTTCCCATTCTCATAAAGAAGGCGGTAAGTATTTACCTTATATCCCGTTCTTGATTTCACATGCACATATTCTCCGCCCGGCTTGGTTACATATTCACCTTTCTTGTCGAGAACTCTTTTCGGCTCGGGGGCCTCTATGGTCTGGAGCAGCTCGGTTACCAGCTTGTATTGGCCGTTGTTGGGGATAGGCTCGCCATAGATAACCACATAGGCAAGGGTTCCGTTGCGGTAAGCCTGGATGAAGACGGGCGTATTCTTGTTGTTTCTGAATTTCAAATCCGCTCCCCCGTAGGAGACAGTGGCATCCAGTCCCTTATCCAGATATGATATGGGGAAGGAATGGTGATAACGTTCAACTATCTCCAGGCCGGCCAGGGCTGCAGCATTAAATACCGTGGATGAGGCCTGACAAATGCCGCCGCCTACCGCATCCTTCATGCTCTTGTCCGCAGCAATCACCGGTGCTTCCCTGAAGCCCGCCTTTTCCGTACGACGGCCTACAATCCCGTTAAATGAAAACACCTCACCTGGATTTAGCTTGGTGCCGTTTATTTTTCGAAGAGCAAGTTCGATATTGTGCATGCGATTGCTTGAACTGCCTGCCATATCGGTATGGAAGGAGACAATCCTGGAGGTGGCTTTTTCCAGATCAGCCAGGCGGACCTGGGCTTCCACCGGAATGGGTTCTATAACAACAGTCCCCGGTTTGCCGGAATCAAAAATCTGCTTTACCTCTTCATAAAGGGATTCAGCATCCACTCTTTGCCCGTCTTTTTCAGGGGAGAAGCTGAACTTTTCCTTTTTGTCAGGGAAGAAGGAAACATCTGCATCTATGGGCTCGATATACAGACTTTCGGCTATCTCCACAATATCATCATATATGAGACTGACATCCATGGTAAGGGTTGTGTCCATTCTGACTCCCTTATCCCGAATTTCCTCCACCTCATTGTATCGTTCCGACAACTCGCCTTGCCTTGCCAGCTGATATAGTTCATCCAGCTTTTCCCGCCAGTCTGTCCGGACCATAATGTCCTTGCTGGTAAAGACCCAGCTTTGATCTTCATAAACCAGTTCTGCCCTGAAATTTGCCAGCAGTTCTTCTTCCGCCTTTTCGAATCGTTCGGATGCTTCCTGCAGGGTCATGCCGCCCAGGGGCACATCGTCCAGTACAATTCCCTCATAAAAGGTATCGCGTTCAACAGTTTCGGTCATATGTGCCAGCCACTGTTCCTGCGCCTGCTTTTCAGCCTGTTTTTCCAGGTAGTTCTGATAGGCAAATCCACCGGTAAGCAAGGCTGCCATTAAAAGCAAACCCAGCAGAACATATGTCTTTTTCATGCGGTTTCCTCCCAAATATAACGCTGATGCCAAATTTAACTATACCATATTTTGACGGCCAAAATTTGGTTTGGTTGTTACAAAAGCATTACATTCCTGTTACAATTGGGAAGTAATCTCCCTGGCTGTATCCGGTACATTGGTGATGATTCCGTCTACCCCGCCCAAAGCCAGCATCCTGATGTATTCAGGCTCATCTACGGTCCAGGCATTAAGGAGGATTCCATTCTCCCTGCAGCCTGTTATTATGGGAGGGGCAGCGCTGTAGAAGAGGGGGTGGATGGCCTCCGCCCCTATCCTCCTGGCATATTCCCATGGCTCCACCAGGCCGGCGGCATAGAGCAGGCCGATTTTCAGGGCAGGTTCCAACTTCTTTATCGCTAGCAGGCTGTAATGATTGAAAGAGGAAATGATAGATGTATCTATGCGATCAAATCGACGCAGGGCATCCACTATCCTGTCCTCAATTCCCTCATATAAAATAACACCGGATTTTATTTCGATATTCAGTATTCCGTCCCAGCCTTCAACCAGCTTCAAAAACTCATCCAGAGTCATAATCCGCTCATCCCTGAACTCGTCACCAAACCAACTGCCAAAATCCAGCTTTTTAAGCTCTTCCAGTGTCATGTCACGGACAAGACCTGTGCCGTTGCTGACCCTGTCCACCCTCTCATCATGACATACAACCACCTTGCCGTCCCTGGAAAGGTGTACATCCAGTTCAATACCTCCGGCCTGCATTTCCATTGCCATGCAAAAAGCCGCTTCCGTGTTTTCCGGCGCGTAGGCAGAAGCACCGCGATGGGCGTATATAACCGGTTTTTTCAAAAAATATCCCTCCACTCACTCTTCTTTTATCAGGGCAGGGTTGAATACAAAAGTATCCCTGAGAGAAATATCCATATAGGAATCCAAGACATCGCCGTCCACAGTAAACTGTACCTCCTGTATATCCATGTCATTTACAGGATCGGTCAGAGTGTTAACCACTGCATAGATATCCCGGATAAACCTTCTGTTGTCCGGTTCAGCGCCTGTGAAATAATCAGCGGGAACATCCACAACAGCCGTCTTCCCCAAAACCTTTACCTGAAAATCTTCAGGCTCAACATGAGGCGGAATAACCCGGACATGATTCTCTCCTATGGGATCAGATGCCAGCTCGGACAGAATACGGGAAGCCGTTCTCAGCTCATTTCTGTCAACAGCCCGGTACTCAGGTGCCAGCAGCCCGCTGTTACCGTCGCCGAAATAAACACGGATTTTCCTTCCCACCCTGGCAGGAAAATCCCCTGTTGTGAACTCCATATTAAGAGGTGTTTTGTAGACAGGCTCGTTAATGTATTCCCCTGTTCCGTTGTTATAATATATCCTGATGAAATGGATATCCGGCAAAGACAAACTGTATACCAGTGAGCTAATTATGGAATACTCCTGTTCTGCTCCTCCGGAAAACTGACTTCGGAATTCCTTGGAAAAGTAAAGTGCAATACCATTTGTATCATTATTTCCCTGAACAAGTTCATATTTTTCCAAAATTGTTCCCTTGGGCAGTATGGGGTGATAGCCTTCCCCTTCCGCCATGGGCCCTTTAATCAGTTCATTTACAATAGCCTCCGCATCCCCGCCCTTTCGAACCGTTATGGTTCTCACTTCGGGCAGAAGAAATTTACCTGAATAGTCCTGGAAAAACAGTTCACGATCAATCCTGCGCAATTCTGAATTGTAATAATTCTGTGCTTCCAGAGCCTTGATTTCTGATACCACAAGGGGATACCGGCTCAGCAGACCCAAAGCTCCGGCTCTGGCATCGGATGTGTCTGTGATCTCACTGCCGTCAACATACAGTTTCACATATTTATAAGCGCCCAGCTCCAGCAGGGAATTTACCAGGGCAGCCCTGGCCACTCCCGGATCTTTGGAACCGTAAAATTCAGCCGACAAATCCACATACAGGATATTGTCAGCGGATTCCACGCCGTTTACACGAACGTCCTCCGGCATAACCGGGCTGAGGCCGTTTGTCTCCGGCCCCTCAATCAGTTCTTTAAGGACATTCTCAGCCAAATCATCCTGAAAGTCTGAATCAGATGCCTTTCTTTGCTCGGCGGACAACTGCCCGGCTGCTTCATCAAGAAAATAAACGGTTATGCCGGTCTGCCTAATGGTAAGCATATCTATATTCGATTGACCCGAAATGTCTTCATCTGACGAATCTTCGGCTTCTGTTGACTGTTCCTTCTCCGATTGGTTCAGCCTTTTAATGTTATCATTTTCCTGCTCTGCCAGCTGCCCCGATGCACAGGCTGTCAGCAGTGCAATGAGGAGGACAATGCTCAGCAATCGTATTGCATGCGACATTTCCGTCCCCTCCTTTCATACTGCTTGTTCACTTGTTCTATCGGTACTGACTGAACAGCACCGGCAGTCGTACTTTCCATATTCCATCCACCCTGTCCACTGTAAGTACCTCTGTTACTTCCTTCAGCAAATCCGAGGTCCTGTCGGTGTACTGTACAGTTACAAAGGCCTTGTCAAAAAGATACTCCTCTTCCAGTACCGGACTGCCCTCAAAAGCAATCATACCGCCCAGCATGGGAGGTATCTGGGTTTTAAGTTCATCCAGCGGAGGCAGGCTGCTTCCGTCCATGGTCCGGTTGGATAAAAAAGGATATATGAGATCCCATTCCGGATCAACAGTCAACCCGTTGAGTACAAATCTGACTGTCCTGGCAGGGGATTGATTCACATTCTTGTTTCTGAACAAGGCAACCATGGGAGAATCCGGATCCAGGCCCGGTGTATCCTGCAGAATCAGCTCTGCACCCATCTCCTGATAGGAATGCTGGGTATTGTTGACCAGCAGCTTTACCTGATTGATCCCGTCAAGAAAAGTAAGTGAATTAACAATGGAGTATATGGCCAGACGTTTCATCTCGGCCTGTACACCGGGGTAATCCTCCTCCGTGGTGTTCTCCAGGCCGGGAATGGCGGACAGATCGATGGGATGCAGAAAATCATCCGTCAGGTTGACAAAAACGGTATCACTTCGCCTGGTTATGTCTATGATATCCGTGCCCGGCGGCATAATTAATAATTTCTGGGAAGTCTGCGGTCCCTTGAGCAGTTCTTCCACTATAAGCTGCTCGGTGCTCTTTTTTTCCTGCATGACTATACGTTCCTCAGGCACCAGGAAATCCGCTATTTCATGTTTAAAGTACAGAACAATTTTTGTTTCCCTGGCTTGCTCATAGGGATCAATTGGCAGCGGAGTGCTTTCTGTATCCGGCTCTGCCGTACCGTTTTCACCCTGGTTGTTCAGCTGATTTCCCATAAAGCTGCTGCAGCTTGTCAGCAACAGCAGACCTGCAACAACCATAAGCCATACAATAGATTTTTTGATACTATTCACCTGCCTTGTGAATCATTTTATCAGACGGTTTTTACAAATTCATTAAGCAAGCATAACATTCCCGTTAATCGTCATAATTCGATGTCAATCAAAGGATTGTAGGGAAGCTCTATATAAAAGGTGGTTCCCTTGTTTTCTTCGCTTGACACCCTTATAAAACCGTTATGCAAAAGGACAATGCGGTTGGCAATGGACAAGCCCAGCCCTGTTCCGCCGGTGGAACGGGACCTGGCCTTATCCACGCGGAAAAACCGATCAAAGATGCGGTTGATATCTTCCGGGGCAATGCCGATTCCGGTATCGCTTACCTTGACCACACCATATTCAGGCGTGTTATATACCTCTATAGTTACCCTTCCGCCTTCCGGAGTATATTTTATTCCATTGTCAATTATATTGGAAATTACCTGCTGGAGCTTAAGCCTGTCGCCCTGAACGACAACCTCCTCCTCGCTTATATACTCCAGGCGGATTTTCTTTTGATCCGCCAGGAGCTGCAGGCCCTTTATGGTTCTTAAAGCCAGTTCATTCAAATCTACAGGTTCCAGCCTGAATTGACTGCCGGCACCTCTCTTATCCATCTGGACCAAGACTAGAAGATCGGTAATAATAGCATTAAGCCTGTCTATTTCAAAATTAATATCGGACAAAAACTCCCTGTAGATAGCCGGATCGTCTACCTCCATTCCCAGCAGGGATTCAGCCAGTATCTTAATGGCACTGAGAGGGGTTTTCAGCTCATGGGATGCATTGGATACAAACTCATTCCTGGCATTGTCCAGGTTCTCCAGTTTTTCACTCATAATATTGAAGGCTTCTCCCAGCTGACGCAGTTCCCCTCCGCCCCGTATATTAACCCTTTGATTCAAATGGCCTTTACTCATCTTCGTTATGCTGGCGGTCAGTTCCTGGATGGGATGGGTGATAAAACCTGATAGAATCAGGCTTATAAGAATAATCGACAGACTTATGATGCCGGAGAAAAAAACAATGGTTTTCTGTATGTTTTTGAGAACGGCTTCGATTCCATCCAATGAAGTGGACATAAACACCATGCCGATGATTCCCTCTGTATAGTGGGTAATAGGGGCATAGGCATAAAGAACCCTTCTGTTTACAGGAGGATCCCCGGTCGTGATGTATAAATCCCTGGCGGGAACAAAGCTGCCCTCCAAAACACCGGCCACTTCCGCATAATCTTCCTTCAGATTTCTGCGAAGCAGACTGGTGCTTTGATAGGAATCCTGTTCAACAATGCCGTTCTTGTTGAGAATAAGTATTCTGGTGGATTCCGCCTCAATCTGATCTATTTCATTACCAAACTCCCTTATCTGATAGTATAGATTGGGATCCTTGCCATGATACCCGTTTGCTATGATCTGAGCCAGTTGGATGGCATATTTCTGATAAGATGTCTTCTTGTCTTCAATCAAGTGCTGTTCAAGGATCTCCATTATGGACAGATTGATGATGAAAAAACCGATACCGATGACCAACAGATAAGCAAAGGCAATCCTCCAGCGCAAACTGGAAAAAAAGTGCTTATTTATCTGCAAAATAATACCCAACTCCCCATTTGGTAAATATAAATTCCGGCTGGCTGGGATTCTTCTCTATCTTTTCCCGTAGGCGGCGGATATGAACGTCAACTGTCCGCAGATCTCCAAGGTAGTCATATTTCCAGACAATTTCAAGCAGGTTTTCCCGGCTGTACACCTTTCCGGGGTTGGTGGCAAAAAGCTGCAGCAGGTCAAACTCCTTGGCTGTCAGATTTACATCCTTTCCATCAATAAGAACACTCCGGTTGGCAAGATTAATCTCCATATTCTTGAAGTTTATTACCTCTTCCTTGCTGCCTGAACTGCTCAGTCTCCGGAAAAGGGCCTTGATTCGGGCTTTCAGTTCCAGGATGTTGAAGGGCTTGGTTATATAATCGTCTGCACCGTAATCCAGGCCGAGAATCTTGTCCATGTCCTCGCCTTTTGCGGTAAGCATGATGACCGGTACCCTGGAGCGCTCCCGGATACGTTGAAGAACTCCCAGTCCGTTCAGCTTGGGAAGCATCACATCCAAAATAATCAGATCATATGGATTGCTGTTAAATTTTTCAATCGCTTCCTCCCCGTCGTATGCGGCATCTATCTCATAACCATCCTGTTTCAGGCTGAAGGAAAGGCCTTTCACAATGGCAGGTTCATCGTCCACAATCAGTATTTTCTTTGCCATAACATCGTATCCTTTCATCTCATACTAATTTATGAATAGTTTACCATAGCAGCCCTCTAAAATCAATTTTGTCCATTTACAGCTTTTCCATACTTTTCCTGAAGAGGCGCCGGCAATCACTATCTCACGCAAATTTCATCTTTCAGATTATCAAAGGTCTTTTCACCGATTCCGGAAACATTCATTATCTCCTCAATTGTCTTGAATCCGCCGTGCTTTTCCCTGTACTCAATGATTCTGGCAGCCTTTGCCGGGCCTATGCCCGTTAAGCTTTCCAGCTGTTTCTGATCCGCTGTATTGATGTTGATTTTTCCTCTTTCCGTCTCCTCCCCCGACTGCAGGGCAGGAATATCAGCAGGTATCTCCTCTCCGACAGCAGGTATGTAATACATCCCTTCATCCTTAACCCTCACGGCCAGGTTAATACGGTTCAGGTCTGCCTGGGGTGAACAGCCTCCGGCTTGTTTGATGGCATCATCCAGGCGTTGGCCTGCCGTCATGGCATACACGCCCGGCCGCTTTACCTGGCCGGTTATATATATCATGATTATTTCAGGCTCTTCTGTTTCTTCAGGCCTGCCTTCCTTCTCCGCATCAGCCGGATCCGCTGTCGAATCAGATCCATGAACCCATTGGTCAACCGGCAGGTCTTCCGGTGCACCTTTTGCATTATGCCCGTATTCCATGTATATCAGTACACAGGATATGAGCAGTATGGCAGCGCCGAAAATGAGTAAGACTCTCTGTTGAATCCTGTCAAAATGAAACATATTACCACCTGGTTTCATCTTTGATTCTTATAGTATTCGCCAAAGATCCTTAAATTCCTTTCGGTTTCAATTTCTTCCAATATAGTTGCTCATAAAGCTGCTCATACTGTATATTTTTCCGGTATTTATGCAACAATGTAAAATATTATTTATTCAGGTGAATAACCCATCGTGATATGCTATAATAAACCTTACATATCTGTAAGCTGAGAAATCGTATAAGGGGTTAGCTATGAAACTGTTTCTGAAAACTACACTGTTTACTGTCATCCTCATCCTGTTATTTCTTTCGACAGCTCCGGGCGGTTCCCTTGCTCATGCAACAGGCCGGTCCGAACCCGATACAGATGATATTGATATTTCCATTGTTCAGGAAGAGCAGCACTCAAAGCTCTCTCCTGCAGAGCTGACAGCCGAAGGAGCGGTGCTGATGGAACAGCAGACCGGCAAAATTCTTTTTGGAAAACATGCGCATCAAAAGCTGTATCCGGCCAGCACCACCAAAATACTTACCGCCCTGCTGGCGGCGGAGCACGGGGATCTGGATGAAATGGTTACCGTGGGCGAGGAAGTGCTTTTCGCCGCATGGGACGGTTCAAAGGCAGGACTGGATGAAAATGAAGAGATAAGCCTGAGGGATCTTGTATTTGGCCTCATGATCAATTCCGGCAATGATGCAGCCAACACCATTGCCGTTCATGTGGCAAGAAAGGTTTCAGGCAGGCAGCTCTCTGCCCGGGAAGGCCTGGAATACTTCGCGGATATGATGAATAAACGGGCCAGGGAAGCAGGTGCCCTGCATTCCAATTTTGTAAATGCCCATGGATACCATGATCCCCATCATTATACAACGCCCTACGATTTGGCCATGATATGCAGGGAAGCGGTCAGGAACAGTTTTTTCAGAGAGGCGGCATCTGCCATCGCCATGAACAATACCTATTGGAACTCGGGTGAGCCGCGTTTTTGGAGAAGCAAAAATAAACTGCTTAACCCGAAAGAACCGGAATACTATGAGTATGCCGTATGCAGCAAAACAGGCTATACCAGTCAGGCGGGACAATGCCTGGTCACATTTGCCTCAAAGAACGGCATGGATCTGGTGGCGGTGGTGCTGAAATCCGAAATGGGAATGCAGTGGGGTGAAACCAGGGAATTGTTTGAATACGGGTTTTCCAATTACCGGTATGAAACCCTGCTGGAGCAGGGCAGCATTGTGGAGACTCTGCCTGTAGACAATTACGCATCAGACGACTGGGGCAGCCTGGCTGTCCGGGCTGCCTCGGAAAGCTGGGGCGATGTCTTTCATAAGGACGATCTTCCCCAAATAAAAAGGGAATTTGTATGGGAACCGTCACTTCTGTCGGAAAAGGCAACAGAAGCCATGCCCCGTCTGGAAGCTCCCATTTACAGCGGTCAAAAGGTCGGAGAGCTGCATCTGACCCTAAGGGGGCAGGTGCTGCACAGCACACCACTTGTTGCTGTCAGGGATGTAAAACGCAAGACCCTGCTGGATGTACTGACCAATGAACCCGAAGGCAGAGCCGGCTTCAGCTGGCTGTCCCTGGCTCTTGTCATCCTGGCCGCATTCATACTCCTGAGAATTATTGTCTTCTTCATCAACCAGCGAAGAAGGCGAAGATACTATACCATGCTGCGGAGATACTGACAGCTGAACTTAATCAGCCGATAATGAGACCTCCCTGGCGTCTGCCCAGAGCCTTTCCAGATTGTAAAAGGCTCTTTCCTCATGATGAAAGATATGGACTATTATGTCACCATAGTCCATGACAATCCATCGTTTGCCTTTGTCCAGGTGTTTGTGATGGATGCCCTCCTTTTCCATCTTATCCCTCAGGTCATTGTATAAAGCATCCACCTGCAATTCGGAACGGCCGGATGCGATGACAAAATAATCTGCCAGAACGGACAGTCGGCTGATATCCAGCACCACTACCTGTTCTGCCTTTCTGTCATCCAGAATATCAGCTATTTTCTGCGCAAGGCTATCGGGATTGTACAAAGATGAATTCCTCCTTTTAATATGATTCTTTGATTATATTTTTATATGCTCGGGGATATCTCCCCCGGTTTTTCCGTATTAAGCCCCGTCCCTTATTTCCAGCAGCAGGGCATTTCTTGCCTCCACAGTAATGGGATGAAGCAGCTTATTCCGGTCAAGAATCCTGCGTATGGATTGTTCCAAAGCCCTGAGCAGAGCCTGGTTGAGATCCGTAAAGGCCAGTGATCTTATTTCTTCCACACCCTGGAATGAGCGTCCTTCCTCAATATAATCTGCCAGAAAGATGATTTTTTCAAAAATAGACATGCCTTTTTTACCGGTGGTATGACAGGCAATGGCATCCAGAATCTCCTTATCCCGGATGCCGAACATTTCCTGAGCCAGAAAAGCACCCACAGGAGCATGCAGCAGTCCGTAGTTTATTCTTTCTATCTCATCGGGTTCATAACCAAATTTTTTCGCCAGATAAATGGAATCCTCATAAGACAAACCTTTGGCGCAATCATGAACCAAGCCGGCCAGTTCGGCTTTTTCCGCATTCTGATTGTAGTGCAGGGCCAGCCTTTTCGCACAGCGGCTTACACCAATGGAATGCTTAAGCCGCCTTTCATTAATCCGCTTTCCAAGTTCCTCTATTATGCTGTCATGATTATCCATGCGCTATTCCCCTCTGTATAGATTATGCTCCTTTATATATTTAACCACCCTGTCCGGTACCAAATACCTTATTGTCCGGTTCTGAGCAAGCCTCCGCCTGATACTTCTGGATGATATGTCCAGATGCGGTCCCTCAAATATGTGGATTTCCGCCCCGAAGTCTTCTGAAAGCCTTTCAGCTTCCTTCTCCAAAGTCTCTCCTTCAAATCCAGGCCTTTGGTAAGCCAAAAAAGAGCACAGGCGGGCTACCTCCTCAAAGCTCCTCCAATTTTTTAAATCCAGCAGGGTATCCCCTCCTATAATATAATACAGGCGGGCAGCGGGCCATTGGGCAGTCAGTTCCTTCAGGGTGTCTATGGTATAGGTGGTTCCTTTTCTTTCAACCTCCATGCTGCTTACCTGGAAAAAAGGATTGCCGCAAATGGCATGCTCCAGCATTTCCACCCTCAAAAGGCCCGGAGTCAGCCTTGATGTCTTCTTATGAGGCGGATCACCGGTTGGAACAAAAATTACCCGTTCCAGTGAAAAGGCATCCCGCACAGCTTCAGCGATAAACAAATGACCTATATGTACCGGATCAAAGGTGCCTCCCATTATGCCGATTCTTTTGTTTCCCATGGCAACCCTCATTCCTTTTCCTCCTCACCTGACTGATATGTTCTGCTGCATTGTGCGTAAATGATTAAAAACCCTTAAATGTGTCAAACATTTTCATAGGAGGTGTTTGACAGTGAAACAATGGATGAATTCCATAAGGCGCAGCCAATACTATCGCAAGAGCTCACTTACTGCACTGATTGTCAACCTAATCTTCATGGAGTCTCTGCTGTTTGTCATCGGATATCTGTGGTTTGTATACAGAACAGGAAATCCGCTGCTTTCATTGCTCCTGACTCTGCTCATCCTTACCCTTCTTACCATGGCATTTGTTATGCAGCAAGGCAAGTCCTTCAGGAAGAAAAAAGCTGAGATCAGACGTCAGACAGGCAGGGACTTCCTGGCCGAAGAACTGAAACAGCTAAATTCTGATGAATTCAAGTGGCAGGTTACCCGGCTCCTTATGAATCTGGAAGGTGTGAGTGACATCAGGGAGCAGGAGAGCTTTCTGGAAACCTGCCTGCATGGCAGGAAAACAGCAATAGGAATTTACCATGACAGCTTTGACGAGGAGGTTCCGCCCCGGCGGCTGGCAGATTTTCTGAATCAGGCCAGGGTGGAGGGATTTCCCCAGGCTGTATTTGTGGCATCAGGCAGCTACTCGGATTCATGCCGGACAATGGTGGAAAAAAAGAGTTCCATCAGGGTGCAGCTCCTGGATTTGAATGACCTGCTGGATAAAATGGAGCAAGTCGGCATGTTTCCCGATGAGAAAACCATTGACACCCTCATCGACAGGGCAGTCAGCAACAGAAGACAGAAGCTCAAGGCTGTAAAAAATGAAATGGTTGCGCCAAAGCGTATTCGCACCTACCTTGGATACAGCCTGTTTTTCTATGTACTGTCCCGATTCTTTCCCACTCTATCCCTGTACTATGTACTGGTGTCCCTTGTATTCCTGTTTCTGGCCCTGCTGGCCTGCTTCTTATGGGCCAAGAATAAGAAAAGGGCAAAAACAGGGGAACAGCTGCTGGATCCACCGGTTTCGGAGACCCATCAGGGAAGCTGAATCCGGGGATCCTTTTCCGACTTCTTATAGAGCACAAATTTGCTGCCCACCACCTGAACTCCCTCTGCCCCGGTTTCTGCCGCCAGAGCGTCACAGGCTTCCCGGGGGGACAAATCGGAATTGTTCAGTACCTGTAACTTGATCAGTTCCCTGGCCTCAAGTGCTTCCTTCACCTGATTGATCAGGGAGGGGCCTATACCGCCCTTTCCAATCTGAACAATTGTGTCTTCCCGATTGGCCAGCTTACGCAGGTAACTTCTTTGTTTGCTTGTTAACATATATTCTCTCAACCTCTTCTTCTCAGAGTATCATTCTATGAAATCAAAGGACCAGTCGCCCATGTGGACCGTGTCTCCCTCCTGAACTCCTCTTTCCCGCAGGGCATCGATTATGCCCAGCCTTCTCAGCGACCTTTGGAAAAACTGGAGGGATTCGTAATCATCCATATTGACCATGCCCAGGAGCCTGTCCACAGCGGGGCCGGAGACAAGATAAGCCCCGTCTTCCTCAGTAATTTCAAAGGGCTCTGTCTCATCCAGAGCAGCCGGATCCACTTCCTCCACCACAAAGGATTCCTCTTCAGGCAGTTCATCCAGAAGCCGGATGATTTCATCCAGCAGGGGGGCAAAACCCTTGTTCTGAGCGGCAGATACGAAAAAGACCTTGTAACCCTCTCTTTCCAGGGCTTCCCTCAGCCTTTCCCCATGTTCATCGGCACCAGGTATATCCGATTTATTGGCTGCAATAATCTGAGGACGCCCGGCCAGCTTTTCGCTGTATTTCTCAAGCTCCCTGTTGATTATGTGAAAATCCTCCAGGGGATCTCTGCCTTCCGAACCGGATGCATCAATTACATGGACAAGAATCCGGGTCCGCTCAATATGCCTGAGAAATTCGTAGCCCAGACCTGCCCCTTCGTGGGCACCCTCAATGATTCCCGGTATATCCGCCATGACAAAGGACTGCCCTTCCCTTACCCGCACCACTCCGAGGTTGGGCTTCAGGGTGGTAAAGTGGTAATCTGCAATTTTAGGCCGGGCAGAGCTTAAGACTGACAGTATGGTGGATTTCCCCACATTGGGAAAACCAATCAGCCCTACATCGGCTATGGATTTAAGCTCCAGGATAACGGTGCGTTCCCGGCCCTTGCTCCCCTGCCGGGCAAAGCGGGGGGTCTGCCGGGTAGGGGTTGCAAAATGCGCATTTCCCCTGCCACCTTTTCCGCCCCGCAGAAGCACCCTTTTTTCTCCGGGCTTCCGAAGGTCGGCCAGTACCAAACCCGTCTGTTCATCCCGGATGACCGTACCCGGAGGAACCTTTATTATCAGGGATTCTCCGTCTTTTCCCGTCTGCCTGCTGCCCTTGCCGTCCTCACCGGATCGGGCTGCAAACTTTTTCCTGTAACGAAAATCCATCAGAGTATGAAGGCCGCTGTTGACTTCAAAAATAATGTCACCGCCCCTGCCGCCGTCCCCGCCGTCGGGGCCGCCCCTGGGAATGTATTTTTCTCTTCTGAAGGAAACAGCTCCGTTTCCGCCGTCTCCGGCCTTGATGCTGATCTTTACCTTGTCTACAAACATGCCGTGCCGCACCACCTGTGGATTATATCATACAGAACAAAAAACCACTGCAACAAAAAGCAGTGGTTCTTTTTTTACTCTTACATCTGGGCAGCTGCACCGTCTACCTGTGGATAAACGCTGACCTGCTTTCTGTTTCTGCCCTTGCGTTCAAACCGGACAACACCGTCTGTGATTGCAAAGAGGGTATCGTCGCTTCCGATGCCGACGTTGGCCCCGGGGTGAATCTTGGTGCCTCTCTGCCTTACCAGGATGTTGCCAGCCAATACAAACTGTCCGTCAGCCCTTTTAGGACCCAGACGCTTGGATTCACTGTCACGTCCGTTTCGGGAACTGCCTACTCCCTTTTTGCTTGCAAATAATTGTAAATCCATTATAAACATTCATTCCACCGTCCTTTCCTCTATGGAGATCAGGTCCGGGTATCCATCCCGGATACTTCGCAATCCGGCCAGCATGGTTTTCAGTATGATATCAGCTGCCCGGATCTGTTCATCACTCATTTCATCCGGTAAAATGCAATGCAGCAATCCGTTTTGCTGCCTGTGCTCCGGATGGATGCCGGCTGCAGTCATAAGGCCGATGACAGCTGTCTGGGCTACTGCTGATACAGCAGCACATACTATGTCCTTTCCCGCCTCATCATAACCGGCATGTCCCTTTACCATAAATTCCTGTATCCGGCCTTCCGGCCCGGACTGGAATACAATTCGAATCATTTCCGTCAACCAGCTTTATGCATTGATTTTGGTGATCTGAACCTGGGTATAGGGCTGACGATGACCTTGCTTTTTACGATAATTCTTCTTAGCCTTGTACTTGAAAACAATAATCTTTTTGCTCTTTCCCTGTTTCAGCACATTGGCTTCCACTACAGCACCTTCCACCAGGGGAGTACCAACCTTAAGTCCATTGTCATTGTTTACAGCAAGCACTTCATCAAACTCAACAACGGAACCCTCTTCCACATCCAGCTTTTCTACCCGGATGATGTCTCCTTCCTGTACCTTGTACTGCTTTCCGCCTGTTTTAATTATGGCATACATGGGTAACGCACCTCCTCTGACCAGTCTCGCCGGATGCTGGTATCCCGCCTTTGCCGGGAATTTTCAGGCACCATATCCGTGCGGCTAACACAAACCGGCGCAAAAACTGCGCAAGTTTACACAAAACTTATTCTACCACACTGCCTTTTGGCTTGTCAACAAATTAAAATACGTTGTAATCCTGCCTTTTTATATCAGGCTTCTTCAAGCTTCTTCAGGTACTCAAAGCAGATTTTTGCCTCAGCTATGCCGCTGGGATCCAGGGTTTCACTTTCTACTACCATGGGAAAATTCAGTTCAAGGGCCTTTTCGTAGACTGCTTTCACCGGTGCTGTACCCATTCCCAAGGGTCTGCCGTTACCTTTGGCATCGCCGTCCTTTATATGTATAAAATGGATGCGCTCCTTATATTTCTCCATCAGTTCCACGGGATCTTCCCCGGCAGCATAGGCCCAATAAGTGTCAAGCTCCAGCTTCAGATCAGTCTTTTCAACAAGTTCCAAGAAAGGAATATATCCTTCCTCTGTAGTCAAAAACTCTCTGCTGTGATTGTGAAATCCAAATGTTATGCCTTCTGCTGCAAGCTTGGGCTGCAGTTCATTTGCATGATTAATAAAGTCATCCATTGTCCTGCGTGTCCAGAGATCGGTTCCCGGTACAATGAAGTTCCTGTTTCCGATTGCTTTATGGTAGGCAAGAGTGCCGTCAAAATCCTTAACAAGATCCCTCCAGTCTGAATGGGTTCCTGATACCCTGAGCCCATGCTTTTCCAGCATCTCAGTCACTTCCCCGGCTGTATGCCCGAAGAATCCTGCAAATTCTACAAACTTATAGCCAATCTCAGCTACCTGCCTGAGGGCATCTTCCAGGTTCTCTCCGGTAATGTCTCGAATGCTGTACAGCTGTAATCCATACTCCATTTCTTCACTCTCCTGTTCCCATTATTGTGTGCGGTTTGTTCTGCTCTTTATAGTTTACCATTATTATCAGTCAATTGGTATAAAAAAATATTATTGCGCCAGATAAAGCAGAATTCCGATGATGGTCTTACCATCCATTATTTTTCCTTCCTTTATCATCTTCACTGCATCATCTGCAGGAATCAGGGAGCAGGTGAGAATTTCATCTTCATCCAGGCACTGATCTGAAACCTGCTTCAGGTCTGATGCCGCATAGATATGTATTTTCTCATTATGGGATCCGGGAGAGGGGTGGATGGCGGTAAGCAGATCCCAGCGAGCCGCTTCATATCCCGTCTCTTCCCTGAGCTCCCGCCTGGCTGCCTGCAGCGGCTCTTCTCCCTCATCCACCAGGCCTGCCGGCAGTTCCAGCATATCCCTGCCAATGGGATACCGGTATTGTCTTACCATTAATATATTCTTGTTCTCATCAACTGCTGCCACGGCAACGGCTTCCTTGTGATACACAACCTCTCTGGTGGTCCGGCTGCCGTCTGCCAGCTCCACATCATCCAGAAAAACCTTTATTATTTTCCCCTGGAAAATCTCCTGTCGTTTGCACATCTTCATAATTCAGCAGCTCCATTCAGCCCTGCAGCAGATTCATTGTAGATTGCAGCAGCTTCTTTATCATCTCACCGTCCTGGTCAGCCCGAAGCCGGTGGTATATACAGTGTCATCCAGCTTCTGCAGTATGTCCAAAGCTTCTTCGTATGTTTGGAGGGGCATCAGATTGGCATCCTCCACATGCAGGGCGTGGTTGGTGCGCAGCAGGATTCTGCTGCCCAGAGCCCCTTCCAAAATTTCCAGCCCCCGTCCGTCCTCCTCCAACCACAGTTTAGCCACCGCCGGATGAATTTCCACCAGCACTCCATAGAGCCCCCTGCCCTGAGTCATTCGCTCCAGCTCCTTTTCCAGCTTGGCCAGAACCATGCTTTCAGAATAGACCTTACCGGTTCCGCTGCAGGAAGGACAGGGTTTCAGCAGGGTATGAGTCAGACGGTTGTGTACCTTTTTCCTGGTCATTTCCACCAGGCCCAGACCGGTAAAACCAAGCACGTTGGTTTTGGTCCGATCCCGCTTAAGAGCCGCCTTCAAAACATCCAGCACCTGCCGGCGATGGTCCTCATTATCCATGTCAATGAAATCAATTACAATGATGCCCCCTATGTCCCGGAGACGTATCTGCCTGGCAATCTCCTCCGCTGCCTCCAGATTGGTATTGAGGACCGTGTCCTCCAGATTGACACTTCCCACATACCTGCCGGTATTGACGTCTATTACGGTAAGAGCTTCCGTGGGCTCGATTATGATATGTCCCCCGTTCTTCAGCCAGACCTTTTTCTGGATGGCCTTTTCAATCTTGGCTTCTATTCCGTTGACTTCGAATATGCTGCCATCCGGTTCAAAATATTCCACCCGTTTCTTAAGAACCGGTGAAATCAGCTCTGTCCATTCCACTATCTTGTTATATTCGTCCCAATCATTGATAATGAGCCTGGCAACATCCTTAGTAAACAGATCCCGGACTATACGGTAAATAAGGCTTTCATCCTTGTGCAGCAGCCTGGGTACCCTGCCTTTCAGCTCCCGCTTTTTTATTTTTTCCCAGAGACGGACCAGAAAGTCCACATCCGGTTTAAAATCATTGCGTTCTTTTTCCTGTGCAGCCGTTCGTACAATAAGACCCATGGATTCCGGTTTTATCTGCTCGGTGATTTCCTTCAGCCTCTGTCTTTCTTCCTCGTCTTCTATTCTTCTGGATACACCTATATAGTTTACCGTGGGCATAAGCACCATATACCGGCCCGGCAGTGTAATATGCGTTGTCACCCTGGCTCCCTTGGTGCCTATGGGGTCCTTCAGCACCTGTACCGTCAGCTCCTGTCCCTCCCTGAGAAGATCCCGTATGGAGGGGCTGCGCAGGCCTTCCTCCAGTCTGGGGCTGCTGCCGGCAAACTCAAAAACAGCTTTGTCTGTTCGGATGTCTCCCACATAGAGAAAGGCGTTTTTCTCCAGGCCAATGTCCACAAAGGCTGCCTGCATGCCGGGCAGCACATTTACCACCCTGCCCCGGTAGATATTGCCTGCTATTCTTTGATGATCGGTGTCCTCTATATATATTTCCGCCAATTCGTCCTCTTCCATGAGCGCCACACGGACCTGTTCATGATGAACATCTATTATAATGCGCTTGCTCACCAAATCACCCTAATCCTTCTTTAATGCCAGAGGAGTAACCCATTCACCGTCTTTTAAGATATAGAGCCCTGTACGGTGAACAGCAGCCGGCAGACCAAAGGATTCATCCCCGGGAAAGTGCTGTTCTGACAGCTCCAGCATGGATTTTACAGCAATTTCCGGCTTGAGGCTGCCCTTGCTTCCTGTCTTCATTGAAATATGCAGCACCTTCGGATCATCTTCATCAGCCATGACGGCATGAATGCTTTCCTTCAGGTTTACGCTGACAGCTCCTCTTTTTCCTTTCTTTTCAACTATAATCTCGGGTTCATTCAAATAGGCAGTCACGGCTTTCTCCCAGTCCCACTCCGCTCCGGCCACCCTGTAATCCGCCCGTTCTATCAGGCTCATGAGTGAAGGGGTTTTATCATCGGTAACCACTGAATCCCGTATTGCTATGCCCCTGGGAAGAGCATGATTCAACCGTTCATTTAAAACCGGCAGGGAGACAGGTTCAGCCAGTATAATATCCATATACTCCCTCTCACTGGTAACACCAACCGGCAGGGCAGAAGCAAAAGCCATTACCGGATGGGGGTTGAAGCCCTGGGAATAGGCTATGGGGATCCCTGCCCGGCGGACCGCACGCTGCATGGTCCGCATCAAATCCAGGTGAGAAATGAATTTTACCCGTTCTTCCTTGGTATATTCAATTATAACCCGCATCAGCAAAGCCCCCTTCCCAGTCTTCGGATTCCGCAGCCGGCACAATCCAGACGGCAGTCCGGCGTGGTCTCGCCTCTTAGTGCTTTCTGCAATTCCATCCAGAGAAAACTCTTTGTTACACCGGCATCAATATGATCCCAGGGAAGGAGTTCGTCCTTTTCCCTTCTGCGATGGGCATAGAAATCCGGACTCAGCTTGTTATCTTCAAAGGCCTCCATCCAGGCAGCCATGTTAAAGTGCTCGGACCAGCCGTCAAACTTGGCACCCTTCTTCCATGCCGATAAAAGCACTCTTCCCAGCCGGCGATCTCCCCGTGCAAATACTGCCTCCAGAAAGCTGACTTCCGGATCGTGCCAGTTATATTCCACATTTCTTATGCGAAGTGCCTGCTTCAGGAACTGCTGCTTTTCCCTGAGCTGCTCCATGGTATCCTGGGGTTCCCATTGGAAGGGAGTAAAGGGCTTGGGTACAAAGGAAGAGGTGCTTATGGTGACCTTCAGCCTCTTTTTCCGCTGCCCTGCCTGCTGCAGCCGGGAATAACAATCGGTAACCTTTCTGGCCAAATCCGCTATTCCCCTGAGATCTGCCTCTGTTTCAGTGGGCAGACCGATCATAAAATAGAGCTTGACAGTGCTGTATCCGGATTCAAAGGCAGCTGTCATGGTATTAATCAAGTCCTCTTCATTTACTCCCTTGTTGATTACATCCCGCAGGCGCTGGGTTCCCGCCTCCGGAGCGAAGGTAAGGCCGGTTTTTCTTACCTTCTGCATCTCCTGAATATACTCCTTTTCAAAGGAATCCAGGCGGAGAGAAGGCAGGGACAGGGATACCCGTTTTTTGGCAAAGCGATCCATAAGCTGCCTGACCAGTAGCTCCAACTGGGAATAATCGCTGGAGCTTAAGGAGGACAGGGACATTTCCTCATAGCCGGTGCTCTGCACCAGTTTTTCCGCCAGCTCCAGCAGCCTTTCCGGACTTCGTTCACGGACCGGCCGGTAGATCATGCCGGCCTGACAAAAGCGGCAGCCCCGGGTGCAGCCCCGGAACAGCTCCAACATAATTCGATCGTGTACTATATCCATAAAGGGTACTATAATGCGTTCCGGAAACCAGGTCTTATCCATATCCGCTGCAATGCGTTTCGATACGCGCGGCTGAACACCATCTCTGTTTGGACTTACAGAGGAAATCCGTCCGTCCTCAAGATAGGAAACATCGTAAAAGGAAGGGACATAAATACCCGGGATACGGGCTGCCCTTTCCAGGAAGGCAGTACGGCTTTCCCCTGACTGTTTCCAGTCTCCGTACAGGTCCAGGAGCTCCTCAATAAGCTCCTCCCCTTCGCCCAGGGCAATAATATCCAGAAAATCGGCCAGGGGCTCCGCATTATAGGCACAGGGCCCTCCTGCTATGACAAAGGGATGACCTTCCTTCCGTTCCTCTGCCAGCAGGGGTATGCCGGCCAGATCCAGCATGTTGAGTATATTGGTGTAACTCATCTCATATTGGAGGGTGAAACCCAGCAAATCAAAATCGGAAACCGGAGACTTGGTCTCCAGTGTAAACAGGGGAATCCCTGTCTGCCGCATTTTTTGTTCCATATCCACCCAGGGAGCAAATACCCTCTCGCAATAGGTATCCGCTCTCTCGTTGAGCAAATGGTATAAGATTTTCATACCCATGTGGGACATGCCCACCTCATATATATCAGGGAAAGCAAATGCAAAGCGAATGGATACATCCTCCGGATTCTTTTCCACCATATTGTATTCGTTTCCCATGTAACGGGCAGGCTTGGATACCTGCCCCATAATTCGATCAAGTAAAAGCTTGTCCAACAAGCAGCCTCCTTTACATAAATGCATTTATATTTTCGACGCAATCGGTTGAAATCCTTCTACAGCCTTCCAAGCAGCCTCCCCACCGGTGCATGGGCTCCCAGATTAAGCAGGCCGCTGACAATCTCGCTTTCATTTAAGCATCCCTTCTCCCTCAGCTGCTCATCCAGAACCTGTACATAATGATACCGCTGCGGTACAAATTTCTTTACCACATCCTTCAGAGGCAGACTGGACAGAACAGCGATATTACGTATGGGCAGACTGCCTTCTTTCAGCAGGGATTCCTTTTTGTAGGTGATGTCCTTCAGCATGACATAGGTCGCATTTCTTCTTTCCCTGGCAGCGGAATAAACAAGAAAACCGGATAAAACAAAGAGGGAGTAGTTGAACACCCGGTAATAGAGACCATACAAACCTGCAGTTGCCAAGGCCAGCGCCAGCAGCATGCCCATGCCTGATGCAATCTGGGTTGCGCGTTTTACCCCCATCCGGCCTGACAGAATGGCCCGCAGTATTCTTCCGCCATCCAGGGGAAGGGCGGGCAGCAGATTAAAACCTGCCAGCATAAGATTAATATTGACAAAATCCGGGTCAGGCATGCTGACGGAAAGCCATCCCGCCTGAATACCGCCAAAATACAGGAGCAGCAGCAATACATTGGAAAAAGGGCCCGCTGCTGCCACAATGATCTCGTGAACCGGATTGAGTTCAAAAAGGCTTTGGATCCTGACTGCCCCCCCAAAGGGCAGCAGTTCTATCTCCTTTACCTTCAGATTCAGCAGTCTGGCAGCCAGGACGTGGGACATTTCATGAAGGAGAAAGATGAAAAAAATAGCGGTTATGTTACCGCTGCGCCCCATGATTATTAATACGGCCGTTAATAGCAACAGGTATTTACTGATGTATATGTCAATATCGAATATTCTGCCGATGCGCATACCCTCTATACACCCCGGCCTTTCGATTCCTGTCCGGCCTTGCTTATGGCTTCCAGGGGATCTGTCGGCTTGTCATTCACCCATATCTGAAAGTGGAATAAAGGCTGATCCTGATCGGAGCTGAGAACGCTGCCCAGCTTCTGACCGGCCTTTACTTTCTGTCCCACTTTTACATCAATCCTGCCGCATCCCCCGTAAAAGGTAAATACCCTGCTGCCGTGATCCAGCCAGACGGAAGGTCCGTAGCTCTCGTGCTCCTCCACTGCTGCCACCACCCCGTCGGCGGAGGCAAAGACAGGAGCATCTTCTCCGGTTTTTACATCAATACCCTGATTGGCATATACCCTTCCCGTATCCGGCACTATTATCTGCTCACCAAAGGTGTGGACAACTTCTCCTCTGACGGGAGAGGTAAATTCAATGCTGTCAGCCGGGACTTCCTTAGATTCTGAGTCAGACTGCCCGGATTCCTGACCAAAAACCTCTTTGAGCCGGTCGGGCAGAAGATCCCCGACAAATTTCAGTTTGCCCAGGTTTTCCTCCAAATCAAATTCATGGGTAACAGCTGTCCTTATATATCCTGCCATGGTCTGGGCAAAGGGCAGCCGGATACTCTGCAATATAATAAACACCAGAGCAATCAGTACTGAGACCGCAATCTTAATCATCAGTGGATTGCTTTGGGGAATCGGCCCCTCGCTGCGCCTCCCGGTTCTGGGACGGGGCGGAGAAGCCATGCGCCTGTAAGGAGAGCGGCCTTCAGAAACCATGCGCTCAGATACACTGCGCTCCCGGGTACGGAAGGAAGGGGTACTGCGGCTCCTTAATGTCATCCGGGAATGGGTATTCCTCTGAACAGACGGCACTTCTCCTTCCACAGGCCGTCCGGTTTCCCGCAGTGCAGATAATCCATATTGTCCGAAATCGCCTGCAGGCCTGTGTCTGTCAGATCGGGAGTGCCTGTTCTGACTTAACCGCTCTGCTGCTCTTTCCCGCTCAATGGTTCTTCCCTGTATGACAAGGGACTGTTTTTCCTCCATATCCGGCTCCTCCTCCATATTTCTGCCTCAGCGGCAGGCATGTCTCCTTGCTTAAATATATTTCGGAGAACGGCCGAATATGCATCAAATGTACCCCTGTTCAACACCTGTCATCCTTAGGGAAGGAATCCCGGCCGGAATGCAGTCAGACAGCCTTTTAATCCTGAGGATTAACCAGGTAACGCCAATCCAGATCTCCTCGCTGCACTGCTTTCAGCATGGCCTCAGCAGTGGCCATATTGGTAGCCAGCGGGATATTGTGCACATCACACAGGCGCAGAAGGGCGTTGACATCCGGCTCATGGGGCTGTGCAGTCAGGGGATCTCTGAGAAAGATCACCAGGTCAATCTGGTTATATGCCACCCTGGAGCCAATCTGCTGATCCCCTCCCAGGGGCCCCGACAGGTACCGATGAATGGAAAGCCCGGTGGCTTCAGCTACCAGCTTGCCCGTTGTACCGGTAGCGCATAAGGTATGTCGTTCCAGTATATCCTGATAGGCAATGCACAGGTTGATCATATCCTCTTTTTTCTTGTCATGGGCAATCAAAGCAATGTTCAAGTTACAGCCTCCTAAAACTTTATCTTCTGCCGACGCATACCCACATTGAGAACCAAACCATATGAAACCATATTCGTCCACATGGAGCTTCCTCCATAGCTCACAAAAGGCAGGGGAATACCGGTAATAGGCATGATTCCCATTGCCATTCCAATGTTTTCAAATACATGAAACAGAATCATGGCGGCTACTCCGACACAGATATAGGAACCCAGGAGATCTCTGGAACGCCTTGCTATTCGCATTGTCCGCATAATCAACATAAAGAACAGTACTATAACGGCAATCCCGCCCACAAATCCAAGGGCTTCCGTGATAACTGAAAAGATAAAATCCGTATCCTTGGCCGGCAGAAAATCCAGCTGGCTCAGCATGTTGTCAAAGAGGAGCCCGCCGCTTCCCAGCTTTCCGGTCAGCTGCCCTGAACCAACGGACATAATGGACTGATTTACATGATAGGCGCTGCCCAATGGATCCATTTCAGGATCAAGCAATACAAGGATGCGCTTCTTTTGGAAATCATCCATATAAAAATGCCAGGCCAGAGGAATGGCAGCTATGCCCAGGCCTGCTGCAATCAGGATGTATTTGTACTTGATGCCCCCGATAAAAACCATGCTGGCAAAGATCACGATCAGGACCATGGAAGTTCCCAAATCGGGCTGGTTTAGGACGAAAAACAGGGGGATGCCCAATGCCAGAAGCAGCAGGATCATGCTTTTTAAGTTATTGATGCCTGTTTCCTCTCTCTTTGCCATAATTCTCGCCAGCATCAGAATAACCGCAATTTTAATAAACTCTGAAGGCTGCATTCGGAAGGACCCTATGGCTATCCATCTGTGAACACCGCCCCCCTCCACACCGACAAACTCAACGGCAATCAGCAGGCCGACAACTACCCAATAAAAATAGACCGAAAGGTCGCAAATGAGATGATAATCTATGCTGATGGCAGCAGCCATTAAAATCAGCCCGGTAGCAAACCACATAAGTTGCAGCTTCACCTGGCGGAGATTGAAGCTTCCAATGGCTTCCATCACGGCACCGTCTGCTCCCTCAACCGGAGAGCGGGTGGCCAGGCCGATGCCGATCAGGCCTAAACCGGTTATCAGTATAATGATAAGGGGTATTAAGTAATCAAAATTCCTAATCAGTTTCTTGTCAAACATGGATCCTTCTCCATTACTATACTTGTCCTTGAAGTATTATATCACACAGACTGTCGTATGAGAATACGAAAGCCGTTTAGGACAAAAAAAGGGAGGGGTGCGTCTTCCCCCTCCCGCAACGTTCAGCCATTGTTCTTTCCTATGTTCTTCATTCTCTTAATTGGTATGTTGGCAACCAGGGCAGATGAGTAATTGTCATCACCCTGTTCTATTCGGGACAGTTTGATGGTGAAACTTGATTCGTCTATCTCCATATAGTTGGAAATTACCTTAATGATGTCACCTTTAACCATTTCGAGAAATTTGGGTGAAACATTTGCCCGGTCATGAATCAAAACCAGTTTTAAACGTTCCTTGGCCACGTCCTTGCTCTTATTATCTTCCTTACTGAAAAATTTGAAAAAGTCCAGCAATGCCTGTCACCCCTTTATTCCTTCTTTTTATTCCTGCCGGAGAAAAACTTGCGCAGTCTTCCTATAAAGGTGTCCTCGTTTTCCATATCAATCAGGGGCACCTCTTCTCCCATAAGACGTTTGGCAATATTGCGGTAGGCTTGTCCAGCAAGAGAGGAAGATTCCATCACAACCGGTTCGCCGCGATTGCTGGACACAATGATCTTTTCATCATCCGGCACCACACCCAGAAGATCAATACCCAGGATATCTATGGTGTCTTCTATATTCATCATATCGCCGCGTTTTACCATGTCCATCCGCAGTCTGTTGACAATAAGCTGCGGATTGAGCAGTTCATTGGAAGCCAGCAGGCCGATTATACGATCCGCATCCCGCACGGCGGAAACCTCGGGTGCAGTAACCACCACTGCCCTGTCGGCACCTGCAATGGCATTTTTGAAACCCTGCTCTATGCCTGCCGGGCTGTCTATCAGTATAAAGTCAAATTGTTCCCGTAAATCCTCACACAGTTTTTGCATCTGTGCAGGCGTTACTGCATTTTTATCCCGTGTCTGGGCGGCAGGCAGCAAAAACAGCCCCTTAAACCGTTTGTCCCGGATGAGAGCCTGTTTCAGTCTGCATGTTCCTTCCACCACATCAACCAGGTCATATACTATTCTGTTTTCAAGACCCATCACAACATCCAGATTACGTAGCCCGATATCGGCATCCAGCAATACAACTTTCTTTTCTTCCAAGGCAAGGGCTGTGCCTATATTGGCTGTGGTTGTTGTTTTACCGACTCCGCCCTTTCCGGATGTAATGACGACTACTTCTCCCATATTTTCTTCCCCCTATATCATTCAAGCTTTATTTCTCAGTATGGAATTTCCTGTTTTCCTTGCCGGGAAGGTAAGGATCGATGAGCAGCTGTCCCTGTCTTATGTAGGCAACCTCCGGATAAGGCGGCTTTCCTGCCTCGCCCTCCGGCGCCCGGGCAATGAAACCGGCTATCCTGAGCTGGGTGGGCTGCAGACAATAGGAAGCCACTACAGCATTGACATTGCCGGCAGCACCTGCATGGGCTATGCCTCTCAAAGCGCCCAGCACCAGAATATTTCCCCCGGCAATTACTTCACCGCCCGGATTCACATCACCGATAATGACAATGCTTCCTTCATAATATATCCGCTGACCGCTCCGCACCGTTCCCCGAATAAATCTGGTCATTCCCTCATCAAGCCCGTTGAAGATTCGGGCGTAGTCGATACCGGACGATTCTTCCTTTACATCCGGACTCAAGTCCGGTTCACTGTTGAAGGAGACACTGCCCGGATTCAGGTACCGGGAAAAGAGCTCCAATAACCTGCCTTGCTCAGCCTTACTGCATTCCCTGCCTGAAAATGTAAGGTTCACCGTTGCGCCTTCAAAAAAGGGCCTGCCGGATTGCAGTTTCTCTTCTGCTGCATGCAGAATGCCGGATATGTCCGGTTCAGCCGCCAGATAAATATGAAGTCCGTTTCGGGTACCTTTGAAAACAACTGCTTGTTCGCTCATTTTTCCTGTCTCCCGCTGTCCATGCTAACTACTGATTGTATATTCATTCTACAAATTAACACAAAATCCTCTATTAATGGCAATAATTATAATATAAATATGCATCAGGGAACCAGCTGACCTATATCAGGAAGGGGATTATGCTGTTCACTGCCCTTCAATTTATAGTATTCTTCAATGATGCGCCTTGCAATGGGGGCAGCATTTCGGGCTGTCTTCCCATTGGGCACCACTGCCACAACAGCTATTTCCGGATCCTCATAAGGCGTAAATGAGGTAAACCAGGCTGTGTTGCGCTCAATAATGCCGGGCTTGGTCTGGGCTGTACCGGTTTTGCCGCCCAGAGTGATGGAAGGATCCAAATCGGTGAATACACTTACTGCCGTACCGCTTCTTTCATAAACCACCCGGCGCATTCCTTCCTTAATGGCCGCAACATGCGACTCTTTAATGTCCAGCTGCCTGTATTCGGGCCTGGTTTCCTTCAGAACCCTGCCCTCCGGGGAGCGCACCTGCTTCAAAATGTGGGTGTCCATCACCTTGTTGCCGTTGACCAGAGCTGCAATATATCTGGCTACCGCAAGGGGGCTGACACGGGTTTCGCTCTGTCCGATATAAACCCGGAGATATTCAAGGCTCATATCTCCCCATCGTCCTTCGCTGTATCTGAGCACCAAATCCTGTGCTGCCTGATGTGCTGTATTATCGTTTTCTTCAAAGAACTTCTGCTCCCGCAGATAAGCAACCAGTTTGGAGTATTGCCTGCCTATGTCCACCATTTCCCATGCCTGCTCATCCGTGGGTTCCTTCTCATACTTGTTTCGCATAACGGTTTTGGTTGCTGTGAAATACTTCTGTCTTAATATATCCTCAATAACATCCGGATTGGCTACCACATTGGAATCCGTTCTGCCGTTTATGGAGAGAAGTTCCAGCCCTGTAGGCCCATGCAGGCCAAAGGCCTCAGCCCATTTATGAAAATCCCAGATGCCCGTTCGTTCGCCTATGGCTGTAAAATAATAGTTGCAGGATACCTTAAGGGCATCCATGATATTGATCCTGCCATGACCCCTTGAAGACCAGCAGGAGGGAGCAAAGGGTCTTAACATGCCGCGGTCCAGTATGGTTTCATTTACCCTTACCCTTCCTTCCTCCAAAGCGGCAATGCCCACCAGCATTTTTATGACGGAACCAGGCAGCTGGCCGCCCTGAAAGGCAATTGGAAAAAGGGGCTCGGCCGGATCCCGTTCCAGATTGCTGTATTCCGCCATGGTAATGCCCTTGGCAAATTCATTCAAATCATAGGTATACTGGCTGTTTGCGTAACTGGCCATGGCCAGGATCTCCCCGGTGTGGACATCCAATACCACGGCTGCACCTGTGTTGGCCAGCGGGGCCTGGTTATCCCCGTCATAGGGTTCCATGCCCTCCCGCATTTTTTCCAGTTCCTCTTCCAGCACTGTTTCAGCCATCCGCTGTAGTCTGACGTCTATGGTCAGCACCACATCATTCCCGTTCTTAGGCAGTTTCTGATCCAGTACCTGTATAACCCGCCTGGATGCATCCACTTCCGCCAGAAGATAACCGTGTTTATCCGAGGTATTGCCGGTCAGCCACCGTTCGGCGTAGGCTTCCATGCCATCCTGTCCAAACTTGTCGCCGTAAATGTTGTAGCCGTCTTCAGCAGGGGATCTGCCATAGGTATTTTCATAGGAATCGATATTGTTTGCAGTAATCCGTCCCACATATCCTATTATGTGCTGAGCACTGGTTCCATAAGGATAATATCTTCCCAGTTCGATGACGGTCTGTATTCCCGAAAGCATGTCCGAATAGCTTTCCAGATGGGAAACGGTCCGGATGTCAATATCCTCCGCTATCTTGACAGGCTCGTCCTGTCGGTAGCGATTCAGATACAGATCCAGCCGTATGGATATGATCTTTCTGGCCATCTCATCGGGAATGGAAGGGTCAATATTATAGCGTTTGCGGAGGGATGCCAGCATCTGATCCGCCGGCAGATCCTCCTTGATGCCCGTCTCTTTCCTCCAGTTGTTGTAACGCTTCTCATGGGTTTCCGGATCACTTGTGCCAAAATCATAATAAAACCCGTCCGTAATATGGGGGATGATCCCCTCATAAACCTTGACTCCGTTTTTTATGGGGATATTGTCCAGGATGGAATCTCCGTTCTGTTCAATTATTTGAATGGCCTTATGCAAAGTGGCATTGATATCATCATCCCGGGCAGGCAGCCATCGCCTGTCCACCTGGGCAACATGAATCTGACGGTTGACTGCCAGGGGGATGCCGTTTCGATCCAAAATATTTCCCCTGGCACCTTTCAGGGTAACCTCGATCTTCTTGCGTTCCTGTGCCAGATTATAATAGTATTCACCCATGTCCACCGTCAGATATGCCAGACGAAAGCCCAGCACGGAAAACATAACAGTAATGATCAGTCCGAATATAAAAAACCGGTTTGTTACCAGTTTGACAAATTTCTTCCACCACATGGAGCATCTTTCCCCTCAAGAACTTGACATGCTATTTTATTTTAACATGTCAGGAAAAAATAAAAAAGGAGAAGTGCCTGGCTACTTTCTCCTGAAATGCCATTTCTTTTTCATAAAACCCTTACTGAAGAGCAAAGACATCAAATAATAGAACAAGGGCATCAGAATGGCTGTATACAATGCCTCCGGAAGAACGACCAGAGTGAATCCGTAATTCAAAGGAATCTCCGCCCGGCTGAAATACAGATAGGGCATCATCATGAGCCCCCTGAGGAGAGAGCCGCAGAAGGCAAAAAAGGCCGGCAGGATGATTCTGTCCAGAAATATCCTTTCATACATAACCCCCACAAGATATCCTATGATCATGTATTGTAAGGCATTCAGTCCGATAGGACCTCCGTAAAGAATATCCTGAAGCAGTCCGCCTGTAATGCCGGTCAGCATGCCGTAAGCGCTGCCGCCCAGCAAACCGAAACAGACAACCAGCAGGATGAGGGTGTCCGGCTGAGTGCCGACTATCTGCACGCAGGGAAGCAGCGTGGACTGCAGAATGACATTTCCCAGCAGAATGGCTGCTACAACCCAATATTTCATTTCAAGATCCCTGCCTCTGTCACTTACTCTACCACCCTCCGAATGACCAGTACCTCCTCCAGCCGCTGAAAATCGGCGCCGGGCTGGATAATGGCAGTCTTGTACATGTCCCGTTTTTCATCCAGTACTTCTATCACCCGGCCTATGTAAATTCCTTTCGGAAAAACATCATCCAATCCGGAGGTAATAACCCGATCCCCTTCAACAACGTCGGAGTCCAATGGAAGATTTATCATCCGGCACAGGCCGTCTTCAAAGGTTAAGGTATTGTTACCCCTGACCATTCCATTGTCCCGAGTCCGCTCAATAATGGCGGCAACCGAGCTCTGGCCGTCCACTATGGTTCTAACCCGTGCCCAATTGCCGCCCACTTCGGTGACCCGGCCGATTAAACCCTTTTCGTTTATAACTGCCATATTCATCTCAACACCCTGCCTGGAGCCCTTGTCTATGGTAAGGGTATTAAACCAGTTGCCGGGATTCTTCCCTGTAATCCGTACTCCTTGGACAACAAAATCTTCTTTTTCCTGTCTGAATTCCAGCAGCCTCTTCAAACGCTCATTTTCTCTTATCAGCTCGTCCATTTCCAGCTGCTGCTGTTCCAGCTGGGTGACTCTTTCCTTCAGGATGGCATACTGCTCCTCCAGCTGGCGTCTTTCTGATATGGACTGGAAAGCACGGGATACGGATGTGGCAATCCGGTACATGAACTTCTGTACAGGAGTGATTATGTCACCCACAATCCCCTCTATCTTTGTCAGATTGCTGCGTTGCCCTGAAGTAATGATGGTAAGCGCCATCAGAAGAATTGCCAGTATTATTACAATTGTCAGCGTTCTTCTCTTGAAAAAATGGGGCAAGGCTTCATCCCCCTACCTTGTATTCTTAGTAGATATTGCCACCCGCTTCATAATTTCCAGTTCCTCTATAACCTTGCCTGCACCCAATACGACACAATCAAGCGGATTATCAGCTATCCGGACAGGCATACCCGTTTCCTCCCTGACCAGTTTATCCATCCCGTCCAGCAAGGCACCGCCTCCGGTCAGCATGATGCCTTTGTCCATCACATCGGATGCCAGTTCCGGCGGTGTCTTCTCCAGAGTGAGTTTGATGGATTCAATAATGCTTGCTATAGGTTCCCGCAGGGCTTCCATTATTTCAGAGGAAGTGATGGTCAGAGTCTTGGGCAGACCGGTAATCAGATCCCGCCCGCGGATATCCATGGTTTCCTCCTCTTCCCTCGGGTAGGCTGAACCGATGGTGATTTTGATTTCCTCGGCTGTACGCTCTCCAATCATCAGATTGTATTCCTTCTTTATGTGGGAAATGATGGCTTCATCCAGCTTGTTTCCGCCGACACGGATGGAACGGCTGGTGACAATTCCACCCAGGGATATGATTGCGACCTCGCTGGTACCTCCGCCGATATCCACTACCATACTGCCCGTAGGCTCCTGTATGGGCAGCCCTGCACCTATGGCGGCTGCCATGGTTTCTTCAATCAGGTAGGCTTCTTTGGCTCCGGCTGACCGGGTTGCTTCATCTACTGCCCTTTTTTCCACTTCCGTTACACCTGAAGGAACGCACACCACCACCCTGGGATGAAAAGGCATGAATCTGGGAAGGGCCTTTTTTATAAAATAACGCAGCATCTCCTGTGTTACGTCGAAATCGGCAATGACCCCGTCCTTCATTGGGCGGATGGCTACAATATTGCCCGGTGTACGGCCGATCATGCGCTTGGCTTCTTCTCCCACCGCCAGTATTGCCTTGGTGTCGCTCCTGATGGCTACTACTGAAGGTTCTCTCATTACAATGCCTTTACCCCGTACCTGCACCAATGTATTGGCTGTGCCCAGATCAATTCCCAAATCTCTGGAAAATATATTGAACAGTCCCATATATTTCTTTTCTCCTTCCATATGTCCCATCGAACCCGATGTATACTTTATTAAGTATTATTGCCAGTCCTGCTGTATTCAATAACCTGTATGCAGGCTGTCTGCAAAAGCCTTGTATTTAAGCAGCATCTTATACAAAAGATGTACAGGCAGGCCCACAACATTGAAATAACAGCCTTCCAGCCTGGGAATAAAGGCAGCTGCCAGACCCTGTATTCCGTATCCTCCGGCCTTGTCCATATATTCACCGCTGTCTGCATACTTTTCTATCTGACTCATGGAAAGTTCCATCATTTCCACAAGGGTGGATGCATATGAAATATCACGCCAGCCTCTCTCAGGATCCAGGAGGGCTACTCCTGTCAGAACCCGATGCCATCGCCCCTGGAGAGAATTAAGCATGGATATGGCCTCCACCCGGTTCCGCGGCTTGCCCAGCACCTTATTGTCCAGCACTACAATGGTATCCGCACCTATTACCAGGCTTTCGGAAGGAAACCGGGATGCGGCATCTTCGGCCTTTTTCTCGGCAGTAAAGCAAACCTGATCCGAAACCGGCAGAGCAGATAATTCCTTTGTGGAATCCTCAGCCCCGCTGGGAGATACAATAAAGGAAAGGCCCATACGGGCCAGCAGTTCCTTTCTCCGGGGAGATGCCGATGCCAATATGATATTTCTGTTAATTGATATCAACGGTGTCATGATCTGTAGTACAACACCAGTCCCAGAATTACTCCGAGAACGGTGCCGAAGTTGATATGCAATACAAACCCCAGGGTGATGGTGAATACAGTCAAATTAAGGGTTACGGGAGCTTCTGAACCTAATTTGGCACCATGGGTAAATATCGGATGATCGATATATAATGACAAAATGTGACCTATTATAGAACCGATAATAATACCACACAAAAGCAGCAGAACCAATCTGCCGGCTCCCCTATCCCTTACTCTTCGCATGCAAACTCCTCCTTTGGATCGCCCGGCAATATGCCTGTTATGCCTCAGTCTGCCTGCTCTTCAGACAGGAACTGCTTCAGCAATATAATTTTAGTATAGCATTTTTATCGCATATTACAAGTTTTTTTGCAGGTTTGCAGAAAAAAAGACTGAAGAGGCATTTAATCCTGCTTCAGTCCAGCACAAATTTGGAAATATTGTCTGCATGGTCGGCAATCCTTTCCAGATTGTTGATTACATCCAGAAAAACAACGCCGGCGCTGGGAGCGCATTGCTGATTGTTCAGCCTTTCTATGTGATTCTCGCGCAGGGTCTGCTCCAGCTCGTCGACGGCATCCTCCTGAGCTTGTACTGATCCTGCCAGTTTTTTATCCCGTGTTTTCAATGCCTTCAGGGAATCATTAACCAATGCCAGCACCCTGTCCCTCATTTCCCCAAGTTCGTTCAGGGCCATTTCAGACAAGGTAATATTGTGTTCAGCCATATACTGGGTATACTCCACCAGGTTCTCCGAATGGTCTCCAATACGCTCTATATCATTAACCACATGGAAGAGACCGCCCAGCAAAGTTCTTTCCTTTTCCGGCAGCTCCAGTCCGTTGGCCAGGACCAGATACTGAGTAATTTCCCGGTTAAGGTAGTTAAGTACATCTTCTCTGTGTATGACCTCCTTAATCATCGTTTCATCGCCGGTCATAACAGAATTGATAGCATCTGAAAGGTTTTTCAGAGCTATATCCCCCATTCTTTCCACTTCCTTCATGAGCTGCGCCGCAGCAAAGGGAGGAGTTTCAAATATACGCTTGTCCAAAAATTCCAGATGCTTCTCATCGCGTACTATTTCTTCCCCTTTTATAAGCTTTGTTGCCAGATAAGGCAGGTATGCTGCAACAGGGAAGGTTATGATGGTGCTGAAAATATTAAATATGGTATGGGCATTGGCAATCTGTTTGACAGTATTGCCCGGCGTAAGTGCAGCAATCCATCTTACGTACGGCATACCAAGTGAAATCATAATCATGAAAAGGGACACGCTGACAAGATTATATATCAGATGTATGGCGGCTGCACGCCTGGCTGCAACACTTGTTCCTATACTGGCCAGTATTGCAGTTATACATGTTCCGATATTCATACCGAACAAAACATAAATACCGAAATTCATGTCCACCAGTCCTTGCATGGCCAGAGCCTGCAGAATACCGATGGATGCGGAAGAACTTTGTATTATGGCAGTAAACACAGTTCCTATCAGAACGCCTGAAATTGGATTACTGATCTGGGTCATAATGCTATGAAAGGCCTGATTGTCACGCAGAGGTCTCATAGCCGCAGACATCAGATCCATGCCCATGAATAGAATGCCAAAACCGGCAAGGACCTCACCGATATGCTTTATGAAGCGTTTTTTCGCAAAAAGCAGCAGGGCAACGCCTGAAAAAACCGCCAATGGTGCATAATCAGTCAATTGCAGTGCAACTATCTGACCGGTTACCGTGGTTCCGATGTTGGCGCCTAAAATTACCCCGGTTGCCTGGGCCAGATTCATCAAACCCGTATTGACAAAGCCGACAACCATGACGGTGGTGGCACTGGAGCTTTGAATGATACCGGTTACCAAAAGCCCCACCAGAACTCCCATAAACCGATTTGTGGTAAGAACCTCCAGCAATCGTTTCAGCCGGCTGCCGGCAGCTTTTTCAAGACCGTCCCCCATCAGTTTCATTCCATA
>DUOA01000122.1 GCA_012839095.1 Clostridiales bacterium
ATTGACTACTTCGGAACCAGCTCCGAAGACAGCATATGGGAAAGAGCAATGTTCTATGATTTCAACAGCAACGGCGAAATCGATATCAGCGATATCACTTACATCGCAGTACGCATTCGCCTATGAGTCGGCTGAAATCCTGACTTAAACATAAATAAGGGGCTATCTCAATTCTGTGTTGAGATAGCTCCTTATCTTAATATTTTATGCAATAATTTGATCTCTTGGGCTTTACAGACTGAAAGGATGGAAGCAAGTGACAGAGAAGGAATTGCAGGGGCTGAGAGAAAAGGCTAAGCTGATTCGTCACCATATAATCGACATGATAGGGGGTTCAGGAAGAGCCGGCCACCTGGAGGGTCCTGTTCCAGCGCGGATCTGGTAACGGCCTTTTATTTTTATAAAATGAAAATAAATCCTGAGAATCCAAACGATCCGGAAAGGGATCGATTTCTTCGTTCTATATCTTGCCGGTGATGAGGCATCTTTTATCAATGGGGCTGCACTGCCTGTTGACGGCGGAGTAACCTGTTATTGATTTTTCAAAAGACTATTGCAGCAGGAGGTATATTATCATGAAGATAGGTTTTATCGGATTGGGAATTATGGGTAAGCCTATGGCAAAAAATCTGCTTAAGGCCGGATATGATCTTACAGTTAATGACCTGGTCAAAGAGGCTGTGGATGAAGTTGTGGCAGCCGGTGCAAAATCAGCCGGCAAAGAGGAGATAGGGAAAACCTGCGACCTGGTAATGACCATGGTTCCTGACGGTCCCCAGGTAAAGGAGATTGTCCTGGGAGAGAAGGGCCTGATAAACTATATGCGCAGGGGGACAACCTTTATAGACATGAGTTCCATTAATCCCATAACTTCCAGAGAAATTGCAGCAGCATTGGCAGAGAAAGGGGTAGAAATGCTGGATGCCCCTGTTTCCGGAGGGGAACCCAAAGCCATTGACGGAACATTGAGTTTTATGGTAGGCGGCAGGAAGGAAGTTTTTGATAGGTTCAAACCGGTGCTGTCTGCCATGGGTTCATCTGTGGTTCTTTGCGGAGATGTAGGTGCAGGGAATACCACCAAGCTGGCAAACCAGATTATAGTTGCACTGAATATAGCTGCATGCAGCGAGGCCTTTATGCTGGCTAAAATGGCAGGAGTGGATCCCCTCCTGGTATTCGAGGCCATTCGGGGAGGGCTGGCCGGCAGCACGGTTATGGAGGCCAAGGTTCCCATGATGCTGGAGGGGAATTTTAAACCGGGATTTAAAATTGATCTGCATATAAAAGACCTGAATAACGCATTGGAATGCGGGCATTCAGTCGGAGCCCCGCTTCCCTTAACCTCTGTCGTACAGGACTTCCTGTACAACCTTCGCAAGGACGGCAGGGGGCAGGAGATGAAATATGTATTATATCGGAATTGATGTGGGAACATCAGCTGTAAAACTCCTGCTTATGAATGAGAATGGAGGCATCGAAAGAATTGTATCAAAGGATTACCCCATTTATTTTCCAAAACCCGGCTGGTCTGAGCAGGATCCTGAGGACTGGTATGTTCAGACTGTTATCGGTTTGAAGGAGTTGATTTCCGGTATAGAAAAAGAAGAGGTTGAGGGCATAGGATTCGGAGGACAGATGCATGGATTAGTGGTTTTGGATGAGAATGACAATATAATACGACCTGCCATTCTTTGGAACGACAGCAGAACTGCCGGGGAGACCGTGTATCTTAATAAGGTAATCGGAGAGGACAAGCTGTTTGAATACACGGGGAATATTGCATTTGCAGGCTTTACAGCCCCCAAGTTGTTGTGGATGAGAAAACATGAGCCGGAGAATTTCAAACGAATATCCAGGATCATGCTTCCAAAAGACTATATTATATATAAATTAACGGGAGTTCATGCATCGGATCCTTCAGATGCATCCGGTACATTGTTTTATGATGTAAAGAATAAATGCTGGTCTGGAAAGATGATGGATATCTGCGGTATTAGAGAAGAACAGCTTCCGGCCGTTTACCAAAGCTACGAAGTTGTCGGCACCCTTAAAGAAGATCTGAGCTCGGAGCTAAGTTTAAATAAAGACGTAAAGGTGGTTGCAGGCGCGGGAGACAATGCAGCTGCCGCGGTGGGAACCGGAACAGTGGCAGAAGGAAGCTGCAATGTTTCCCTTGGCACCTCGGGCACCATATTCATACCCAGCAGCGAATTCAGGGCAGACAGAAACAGTGCCCTGCATTTCTTTGCCCATGCAGCCGGAAATTATCATCTTATGGGGGTTGTTTTGAGTGCTGCTTCCTGCAACAAGTGGTGGATGGAAGATATATTGAAGACTGCTGATTTTGCCGGTGAGCAGGAGAATATAAGCAGCCTGGGCAAGAACCATGTATATTTCCTGCCCTATCTTATGGGAGAACGTTCCCCTCATAATGATCCCGATGCCAGAGGTGCATTTATCGGGCTGACAATGGAAACAACCAGGAAAGATATGACCCTCGCCATGATGGAAGGGGTTGCATTTGCCATAAGGGATTCCTACGAGGTTGCCAAATCCCTGGGAATCATGGTGGAAAAAACCAAGATGTGCGGCGGCGGAGCAAAAAGCCATCTTTGGAGAAGGATTCTGTCGAATGTCCTAAATTTGAAGGTGGAGATCCCGGAAGTGGAGGAAGGGCCTGCCATGGGCGGGGCCATGCTGGCAGCGGTGGGCTGCGGAAAATATGAGTCTGTTGAAGATATTGCACAGGGTATTGTGAGGGTTAAGGAAACAGTAGAGCCCGATCCCGAGATTGCATCACTGTACAATGAGAGATACGAAACATTCAGAAGCATCTATCCAAGCATGAAGGGCTTGTTTAAGGCAATGCGGGCCTGATTTATCAAGGCACAAATGCTATAAAATAATGCATCAAAGCAAGGAGTGATGAATAATGACCAAAAGAATTTCTACACAGGGAGCTGAGAAAAGAGCCAGGGAACTGGTGGAGCAGATGACAATTGAGGAAAGGGCTTCCCAATTAAGATATGATGCCCCGGCAATCGAACGGTTGAATATACCTGCATATAATTGGTGGAACGAGGCCTTACATGGTGTTGCCAGGGCAGGCACTGCCACCATGTTTCCCCAGGCTATAGGCATGGCGGCCATGTTCGATCCTGATTTTTTGAAGGAAATAGCCGATATCATCGCTACTGAAGGCCGGGCTAAATACAACGAGTTCATAAAACACAATGATCATGACATATTTAAGGGTCTTACATTTTGGTCTCCGAATATTAATATATTCAGGGATCCAAGATGGGGCAGGGGTCATGAGACATACGGGGAAGACCCTTACCTGACAGGCAGATTAGGGGTAGCCTTTATCCAGGGGCTCCAGGGTGACGGAAAATATATGAAGGCTGCAGCCTGTGCCAAGCACTATGCTGTACACAGCGGTCCTGAAAAGCTCAGGCATGAATTTGATGCGGAAGTTTCCAAGAAGGATCTATGGGAAACATACCTGCCGGCATTTGAAGACTGTGTTATCGAAGCTAAGGTTGAAAGCGTAATGGGAGCTTATAACAGGACAAACGGTGAACCCTGCTGCGGAAGCTATACCCTGCTTAAAAATATATTGAGGGATAAGTGGAAGTTTGAGGGACACGTGGTTTCAGATTGCTGGGCAATACGGGATTTTCATACCAAGCATCTTGTTACGTCAACTGCACCGGAATCAGCGGCACTGGCCCTGAAAGCAGGCTGTGATCTGAACTGCGGCAATATCTATCTGCATATTCTGCAGGCATTTAATGAAGGGCTGATAACGGAAGAAGACATTACCAGGGCTGCTGTAAGACTCTTTACCACCAGGATTAAACTGGGCATGTTTGATGAATGTGAGTACGACAACATACCATACTCAGTTGTAGATTCAAAGGAGCACAATGAGGCAGCATTGGAAGCTGCAAGAAAGAGCCTGGTTTTGCTGAAGAATGACGGTATTCTGCCTTTGAACAAGGACAGGATCAAATCCATCGGCGTAATAGGACCGAATGCCAACAGCCGACTAGCCCTTAAGGGCAACTATTATGGAACTCCTTCAAGATATATTACCTTGCTTGAGGGCATACAGGATTATCTTGAGGGTGAAGATATACGTATATACTATGCTGAAGGCTGTCAGCTGGCTGAAGAAAGAACCTCGCCCCTGACAATGAAGAGTGACAGGTTGTCAGAGGCTTTGATAGTTGCAAAACACAGTGATCTGGTAATACTCTGCCTGGGCCTTGACGAAACCTTGGAAGGAGAAGAAATGGACACCGGCAATTATACCGATTCCGGGGATAAGGTGGATTTAAACCTACCCGCGGTACAGCAGGAGCTGCTGGAGAAAGTGGCAGCAACGGGTAAACCTGTCATACTTGTTCTGACTACCGGAAGTGCAGTGAACCTGGATTTTGCTGATAAAAACTGCAGGGCTGTGGTACAGGCATGGTATCCAGGTGCCAGGGGCGGCCAGGCCGTTGCTGAATGCCTGTTTGGCGAATTTTCTCCCTCCGGAAAACTGCCTGTTACATTCTATTCAGGATCGTATGAGCTTCCTGAGTTTACAGATTATTCAATGAAGAACAGGACTTACCGGTATATTGAAACCGAGCCTTTGTATCCCTTTGGTTTCGGACTGACCTACAGCAGGGTTGCGCTGAGGAATCTGAAGGTCCTGAATAAGGTTACCAGAGAGAGTGATATATTATTATCGATAGAAATAGAAAACATAGGCGATTATGATACCGATGAAGTGGTCCAAATCTACATTAAGGACAACAAGTCAAAATTTGCCGTTCCCAATCACAGCTTATGCGGGTTCAGGCGTGTATCCCTGAAACGGGGTGATTCAAAGACCATAGAGTTTAAGGTTCTTAACAAGGCTATGGATATAGTGGACGATGTAGGCAACAGGTATATTGACAGCGACAGCTTTACGATATTTGCAGGCATAAGCCAGCCTGACAGGAGGAGCGTAGAGCTGACCGGCATGAAGCCCTTATCAGTAGATATCAGTTTATAGGTTATGGAAAGGGCTGTCCTTAAGCGCATTTCAGGACAGCCCTTTTTATAATTCCTGATTATTTTTCTTCGAAAAACTTGTCAAACCTGGCTGCATTCTGAGCTCTTAAGGTCAGTTCCATGGTATTGAATACATGCTCCTGAGACATGGAGCTTTCTGTACGGTCAAGGCAGTCCCGTATCAGACGGCCGAAGAAGGGAAACCCTGTCGTATTATCTGCCTGAATATGCCTGCATTCAGATTTATTGCACAGGAATATATGGCTGCCGCCTGAGTCTTCCCCTACGTTGATATACTTTCTCAGCTCAATATAGCCATCGGTGCCTACTATGAAAGTGCGTCCGTCACCCCATACAGGCAAGGCATCAGGAGTGAACCAGTCCAGGCGAATATGGCAGGTTGCGCCATTGTTCCCGGTAAGCACCACTTCGCCATAGTCCTCAAATTCCGGGTGCTCCGGATTATTGTAGTTTGCCGTGCGAGAAAAGTCAACTTTAGCGCTTTTTGCTCCGGTGTAATACAGGAATTGCTCGATTTGATGGGATCCTATATCGCAAATAATGCCGCCGTATGCAGATTTGTCATAAAACCAGGCAGGCCTGAGCTCGGGAGAGTGCCTGTGAGGACCAAACCCATCCATATGTATGACCCTGCCTACAGCCCCTTCTTGAATCAGCTTACCAGCGCATACTGCCGCTTCCACATGAAGTCTTTCGCTGAAATAAACAAAGAACTTCCTGCCCGTGTTCTGTGAGACTTCTCGGCATTCCTCAAGCTGCTCCATGGAAACAAAGGGAGGCTTGTCTGCGAAGAAGTCTTTGCCTGCCAGCATTGCCTTAACCCCAATCTCACCGCGGTCCCGGGGAACCGCCGCACATGCTACCAGATTAATGGAAGGTTCATTTATAACCTCATCCAGCGACTCAGCCGGCTGTGCTTCGGGAAACTTATCCAAAAAACCCTTAACCTTCTGAGGATCCGGATCGTAAACCGATACCAGTTCTGCCCCTGCCTCCAGAAGGCCGTTACACATACCGAAAATGTGCCCATGGTCAAGACCTGCAGCCGAAAACCTGAATTCTCCTTTCTTGCACACATGCTTCACCCTGCCTACCGGTGCATAGGTGCTGCCGTCCTTTCGCTGGAATTCACTCTTTTTCGACAAATTCACTACCCCCTACTTTGATTGTATTATCCTGAAAAGCTTCTACGCTGACTTTCTTTTCGTGGTAAACGGGCATTTGTGCTATCATTGTATCTTTACGGTAAAAGGGGTCATCGGGGGAGAGCGGCAGCTCCACTATGGTCTGTGCAGCTGCAGACTTGTATATTGCCAGTATAAGTTCCAGTGCGTTTCTTGCTTCCGTTCCCGTTACATATTGTGATTCTTTGCCTTCTATTGCAGACAGAACATCGTCAATTTGACCGGAATGGCCTTGAAATTGAGGAAGTTCAACGCTTTCAAACTCATTTCTTAAAATCTCAGCCTGTTCAGGAGCGTCCTGAGGGAATCCGTTTTCCAGGGTTTTTGAAGACAGGGGCTGGAATGGAACCCCTATGCTGCCCTTATCCGTCTGGATGGAAAGCCCCTGTTTTTCACCATGATGCAGAAGGGAACTTGTGATTCGTCCCACCATGCCGTTTTCAAACTGCAGTACAGCTTCAGAAATATCCTCCACTTCAGAGTTGTCGTGAGCAACATTGTTCATAAATGCTGCAACCCGCCTGGGCATGCCTGCAAGCCAGATGAGCTGATCTATAAAGTGTACTGCGTGGTTAAGGGTACAGCCGCCCCCTTCTGTTTCCCATCGTCCCCGCCAGTCAAGATAATAATAGGGCTGGCCCCGCCAGAACAATGCATCAACTGCAATGTGGAGCATTTTGCCGGCTTTTTCAGTATCAAGAAGTTTCTTTAATCGGTAATACTGTCCTGTATAGCGGTATTGTGCGACTACAGATACTATTCTGCCGGCCTTTTCAGCCTCATTTATTATTTCATCGCACTCTGCCAATGAAGGGGCCATGGGTTTTTCTAGCAGTACATGCTTGCCTGCCCGGAGGCAGTCTGTGGCTATGGATTTGTGTGTTCCCGGAGGAGTACAGATGGAAACAAGTTCTATTTCCTCATCTGCCAGCATAGCCTTGTAGTCGGTATACTCCGCAGCTTTAAGATTGTATCTTTCTATGGTTCTTGTTATGTTTTCCCTTCTCATATCTGATAAGGCAACAACGCGGCAACGAGCTTCCTGAGCCAGGTATCCTTCAATATGTGCTCCGGATATGGCGCCCAGACCTATAACAGCGCATTTAATCATATGTAATGCCCTCCTATCGTACCTGATACTGTTCCTTTTCCACTCTGTGAAATGTCATATAATGAAATTACTTTCATAAAACTAAAATATTATATTTCACCAGATATGTCAATGCTTTTTTGAATGAATTCAGTATAAGTGCACTAAGGATTATCTTATTTATAGTCAAATCAATAAAATATTTCAAAATTCGTATTGACAAATAAAATGAAATCAAATAATCTATGTATATAAAAATGAAAGTAGTTTCAATGCAAGTAGGCGGGTAAATATGACCATATACGACATATCCAGGCTAAGCGGTGTTTCAGTTACAACGGTATCGCGGGTTATCAACGGCAGTGAAAAGGTCAGCGAAAAGACACGTAAGAAGGTGCTGAAAATAATAAAGGAATCGGGCTATACGCCAAATGCGTTTGCAAGGGGTCTGGGGCTCAATACGATGCGAACCATCGGCATTTTATGCGTAGATCCTGCTGATACAAATTCCTGCATAAACCTTACTCCCGCCATTGGTTACCTGGAGCGTGAGCTGAGGCGGAATAATTACGATTCCATACTCTACTGTCTGGAATATAATATGCAGGGCAAGGAAGACTACCTGAAAATGATGCTGGAACGGCGGGTTGATGCCATAATCATTGTTGGCTCATTCTTCATAGAAAGCAATCCTAAGAATAACCAATGCATCCTGGATGCTGCCGGGAGCGTACCTGTTTTTCTTATCAATGGAAATCTGGAGGGTGAAAATATATACTGCATGCTGTGTGATGATTTCAACAGCAGCTACATGGCAACTTCAGAGCTGATTTCAACAAATGTCAGGGATATCTTATTTTTGTATACTACCCTGTCAGAATCGGAGAAACGCAAGATGGACGGCTACATTGCCGCTATGAAAGACCACGATCTTGCAGTATCACAGGATTATATCAGGCACTGCCCGCAGGATGTACGGGAAAGTTACAGGTTTTTCGAATCCCTGGCAGAAGAAGGGCTTAAGTATGACGGAATAGTAACTTGTGAAGATACTACTGCTGTAAGTGCACTTAAATATGCTCTTTCAAAAGGCATAGCCATACCTGAACAGCTCTCAGTGGTAGGGTGCGGAAATACCATTCTTTCCCAATATTGTTATCCTGAGCTGACAACCATAGACGGCAATTATGAATCCCTTTGTGTTTCTGCTGTAAATATGCTTGTCCGACACCTGGAAGGAACACCTGCACCGAGCAGGGCGGTCATTTCCAGCAGGCTTATCCGCAGAAACACCACCAAATTTTACGGTATGGAGTAATACTTTTACGGTAAGGAGTAATACCATGAAAAATCATGAGTGGGAACGCCTTCTGAGCATTATCAGCGGAAACAACAGCAGACTTGAAACTGCCATGATTGTGGACAGCCCCTGGATTCCGGGATACTGCGGCATTAACACAATAGATTACTTTGCCCGTCCGGATGTCTGGCTTGCTGCCCATGAAAGAATAAAAGCCGATTTTCCTGGTATAATTTTTCTTCCCGACTACTGGGTTGAATACGGAATGGCACTGGAGCCTTCCGGCTTTGGCTGTAAGGTAGATTTTTATCCAAATACGCC
>DUOA01000169.1 GCA_012839095.1 Clostridiales bacterium
CAAGGCACTCTATGTTGTAGTTTCGTAGAGTGCCTTGTTCGTTTACAATCAGCGGCTCCACTTTCATACGATATTGACATGTTTCCATGAACAGATACTTTACTAAAAACAGCTGAAAACCCATTGATATGTTCCCGTAAACGTGAGGTTCAAAAAATAAGCCCAAGACATCAATCCAAGCGGCTCAAGCCATATGTAGATTGCTTTTCGCAGTATCATTGGCAGCTCGCCGCCCAGTATACCTGCAGTGATGAGCATCGCACCTAGACAGGACAATGCAATTGGCAATACAGCACGTGTACGGTTCATTGCTGAATCACCCCCTCTAGCGCTGTACGGAAATTCTTGTAATCGGATGGGCCCGGGAAATACGCTGTAATGACTCCTTCTGTGTCTACTATGAAGGTCTGAGGGAGGAACTGAACAGGATAATCAGAGAAAGGTGCTCCGTCTATGGAGTACGCAAACGGTATTGTGTTGCCGACCTGGTCAATATATTCCCTGGCAGTCGCTTCATCCTCACCGATATCGATAATCAGGAAGTCCACCTCGTTGCCCATCTCCTTATATAGCTTCTCGATATGGGGCATCTCTTCCCAGCAGGACCCGCACCATGTCGCAAACAAATTTATTAGTACAGGTTTATCCGGTTTGCCGGAAAACACAAAGTCTCCTCCACCTACCAGGGGCAGAGAAAATGCAGGCATAATCCCGCCTGCGAATTCCTTCGGAGCACTTGCAGGCGGAATTGGGTTCTCTATGGGCGGCAGATCCTGCCCAGCTTTTTCAAGAGCAATATAGTAGTTGTCGTAGTCCGATGTGCCTGGAAAATAGCCGGTTAGTACTCCGGTTGAGTTGAGAATCAAGGTCTGGGGATTGAGGGAATATTCCTCACCATAAGGCCCTTTGATGTCAGGGGTATACGCAAACGGCAGAGTATACCCATTATCCTCCGCAAAGGCCCCGGTTGATGCCTCATCACCGCCTAAATTGATGACCAGGAAAGTGGCTTTGTCGCCCATGTCCTTATAAAGCCGTTCAATATGGATCATTCCCTCGACGCCTGGTGCGTTCGATGTTGAGAACATGCTGATAAACAACGGCTTGCCCAGGTTTTCGTACAGCGTGAATGTACCACCTCCCACCAGTGATACAGAGAAATCCGGCATGGCATTGGCAGCAGGCTCGGTTTTCGTAGTCGGCTCCGGGGACGGTGTTTTCTCAGGTTTGGTTGTGGGCGTTCTGGTCGGCTCAGGTGTGGGCGTAAACTTGGGATCTGTGGGGTGTGGAGTGACTTTGCTGCATCCTGCCGCAAAAAGTAACAGAGCGGCTATCAGGCATGCGAGAACGTAGGATTTATTACGCATAGTGTCCTCCTCTGTGAGCTATTATTTTTGGCTCATTTTGCTTTACCAAGCCCTGCCTTTTCTTACACTTGTTCTGAATCTGATTTTGTTCCATCTATTTAAATTTAAGGGGTTTAACCGGATCTCCCATAACTTGATATAGTTAAAAATATTGGGACGATGACACTGTTCGAATTCGTTATATACGTTTGTTGAAAATTTTTATTAACAAATGATATCATGGGGAAATGGCTAGCGTCAACAGAATATTATATGTAGAATCTGTATTATTTATGTCTCGTCGGGTGACCGACAGCGGATTTCAGATAACAAAAAGTATGGAAACTTTACACTATTTTATTGACTGTTAACATACATTATAGTTTATTATAGAGATAGCTGCAGGAGAGGATGAGCTGGTGACATGTTGATTAGAGAAATAGATACTCTATCAGGAATGGAGAAAACACAGGTATTTCACCCATGGCGCAGATATTTGGCAAGAATGTTGGATATCTTTATGTATAATACACTTTGGTCAGCTTTCTTAGCATTTGTATTAAATATAAATATAATCAAAATAAGCAATTTCGGTAACTTTCTTAATTCCTTTGTTGCAATTGCGATTATGCTGGTTTTAGAGCCCCTCTGGCTTCATATATTCAGCACCACTCCTGGGAAGGCAATCTTTGGACTAAAGATAAAAAGCTCTGATAGCAGGCGTCTAACCTATGGTGAAGGATTTGAGCGGACGTGGGGGGTAATATCCGCTGGGATGGGATACAATATTCCTATTTACAACCTTGTCCGTCTTTGGAAAAGCTACAAGCTGTGCAGTGAAAATGAAACACAGCCTTGGGATGGTCTCTTGTCTTATACCATTAAGGATACAAAATGGTACCGGGGCGTGTTGTATATAGGTGCATATGTAAGCTTATTAATTATCTTATTTACGATAATGTCTGCACAGCAGCTTCCTCCCAACCGAGGCGATCTGACTATAGCTGAATTTGCTGAGAATCACAATTATTATGCTAAGTATTACGACATCAGTTTTGGGAACAAATACTTGAATGAATATGGAAAATGGACGGAGAGGGAATTTGACGGCACGATATATATAGATTTGGGCCATGCCAAAAGGCCGGAGTATCATTTCTCGATCGAAAATGGGCATATAACAGGTGTTACATTTTCAATAGAAATCAAAAATAATGAAGATTGGATTTACTCATATAATACACAAATGCTTACATCTGCATTAGCATTTATCGGTGCACAGAAAGAAATGAGCTTATACTCAAGTATTCCTGGCAAAATAGCAAAGCAAATCGACAATAGCACTTTTAAGGATTTTCAATTTCATGTAGCTGGCATCACTTTTACCTGTGATGTCGAGTACACTGGCTATGTGGATCTGCAATCACATATTCTTATACCGGAGGAAAACGCTGCCGAAACTTATTTCAGATTAACCTTTTCCATGAATAAAGGGAATGGTTCCCACTACTCATCTTAGCATAATAAAGCCTGAAGCTTATGATTATGGGCGTTGATATTCAGGGAGGCAGCTGACTAATAAATGAGTATTTTGAAAAGAAACATAAAACAATATTGACATTATAGCACCACATATCTATAATATGTTTATACAACTTGCTTGCAATATACAAAGCTTAGCAAAACAATGTTTATTTTATGTTTAGAAAACCATAGTTTTCATTGAATTATTATATTCATAGTCTTAATAAAACTGCAGGATAACCTGAATAACAATACAACCTGTGTGATCCAAGAAAACACGCAGGGTTTTCCTATTTTTAACAAAGGCATTATAGTATGCATATTTACTGAAAAATTTGAATGTTTTGCAGGGAGGGTGTAAACAAAATGAAATTATCATTATGTATTGAACCGGTTTTGACTGATCTGGATTTTTATGACCGTATAAAGGCAGCGGCTGATTTGGGCTATGATGCAGTGGAATTC
>DUOA01000123.1 GCA_012839095.1 Clostridiales bacterium
ACCGGCTTGTCTCCGTACATTATAAATTCATGTCCGCCTTCTTCAATCGTCTTTCCCAGTGAAACAATAATCTCATCCGCTGCACCCAATGGTTCCAATAAAACAATACGCATAGGCAGACTCTCCTACAAAACATTATATTCCGTATAGCAGTCCGGGCAGCCATGTTACTATCTTCGGGAAAATCATGCAAAGAATCATGGCTATAATTATCACGAAGATGTAAGGCAGCAACGGTTTTACAGCTTTTTCCATTTGCAGTCCTGCAACACCACAGCTAATAAACAGGAAGGTTCCCACAGGAGGAGTAATTGCCCCCAGCTGCATCATTATGGTCATAACAACACCGTAGTGAATTGGATTGAATCCAAAAGCGTTACCGATAGCAAGAACCGTTGTTGCGAACATGGCAATTATAACGGTAGGATCAAGAAACATGCCCAGTATGATGAATACAATAAACAGAAATCCGGATGCCAAGGCCGGATTACCCAGCACATTAACTGCAAAGTTCTGAACCTCTGTCTGGAAATGCAGGCGGACCAGAACATTGGACAGGACACCTGCAGCTGCAATTGTCATAAAGACAACCGCTGTGGTTATAGCAGAGTCAATCAGAATTTTGGGAATATCCTTAAGCTTAAGAGTCTTACTGACAACAAATCCATAAAAGAGTCCGTAAAGAATTGCCAGAACCCCGGATTCGGTAGGCGTTACCAGACCAAACACAATACCGGACAGGATTATCAGGGGCATTAACAGGGCTCCAAAAGATCTAATGGAAGTACGCAGCAGATTTTTTATTGAAAATTTTGTAAGCGGAAACTCGTATCCCCGACGGCTGTATGCAATCCGATTGACAATCATCATCATAAGACCTATCATTATGCCCGGCACAAGGCCTCCCATAAACATATGGGCAATAGGAACTTCAGTATAATAAGCATACAAAATCATAGCGATGCTTGGAGGAATTATAGGTGAAAGCATGGATGAACCTGCTGTAACAGCAACAGCATAGTCCTTTTCATAACCTTGTTCTTCCATGGCAGGAATCAGCATTCCGCCTATGGCTGCGGCATCTGCTGCACCTGAGCCCTGAATACCGCCAAAGAGCATGGAGCTTACTATGTTAACATGTCCTAGACCGCCTTTCAGCCAGCCTACCAATGCATCAGAAAAGCTTACCAGTCTATCGGTAATTTTAGCGCGCATAATCAAGTTGCCCGCAATTATGAAGAAAGGAATTGCAAGGAGTGAAAGGCTGTTGATGCTGCCAAACATTTTGATGATGGTCAGTTCCATGGAGTTTCCGCCGGCAATTACGAAGATAATACCGGTTATAAGCAGAGCCATAAATATGGGAAAGCCTAAAAATATGAAGATTAAAAGTACAAGAAATATTAACAAAGTTAATAACATAGCCCTTACCTCCGTTATTCCTTATCTGCCTTATCTGCAGCCAGCATTTTGCTGGAAAAAGGATGCTCGCCAAAGATAAATATAAGCAGGTAATCTATAAACAAATAGAAACAACCGACCGGTATGGCAGCATAAAACCAGGCATTGGTGATAGGCAGATTCTGCAAGTAACTCATTCGGGCATTTATTGTCTGACTGATTCCAAAATAGATAAGCAGTGCCAGAACAACAAGAACAATTATGCTTGCAATTTTGCGCAGTATGTCTGCATAGTTATCGGGCAGGTATTTCTTAACAATACTCTCCAGGCTGACATGGGAATTCTCCTTTGCACCCAGGCTGGCTGCAAGAAATGCCACCCATATGACCAGCATGCGCATGATTTCATCCACCCATGAATAAGGCCTCAGGTCAATTGCGTCTACTCTTGATACCAGATAACGAAGAACAATATTGACAGTACATATGGCTATAATGAAGATCAGTAAGAGAACAATTGCCGTAACCCGTGCCTTGTGGATGATGTTGTATACCTTTCTGATAGTTTCCATAAAAAAGCCTCCTTGAAGCACTGTCTACAGGGATGTAAACAGACACCTCACCAAGTAATGGATAAAGTTGCGGGAGCCTTTATACCAGCTCCCACAATATTTCAGTCGGAAAATGATGCCGTAATCTGTTTATTCAATTGATGTCAGCTTGTCTATGAATGCAGCCCATTCCTCACCTTTAGCCCGGTATTCATCGAGCAAGGGAGCACAAGCTTCTTTCCATTTATCAATGTCGGTAATTTCGGTAACCGTAACACCGTCTTTCTTCATCTGTTCCAGTGCTGCACCCTGATCTTCATCATCAATTTCTTCCTGATATTTTACTGCCTCTTCTGCACATTCGCGGATTATTTCCTGGAGATCCTTGGGAAGGGACTCAAGCCACTCTGTGTTAAAGAAATAGTAAATGCAGGCAATTATATGATTGGTTACGGCCAAATACTTGGCATGATCCTGGAACTTTGAAGCATTGAGGGAGGATGGAGAGCCTTCGCAGCCATCGCATACATTCTGTGAAAGAGCCGTATAAATTTCATTCCAGTCCATGGTAATACCTGAGGAACCAAGAGCCTCAAACATGGCGATATATACAGGGTTGGGTCCGCGCATAACCAGGCCTTTCATGTCTTCAATGGACTCTACCGGGCTGGTTGTCAGAATGGAACGGGAACCCTGGGACTGGCCTGCCATGGCTGTAAATCCAATAGAGGACACAAGCTCGCTTACCTCACCTTCCATTTCCTTGAGGACGCGGCGGTAATGATCGTTATCCTTGAAAAGGAAGGGAAACTCAAACATCATCAGCTGTCCGAGCCCTTCATAGGCGCCAGGGCCTGTACCGGGGGCTGCTACAACCATTTCAAGGTCACCCAGCCGTGCCATTTCCACCTGCTCAGCCTGGTTGCCCAGCTCAGAGCCAAAATTTGCTGTAGCCTTGATGCGGCCTCCGGACTTCTCGTTAACGAGTTCAACAAAGCGGGCCAGGGCCTTTCCTACAGTGCTTGTTGCCGCAAGGTTGGTAGAGGTGCGCAAGGTATAGACTTTGCCCGTACCAGCCGTACAGCCAATAAATGTAGTCATCAGGGCAAGTACAAGCAGCAGCGAAACAAATTTCTTCATTCTTATTCTCCCCTTTTATTATATTTTAGATGCTTATGCATCATATTCCCCGTTGAATAGTTCTACTGCACTGACAACAGCATCAATGCATTCCTTTTTGGCACCCATGGGTGCCCCGCCTCCCGTACTGACCAGCAGACGCTTAATGCTTCCATTGTTTGCCACAATATAGTCGTTAATCATATCAAGGGTCATTTTCTTGATCTGTTCAGGCCTGTCCTCTGCCAGTGACATAGTTGGCAGTGTGCCCAGTATTGTAATTCTGTCATCTATTTTTCTGCGGATTTCAGAAACCGGCCTTGTATATGTCGGCTGATACATATCAATTCCCAGATCGCTCAAATATGGATAGATCACATCACTTTCAGAATCATTATGCATAATTTTGATTTTACAGGAAAAGTATTTAAATATATCCTTCAGATATGGGTGAGCAAAATCCCTGTAATCTGCATCACTGAGAAAACCGCATACATCGTCCAGCAATAGCATGCCTTCTGCAGTTTTTACCGTATCAAACTGGGCATTGAGCCAGCGTTTGCACAGTTCAGTAGTCTTCTTAAGCAGGGTGTGAGCTGCATCAGGATTGAGCTTAATACACATCAAAAATTCAGTAACACCCATGAGATGAGAAGCTGTTGTCAGAGGGCCGCGGGTACTTACTATTTTGATCATTTCCTCTTTTTCAGCCAGGAGCCCTGAATAATGTTTCTGAAGACGAAGTGCAATGGGCATCAGACCGCTTCTCTTGGGATCCGGAACTGCAAGTTTTTCTATGGTGTCTGTATCATCAGCGTCCTCAATAATTTGATGAATGGAAGGCGGTGTATTTGGATAAAAATCCACCTTGCAGCCAAATCCGGAGGGCTCCAGGGCCATTCCGTATTCAACCCAGTAGTCGGGAAGAAAAATTATACCTGGGAAATCGGCTTTTATTCTTTCATGGGCAGCAAGCCAGACATCCGGACGGGCAAAGTAATCTATGGTGTTAATGCCGCAGTATCCCGGAATCCAGGGGCTATCCACAATCAAGGCAGTTTCAAGTGTGCTGTTGTTTCCGCTGATAATGCTCAGAAGGCGTTCCCATACATGATTTTTCATGGTATTACTCCTTATCGTTAAATTTGGTAGTGTTTCTGCGGATAAGCCTACTGGAAATGACAGCCCTGCTTGGTGCAGGTGTTACTTCCAGGTATTTGACAAGCATATTTACAGCAGAAACACAAAGGATGGTATTTCCGCACCCTTCCGTCATACTTAAGCCCTTCTTAAGCCAGGGATGTAGGCAGGGTGAATCATGTTTGCAAAAAAAGAGAATTCAGGTTTTCAGCTGTAAACTACAATAATCCGGAGCACCCGGAGTTTGAAGACAATGGCGAAGTGGTGCTTACCGAGGACAATGGTGCAACCTGCCATATTCGCCTGGACTGGTTCTCTCCTGATGCCTTGCTTGTATGGGGCGACGGACGCATTTATATAGTAGGCACCGATGGCTATATGGAGCTGATAAAGTATATCAACGTAGGGGAAGACTCAGGCGGCACCATATATTCCTGTGCAATAAGTCCGAATGCAGGCATATTCAGGCAGATAATACAACAGGGTTTCCATTCTTCGGCCGTCTGATACGGGACTGCCTTGACCGTACAGAAAGCTCCATGCCTCAGGATCATGTATTCAATACCATGGAGCTGACCTTAAGAACTCAGAATGCAGCCAGGTTTGACAAGTTTTACGACAAGTAATCAATAGGATATCAGAGCTGTCTTAAAGTGCGCTTCAAGACAGCCCCTTTCAATATTTATAAAGCCTAAGAGTTCAAAATATTACATAAAAGCATTAAGTTAAGGGGCTGTCTCAATATAGCATTGAGACGGCCCCTTTTTAGTACTTAAATCAGGAATTCAGCCGGCTCATAGGCGAATGCGTACTGCGATGTAAGTGATATCGCTGATATCGATTTCGCCGTTGCTGTTGAAATCATAGAACATTGCTCTTTCCCATATGCTGTCTTCGGAGCTGGTTCCGAAGTAGTCAAT
>DUOA01000124.1 GCA_012839095.1 Clostridiales bacterium
GGCTTATAGACAATCTGCCGGAAGGCTGCTGTGTGGAGGTGCCTGTTCTGGCATCAAAGAGAGGACTTAACCCCCTCCATGTAGGTCCGCTGCCTGATCACCTGGCAATTCTGGTGAACATCAGTGCGCGCTGCGAGGAACTGGCCGTTGAGGCAGCTCTTACCGGCGACAAACGCAAGGTATTCCATGCCATCTGCATGGATCCGCTGACCTCTGCTGTCCTCAGCCTGGAGGAAATCAAGTCCATGGTTGACGAGATGTTTGAGGCAAACAAAGACTGGCTGCCTCACTTCAACAAGTAAAATACTGCCTTTACTTACCCAGTATTTTATCCAGCATTTTTCGCAGGAAGGGTTTCTTTGCGGAAGGCTGTGTTGACCAGGTTATTTTTGCCACTCCGAGTGCTTCCGCCTCTTTGCTTCTTTCTATCTGCTCTGAAGCGGGTTTGGCAGCCTTGGAGTCAGCAGCGGTTTTCGCGATTCTGACAGAAACAATTTTTTCATCCTTGGATGAAGCCGGCTTCTTCTTCACAGGAGCAGCCGGCTTTGCATTTCTATGCAAAGGTGCTTCTGCTGCCCTTTGAGCAGGGCTTTCCACATCCCTTTTCCGGCTGCGGCTTCCTGTTTTGCGTGAGGATCTGCTCCGGCTTCTGCTGCGGGAACCGGTTCCTGAGGCAGGCTTTTCAGGCTGATGCCTTGCAGCATTTGCCCTGACCCATGCATCGGATTCTTCCTTTTGCTCTGCCAATTCCTCATCTGTAGGCAGTTCAGCTTCGGGAATCAAGGTGCCTATGTGTTCTTCAATAGCATAAAGGGTCATTATGTCGTCTCCGGTTACCAGTGAAATGGCACGTCCATCCTGGCCTGCGCGGCCGGTACGTCCGATGCGGTGGATGTAACTGTCCAGTTCAACCGGTACATCGTAATTGATAACCAGGGACAAGCCTTCCACATGAATTCCCCTGGCGGCTACATCCGTTGCTACCAGAATGTTGTAATCACCCCGCTTGAACTGCTGGATATTTCTCATCCTTGTTTTCTGGGGAATGTCCCCATGCAGGGCTCTGGAAGCATACCCATTTCGGGTTAGGAAGCTTTGCACCTGATCAACTGCTATTTTAGTATTGCAGAAAATCATGCAGGTTTCAGGCCGTTCCATCAGGAGCAGGCGATTCAGCTGGGTGCGCTTCTCATTTCTTTCCACACGATAATACATTTGCTCTACGGTATCTACCGTCCGGGTTTCTGACTCAATTTCAACGGTAACCGGATCTTTCATATACTGTCGGCATAAACGGGCTATTTCCTCCGGTATGGTTGCAGAAAAGAGCAGGGTGATCCGATTCCTGGGCAGGGTACGGATAATCCGCCGGACCTGATCGATGAATCCCATATCCATCATTCGATCCACTTCGTCCAGAACCAAAAACCTTATATTCTTTGTTTTCAGCGTGCCCTGCTCAATGTGATCATACACTCTTCCGGGGGTCCCGCTGACAATCGTGATATTCTTTTCCAGCTCACGGATTTCGGTATTCATGTTGTGCTGCCCGTAAACAGCTGTAGAGGTATGGGAAAGGTATCTGGCATATTTTTTCAGATCGTTGTCCACCTGAACGGCCAATTCCCTGGTGGGCTCCAATATGAGGCATTGCGGACCCGGGTCGGCAGGGTCGGTAAGCTGCAGGACAGAGGCACCAAAGACGGCGGTTTTTCCGCTGCCTGTCTTGGATGTGACAATGACATCCCTTCCGTCCAAAATATGGGGTATTGCTCTTGCCTGCACTTCGGTGGGCTCTTCAAACTCCAATTCATTTAGTGCTTTCAGTATGGGCTCCGATAATCCCAGTTCCTTGAAACTTATGCTCATGCAAATCTCCTGTCATTTGTTACTCGAATATGTGAAATTCTGTATTTTTTACACCAAAACAATATCATATTGCGTATTCCAATGCAACACGTCGGGGACCTTTCTTAACTTTTATCGGGGACAGTTCTCAATTTGGGGACGTTTCTCAACTTTCCTATTGGGGACATGTCTCAAATCGGGGACACTTCTCAACTTTTCATACACAACACACACTGCAGTACTGATACAAAAGTGGTACAATATAAAAAACCAAATCATTGATATTTTGAAATATTTTTATTTTAACTCAACGTTTTGGTCTGCTCAATCGTATATAAGGTGAGAGGGGGAAGCCAATGAGTTCTTTATTGCGTACGAATGAAGAGCTGGCGGAAATATATAAGCGTCATGTAAATACCCTTTACCGGGTGTGCTTCCTGTACATGAAAAACAAGTCCGACACAGAGGATATGGTACAGAATACCTTTATAAAGCTTATGAGAGACAGGACGATTTTTGAAAGCAGGGAGCATGAAAAAGCCTGGCTGATACGGACAGCTGTCAATTTGTGCAAGGATCACTTCCGTCATTGGTGGACCCGGACTTCAGGATTGGATAAGGCCCCGGAGCTGACTGAAGAGTTTGATTTTAAGGTGGATGAAACGCTGGAAAAGGTGTTGGCGCTTCCCCCAAAATACAGAGCCGCCTTGTACCTTTACTACTATGAAGGATACTCCACGCCGGAAATTGCAGAAATGATGGGTAGGCCCCGGTCTACCGTGAGAAGCTGGCTGCACACCGGAAGAAAGCGGCTTAAGATAGAAATTGAAATGGAAATGAAAGGTGAGGTGCGTTGACATGAAGAAGGAGGATCTAAAGGCAGCCTTTGAGCGTATACAGCCGAGTCCGGATGCCGCAGACAGAATGTGGAATCGGATTGTCAATCACAGGGAGCCTGGAAAGGAGAGAGCTATGAAAGCAAACAGGAAATTTAATCGATTGGTCCCCGTCTTAGGGCTGGCAGTCCTGCTGGCCGGAAGCCTGCTGATATATAATATGCTGTCAGGAGGAAACCTTGAAAAGCCCCCGCAGGGAGAGATAATTCAGACGGACGATCTTACCGGGGGAAGGGAGGATGCAGTAGCGCCGGTAACCGATATGTTCCGGCTGGATGACAGACATTATTCCCTTCTTACCGAGGAGCTGAGAGAGGAATTTGGTTTTTCAGCCCAAATAAATGAAGGGGATTTAGGTGACAGAATTGCATCCATTGAAGTTACTCCGGATGAAAGTCTTAAGGGTCTGGAAGTTTACCGGTATATCCCTGCAGGCGGAGAAGCCGTGGTTGCGGTAAAAAGGGGAGGGGGCTATCAGCTCTTCCGCTTCTTTTCCTTTGAAAGCTATAACAACAATCAGGATGAGGATGCATCCGCCTACCTGAAGCTGTATGGCATTAAGGGGCCCCAGGATATAAAAGCTGTCAGATTCATTGAGTACTCGGAGCAAAGCAAGCTGGAAGGCAGGCTGAATGTAGTCGGTGAAATAACCGATCCAGCTGAGATTGCCAAGTTCTATGACTATTACTCAGTGCTTAAGAATGCCAGCGATAAATACTTCGAAAAGCTGTTTGGCTACGTGCCCGGCAGTGTGGATGAAGGCGGTATTACCATAGATCCCGCACCGGATAAGGGAGAAACATCATCATCCGATTCGGGTCCGGCGCGAGACCTGGGTCCGGCTCCTGATGAGGGTGACTGGGCTTCGCCGGATATCGGAGAAGCAGACATACTGCCTGAACCGGCAGACGGCTATGATGCTGTGGATATGCCATTGCCGGCACCGGATGGCCCCGCAGCCGGTGATAATCCGTCGGACCCGGATTCCTCAGTATCTTCCGGTTCATCCGGAGGCATGATGGATATGGGAGATGCAGGAAAGCAGGGAAGTTCCACATCATCCGGCCAGGGCTCTGCAGGGAATGCTCTGGAAAATCCTGTGGGAGTCAGGATATATAATCAGGAAGGCGTATATTATGAAACCATGTATTATCGCAATATAGGTTTCCTGTCCAGATATGAGGTGAGCGATGAATTTGCAGACTTCCTGCAGACATATATCTCGAAATAGATCATTTGAAATATGAAACAGGCCTTATGAACAATGGGATATAAAGTGAAATCGGCCACTGTATGCCAGGCATTATAGTGAGAACAAATTCCAGGGATACTTCCCGGGGGGATGAGAAACAAAAATCATCCCTTCTTTTTTTGTTGGATGAAGGAAGCGGATTTCATGCGCCCAGAGGGCAATCTGCTGACCTGCCCGGTTTTTATGGGCACCATATTTCTGGTCACCGTACAGGGGATGGCCTGTTGCAGCAAACTGAACACGAATCTGATGAGAACGCCCGGTCAGCAGATCCACCTGTACCAGGCTTAATGAATTTTTGCTGTCCAGTACCTGATATTCCAGAATCGCATGCTTCCCATCAGGATCAGAGGGTTCAACCACGCGAACGGTATTATCTGTCCTGTTTTTGGCAAGGTAATGTTCCAGCCGGCCTTTTCCCGGTTCTGGAACCCCGTGGAGGACAGCCAGATAGACCTTGCCGAAACTGCGGGAGCGAACCTGCTCGGAAAGCCGGGAGGCTGCCTTTGAAGTTTTGGCAAAAACCATGACTCCTCCCGTGGGCCTGTCCAGCCGGTGTACCAGCCCAAGATATACATTGCCCGGCTTCTGATACCGCATTTTTATGTCCTGCTTCAGAACTGACAAAAGATCAGGATCGCCGGACGCATCTTCCTGAACAGGCATATTAACCGGTTTTTCCACCACAAGCAGATGGTTGTCTTCATATAATACTGATATGGATGAGATGACCTTAAGTATTTGGTTTTCATTATTATTTTTCATTTTATTCTCCCCATAGCTTCTTTAC
>DUOA01000125.1 GCA_012839095.1 Clostridiales bacterium
ACGCATTGGAACCACATATTGATAAAAGGACAATGGAGATTCACCATACAAAGCACCACCAGGCCTATGTAGACAATCTTAACAAAGCGCTGGAGGGACACAGTAGATATCAGGAAAAGGATATCCGGGAGCTGATTGCTGAACTTAATTCTCTGCCGGATGAAATTAAAACCGCAGTAAGAAACAATGGCGGAGGACATCTGAATCATACCATGTTCTGGGATCTTATGTCCCCGAATGGCGGAGGAAATCCGACGGGTGAGCTTGCCAAAAGAATGGAAGAGGACTTCGGCGGCTTTGAGGAGTTCAAGAAAGAGTTCAAAAAAGCAGCCCTGGGCAGATTCGGCAGCGGCTGGGCATGGCTGCTAAAGAAGGAGGACGGCGGGCTCGAAATAGTTTCCACTCCAAATCAGGACAATCCGGTTTCTGAAGGGAAAAATCCCCTGCTTGGAATCGATGTCTGGGAGCATGCATATTATCTGAACTATCAAAACAGAAGAGGAGACTACATTGATGCCTGGTTCAACGTGGTAGACTGGAAGAAGGTAGAGGAGAACTACAGCAAATAATAGTGGCAGCACGAGCTGTAGAATAGCAAGAAATGCGAGATAGCAAGAATAAACATAAGACAAAAGACAAACTTAACAAATATGCAGCAGAAGATGATTAACGCAAAAGCCTTGGTTTTAAATCAAGGCTTTTTTACTGAAATCTGAACCATTTCATAACTGCCTAATACAATGATATTATAGCATGTTATGAATGGGGGGAGACTTTTTGCTGTCCAGAGAAGAATTCATTGTGATTTCCCTGGAAATCAACCTATTTTTCCAGAGAATAATGAAAGAACATTTATTTTTCATTGAAACCGCCTTGCAGCCTGTGGATGCCGGCAGAATAGCGGAAGCCAATGCCCTGAAGATAAGTTTTGAGCACCTTCTGGCCGAAACGGTGTCCTATGCTGATGGGGTAATATCCGAGAATGCCATAAAGTCCAACGAGATCGTTACGCCGTTTACCCTAAGAGCGGAGGAAATAAGCTCAAGGCTGACAGGAGCAAGCCTCAACACCAATATAACCAGAGCGGAAATGGAGATGACCGGGATCTCCTCATATGGACGGGAATTGCATCTGGAAGATGCAGTGGCCAATCTAAATGCCCGAACGCTTAACCTGCTGAAGGACGTTATTGCACTTAAGAAAAAACTTCTGGAATTGGTGTTGCAGTGCAGAGCATATAGTGCCTTGTATCCCAAATTAATAGAGCATATTACACGTGAAGCAGAGTACTATCAGGAAACCCTGGAGGATTTGCAGCACAGAAGACTGCCGAAGAAAAGCCTGTGTGATGAACTGAATTTCTGGAATACCATTATGGGAGAGCATGCCGAATTTATTGACGGACTGCTGGATCCAACGGAAAAGACCCTGAAAAAGACAGCCAGAAACTTTAGCGAGATGTATGAGAAGCTTGTAAAGGAATGCATTAAATCCGCAGAAAAGCAGATCATCAGGAACAGTTTGGAAACAACGGAGGGAATACAGGATTACAAACGAGCAGCCACGATTGGACTTCTGGAATGTAAAATAAGATCCATTATTATTCCCCTGCTGGGAGATCATGTGTTACGGGAAGCGAACCATTTTCTGAGGATACTGAAGCT
>DUOA01000126.1 GCA_012839095.1 Clostridiales bacterium
CCGTCCCCGTCTATATCATGAGCCCCGAACCATCCGTATGCCCTGCCGCTTTCAGCACCCGGATGCTTGAACGGGCTTTTGTACTTAAGTTCACCTGTTTCCGCATCCAAAACCCACACATCGTACCAGGGTGTGATTGCTATCTCAGTTTTGCCGTCTCCGTCAAAATCACCTATGATGACATTGGATACGAACAGCAGAGGTATTGGCTGTGTTTTCCACACTTCCCTCCATTCACCATTGTCAAGTATAAACAGCCGCCCGTATGCTGCTGCAAAGTCACCTAAATAATAGTGAACTTCCTGGGTTTAAGCAAAACACTGTATTTCAAAACTGATCTTCATTTTTGTACAACTTCATTTATACATAGCCCGTCATAGGCAACCGTCACCTTATAGTCACTCTGATCAAAAGTCTGCTGCATATGCTCATGCATTAAATGGTGCTTGTGATTGATATGAGTAGCGTAAATCGCTGTTTCAGGACCTATAACACCAAGGGTACTCATCTTTTCGAGCATAATCAGAAAATTTATGACATCCAAATGACCGCCCACATAAAATCCTCTGTCTTCCCGTCCACCAAAGGTACACTCCATGATTAGGACATCCAATGTTTTTCCTATGCCCTTTAAGTAATCCCATGTTTCATCAGAATACCAGCCTGTATCAACAGCATAGAGCAGATTCTTGCCATTTGGCAATTCAAACAGATAATTAATGGCATATTCCCCGTCACCAAACCCGCTGTGATTTCCTTTCACCGTCCGAAACTTCAGGCCGTCTGCCTCATAAACCTGGAAGTATTCCAGCGGGACGAATTGGTATCTTTCCTGTAACCGTTTTTGATCAGATAAGCTGAATTGACCGGCATATGCATGCATCATCTTCTTCGCCCATACAGTCCCGGAAGCACTCAGGTAGATCCTGAGCGGTTTGTTATTCTCTTCAACCGCACACTCCTTCACAATTATTTCCGCCAGATCGAAATGATCCTCATGAGTATGAGTGATAAAGAGATGCTCCAATTCAAATGTATCCAGACCCAGGCTGCTGGTCTGGTGAAAAATATCCGGGCTGAAATCAATCTGGTAACGGCCGTCAATGCGAAAGGAAGAGCGGCTTCTGACATCCTTGCCTCCATGCTGCCGGGCATAATTGCAATATGAGCAGCGGCAATAATAACAGGGAATGGCTTCTGCAGCACCAGTACCTAAAAATACATAATCCATAACTATAAACCTCCTATTTTATATTATACGAATGTATTAACCATACTTCTGTAAAAACATATTGTTACTGCTGAACTTAACAGAAATGTATGGTAGAATGTATATTGTTATATTAAAAATAACACTGACAGATGCACGGCAAACAAAGCAAAGCATATAGGAGAGATTATTAAAAATGTCACATAAGGTCATAAATAACGATAATAATCAATCTATTAATAGCAAGAGGGAAAACTCCGGGAAGGAAGCAGTGCTGAATTCAATAGGCATCAGGATGCCAGAAATTATGCTTCCCAGTGAGCATATGGACCTTCGCAAATGGGCTGTAGTTGCCTGCGACCAGTATACCTCCCAGCCCTCCTATTGGAAGTCTGTTGAGGAACTTGTAGGGAATGCTCCTTCCACCTTGCATATGATTTTCCCTGAAGTATATCTTGAGGATGACGATAAAAAAGAGCGCATTGCAAACATCACCAGGGCAATGAAGAAATATATTGATAACGGTTTCTTCAGGCAGCTGCCTCCGGCATTTGTCTATGTGGAGCGGGTGCTTGCACCCGGAACCCGCAGAGGCCTGCTGGCCGCCTTGGATCTGGAACAGTATGACTACCGGGAAGGTTCCCAGACCCTGATTCGGGCAACGGAAGGGACGGTACTGGACCGCCTGCCTCCCCGTATTGAAATCCGTAAGGATGCAGTGCTGGAGGTTCCACATATAATGGTATTAATTGATGACCCGGACAGGACCGTTATAGAGCCTGTTTCCCAAAACCTGTCGGAAGCCGATAAACTGTATGATTTTGAACTAATGATGGACGGCGGCCGGGTTGTGGGTTATAAAGTCACTAATCCCGCCCATACCGATAAAATTATTGATGCCTTATGTAAGCTTGCTGATCCTCCTGCTTTCAGAAAGAAATATAATGTGGGCGGAGACAAAGGCGTACTCCTTTATGCCATGGGCGACGGCAACCACTCTTTTGCTACTGCCAAGGCCTGCTGGGATCGCCTGAAGGTTAACCTGAGCGAGGAAGAAAGGCAAAACCATCCTGCCCGTTTTGCAATGGTGGAGCTGGTAAATGTTCATGATGATTCCCTGGTATTTGAGCCTATCCACCGGGTTCTTTTCCGGGTAAAGCCTGAACATGTACTTGATGCCATGAAGGAATATTATGCTTATGCCGGTCAGGGCTTTGAATATGAATCCTTTGACTCCGAAAAGAAAATGAGGGAAAGATACCAGACTCTTCTGTCCGGTAACGCTGAAAACGGCCATTTTATCCCCTGCATGTTCTCCGGTGAATGGGGCCTTCTGAAAATCAGGCAGCCCGGCTGTAACCTTGAGGCCGGCAGCCTGCAGGCTTTCCTGGATGATTACCTGGCAAAAAACAAAGAGGCTTCTATTGACTATATCCACGGTGAAGAAGTAACTGCAGAGCTGGGCTTAAGGGAAGGTAATATGGGTTTCCTCCTTCCCATTATGAACAAGAACGACCTTTTCAAAACAGTAATCGTGGACGGAGTGCTTCCAAGGAAAACCTTCTCCATGGGAGAAGCTCATGAAAAGAGGTTCTACCTGGAGTGCAGGAGGATAGTAAAATAAACCGGAAGGAGCAGAGAATATATATGAACCTGCTGTATTATTCAAAAGCCAGAAAAACAGATTATTTTCTTGTTCCCGATCGCGGCAACTACACCTTGATTCCCTGCGGCACCCATTCCGACCATCATATTCATCCGGTGTTTCATATAATGTTTGTTACAGACGGTTCCGGATACCTGGAGAATGACCAGGGCAGACATTCAGTAAAGCCAAAGGATATTTTCCTTATAAACCCCAATGAAAAACATATACTCTCATCCGATGATGAAAAGGGCATGACCTATTTCTCCTTCAACTTCTATTTGATCCCATCGGGCAGGCATGAATTTTTCATCAACAATGATGAATGGGAAATCGGACAGAGAACCGGGCACTTTAATGAATTAATCTGTAGCTGTGCTGAAACCTTAAAAATCAATGAAATATTTCCAATTAAGCTGTCCGGGATATTTATACAGTATGACAGAAGCTATTGGAACAAAATCTTATCCCTTATCTCCAATTTATCCGGCACAATGGAGGAGTACTACATCAGCCTGATACACCATTGGAGAACAAAACAGGCCCTATGGAACCGGCAGGTCTGCATTGACGGCTTTGCCGGGTTTTTCTGGGATATATGCCGCATCTTTAATCTTACCGATGAAAGGCATGAAAAAGAAAAGGTAAACGATCATCTTCTTAACAGCATTATCGACTATCTGCAGAATCACATACATGAAAAGTACAGCCTGTCCGGTCTGTCAGATCATTTGAATTACAACCCCGCCTATCTGTGTTCCTACTTCAAAAAGAATACAGGCATGACCATCAGTCAGTACTTCAACAAACTGAAGATCCACAGATCTTGTCTCTATCTGAGAACAACCGGCAGATCAATAACGGAGATCGCAAATATGCTGAATTTCAGCTCTCCAAACCATTTCAGCACAATATTCAGGCAGGAGAAAGGCATATCACCCAAGGATTACAGGAAGCAGATTTAACTTATGCCTCATTTCAGGCTTCAAACACTGCTTAACTGCCTGCTGTTTGGCATATTCAATATCTTCCATAGTTCTGTATAGCATACATAACCGCCCGCATACTGGTCAGTAAGCTGCCGTTGTTAATGGAACCGGCACATGAAAGATTCAGCCCTCTGGTATTCCTCGCCATCATACAGTCTCTTTTTACTTCCTCTATTATCTCTTCTTCATCATTCCTCATAAAGGTCAATGGCGAGATACAGCCGTCTATTCTTGTTTCAGGCATATATTTTCTGATATCATCCACCAGTACCGTAGGTCCGAAATTGCATCCTGTCAGGTTTAGCCTGCCGAGTACCGGGAGCAGATGCTTCATATCCGAATCTGAATGCTGGTATCTTTTATCTCCCTTATTGGGCGACCAGTAGGAGAACATTCTGTCCAGTATGGGATAGGCGAACAACTCATACATTTCAGCAGTCAGCAGACAACAGTTGTCATCGGCAAAATCAAAGCCCGGAGGAGCCTCCCCGGGAGCATAGCCTGCTTCCTCATCCATCAAAACTCCATAGGCAAAAATAACGTCTGATATTGCCCGGCTGAACCTCAGGGCCAAATCAGGGTGATCAATTATCAGGAAGATCAGATTCTCAGCCCCATAGATGGATGTAGCCAAGGTAACCGGTCCTCTTACCCCTCTCCAGAGCGGGGGCCTTATTCCATACTCTTCAAAGATCCTCTTTTTTTCCCTTTCCCAGTTTTCAGGCAGTATAAAGGAAGGCAGATCCAGTCTTTCCACCCGATCCAGCAGCTTTTCCAGTTCTTCCGGCGTGCTGCAGGAGCCTTCCAGCCATTCTGTATATCCATTGAATAGATACCGGCCTTCAAATACCTCGCCTATTCTGTGTATAGGCGGAAACTGTGCCGCCGGTACCGGCAATTCTTCTGAAAGCAGCCTTCTTCCGACTATCTTCTCCGCTTTATCGTTATAACGCTTATTAAGCTCGACACGCCTTTCAGGCGGAGTGTAACCCCATGGGTTTCCTTCCTCCCCAAGCTCTGCAAATACGCATTCATCGCTCATCCGGATTCCCAGGGCAGCCTGGGGTGCTTCAGGGCTGAAGCAATTATCCTTGTGAGCTGATTCATCATCCTTCCAAAACTGATCCAGGTCAACATCATACAAGTCCGGCAACCTCCTGTCCCTATTCATTGAAATTCTGTCCCTGTCCGCTTACAGTTCCTGCAGTGGAAGCCCTTGATTCCCTGAAGACGCATATCCCCATGGACAAGGCCCCCAGAAGTGATACCAGGAACCACATGGTAAACACATTGGTCCAGCTGTAATGGTCTGCTATAAAGCCGGTAAAGGCGCCTGCCAGACCTGAGCCTACATATATGGAAAAGTCTATGAAACCTGCTACCGAAGAGACCCTTCTGTGCTCTCTGTAGCTTAAGGGTATTATTGTGGTCATAGCAGGGTTTGCACCGAAAATAAATGCGGAGGCGCAGGAGATCAGAATTATGGTCAGGACAGTATTGGTTTCGATAAAAAACACAAGACCCAGGGAAGCAAGAGCGCTTCCTATCATGAGCAGCATTATTGTAATCTTCTCCTTATATTTAAGCAGCCTGTTCAGCCATCCTGCAAAAAGGATACCGATGAAATTAAGAACGGGTATGATCAGGACCACTGCCAATGTGGATTTAAGGGACAGGTTCTGCGTATTCATTATGAGCGTCGGGCTCCACAGTGATATGCTGTCCTTAATAATGCCCTGGGTAATGCCTGCAAAAGCAACAAACAGCAGATTGGTCCCGCTTATGAGCTTCAGGAAAGCCATGCTGCCGGCCTTGCCATGATCGCCGGGAAGGTCGGCAGTCTCTGCTGCTTCCACCGGTTCTTCTTCATGGACAGCGGGCATTCCAATATCTGATGGCTTGTTTCTTACCATTACATACCAGACACAGGCCAGTACCGTAACAATGCCGGCCGGGAACCAGAAGGCCCAGCGCCAGCCAAGCCTTTCCATAATCATTCCTGATATTCCCCAGGCTATGAGATAGCCGATTATCATGGAGAAAGACATCCCAAAGGCAACCGAAGCATTCTTTCTCCCGGGAAACCAGTTAGCCAGTATTCTGACTATTGGGCCCCAGAGCATTGACTGGAATATGCCGTTGGCACCCCAGAGCAATACCATGAAGATAAGGGATGTGCTGAAACCAAATAAAACATTGATCAGGACGGAGGTTATCAGTCCGATAAATATAAATATCCTCCCGCTTACCTGATCCCCTATATAGCCATTGACAAGCTGGCCTATTGCATATATCCAGAAAAAAGAGGTTCCTATTAACCCTGCCCTGGTACTGCTGAGACCCAGGGACTCCTGGATGCCGGGCAGGGCAACCGAGATGTTTACCCTGCATATATAGGCAGCAGTATATGCGATAAAGCATGCAGCAAAAATCCGAATCTGCCATTTTCTCATACTTGTGCCTGTGCTCATGGTGCCTGCGTCCTCCGATTCATTTACTTTACTGTAATTCTAATCAATTTGGTACAGCCTGCAAAGTTTGTCTGACCTCCGGTACAGGCCGTTATGCCTTAAAGCATTTTTCCAATAAGGCCTCTGTTCTTCCCTTCATCAGCCTCAGAAGCTCCAGAGCCTTTGTATCCCCGCATACATAATCCTTCATCAGACGGCCTTCCTCATAACACAAAGCATGGTGGAGAGGAAAATACTCATTCAGAAGGAAATCAGCGTATTTGACAAGCCTGTAGGGTCCATATACCCTGAATGCCTCGCCGGGATAATGCTCTACGGCAACGCTGTACAGATTCTTTACAGAATCCTTTATGCTTTCCAGTTCCAGATCTTCGGAAAAGACGATGGTGTACATCCAGTTAAACCAGTTTCCGAACTCAGTTCCATGTGAATCGCTGGCTCCGACAATAGGTATCTTCATGCCCTTTGCCCTTGCTTCATTGTAATAGGCTGTCTGCATATTGTTGCTGTACACCTCATGTCCGCCTAAGAGTTCAAATGCATCAAAGGGTATATTCTCAAAAAGATAATCAATCAGCTTTTCCGGTATGTGATATACGTTTGCTATCCAATGGGGATGGCAGAATATTCCCAGACCGCCTGATTCCCTGATGCGATCAAAACACCAGACGCAGGATGCATACTGAAAGGCATTTACACCCTCAGGGACTTCAAGGCCTTCCATTATCTCATTAATTTCACGGTAGTATCTGTCAGGATCCTTTTCAAACAGTTCGTTTACGCTGTAGCTGCCTCCGAAATTGACCATATGAACATGATTCCTGAAAGGATGTACTTCCTCTCCGTAGAACAGCTTCAGATCAATAGGGGTATCCTTATAGGCATCAACGGCTATCTTGGACGGGTACCATAAATGATGATCGGTCAGTGCCATAAAGTCAAAACCGTTTTTCCTGTAGTTGGCTGCAACAATCTCCGGAGCCTCGTTGCCGTCCGAATGGTATGAATGGCAATGAAATTCACCCTTATAGGGACGCAGCTTATAGAGATCGGGAAAGAGCGAGTAAACCATAAAGTTGCCAACGGGTCTGTCCCTCTCCGCATCCTTTACCGGCGTTCTGAACACTCGTACGATGTAAGCCTGCTCTCCTGAAAATTCATAATCGAAATACAGTGAGCCGTCATCGGATCTCAGTACAACGGAATCATATTCAGTGTCCAGAGACTCATTGGATTCATCCATGGGAAGGAACATTACCATATATTCGGCATCATCCTTGAATTCGGCATGTTTGCCGAGAGGTCTGATAGTTATCTTTGTCCTTACACCGGACTGAATTATCTTTGGAAAGATTTCATAATAAGCCAGCTCCATTTTCATAGTAGCACCTCTCTCTTCGTTGATGGATAAAAAATCAATCATATTACATATATACCTATTAAGAGGTTTCCATATCGGAAATTTCCTTCAGCTTTTCCCTGATCATTTCCGGTATTTCCTCATCTAGTTTTTCCCAGGTAGTAAGAATATCCTGGCTGATTATGTATTTGCTGTATTCCAGGGAAGGATCAAATTTGTATCTTTGAAGGTATGCCTTCACCATTTCATCTATCCTGTCGCTGCTTTCATATCTTCCCCGGGCAACGCTGGTAACCAGCAGGCCGTCTCTTCCTGCATCTTCAGAGGTTTCCTTATAGAATTCGGGCAGCAGCTCAAAAAGCTCCTTAATAGGCGAAAATGCATGTTTCCCTGGCTGTGAATACAGTCTGACATGGGTGTTGTCCTCGATATTGCTGCCGTCCCTAAGGAGGCCCTTCAGATAATCGCCATGGAAACTGGCTTCACAGTCGACCACACTCCCGTCCTTTCCGACATAAACCCATATGTGCTCCAGATCATACAAATGGCCTATGTCATAATGCCAGTAAATTGCGTATTCCAGCACAAAACTCACTTTATCCCTGGCAAAGTCTATCTGCCTTTTGAATGAAGGTGACCAGCCGGGACTGTCGAATCTCAGGCACCCAATTCTTACAGGAAAAAAAGGCTCGTTATTATCAAAATAGATATATGGAGCATATTTCATGAATACTTCCTTGTTCATAATATCACTGACTCCCTTTAGATATCTTACTCAGCTTTTCTGCCAGAATTTCGGCACTGCGGCATATTTCATCCGGCTTGCAGTCCCGTCCAAGTTCCAGAACCTTTATAGGTATCTGTCCGATTATGTCCAGATATTTGTCCAGTTTATCCGAGTACTGATAGGGACAAAAATGATCGCTGCAATCGATGATATCATGTATATGCGCTCCTATAGTCCGTTCCACCAGTTGTTCGGCTTCCTCATAATTGTCAAACATCCCCATCTGCTCCAGCAGCATTCCATGACCTACATCGTACCAGAAGTATACAGGCAGTCCTTCAAGACCTTTAAGCAGGGTATGAACTTCCTGAAACACAGGAATCTGATAGCATCTGGTTCTGTTCTCCAGACCCAGTGCAACCTTATAGTTTTTCCTTTCAATATAATCACATATCTGTTCAAGGCTTTGTCTTATCAGTTCCACATATGCAGGGCTGCCGGACGATCTTAGTTCAATCATTTCCTTGTACAATGCTCTGTACTCTTCTGTATCCTTCCTGCCATCAAGCAGCATATCCTCCAGCAGTCTGTTATAATCCCTGGGAACCGGCACCTCTCCGGGATGAATGACCACTGCAGGAGCATTGAACCTGGCAGCATATTCAACAGCACCTATAGTAAGCTCTACTGCTTTCGCCCTCATAGAGGGATCAGGGTAACCCAGCAGCAATGAATCTGTTCCAAAGCTTTCATCGTATATTTTGGGAAAAACATTGTGTATGCTGGTAATCTCAATCCTGCCCTTATCAACCATGGGCAGGATTTCCTCGGCCATTTCCCTGGTTACATTATAGTTAAGCTCCAATTTGCGAAAGCCCAGATCGGTTATTTCATCAACCAAATCCTTCCCATTGGTATGTCGTCTGATATTCCATGAAGTGGACAAGGAGAGAATATCACTGTAATTCATATCTATACTCCTATCAGTTTGTATTCATCCGGAATCAGCCAAGAGTTAAGACAGGCAATTCCTTACTAATTAATGTGAAGGGGGTATTGAAACCCCCTTCACTTATTCCTGCTGTTCTTCACTTCTTTGCTTCAGGTAAAATAATGGTTTTTTGCCTTAGTCTGCAATGGAAGTCATGAGCTGGAACTCTCTTCTTCTGGCTTCAATGATCTTGTCTGCTCCGTTGGACTCCAGTTCCAGAACACCTTTCTCAAATACCTCATCAAAGGTGCCGGGTTCAGCCATGATCAGGCTGGCTACGAATTTCTCCCAGGGAGTGCGTAGTCCGCCTTCATACATGGCTTTTTCAGGAATTCCTGCCATCTGCAGCGGGAATCTCATGTAGCCGTTGGACTCAATGCCTTCGTGTATTCTTTCAGCATATTCAGCACTTTCCTTTGTCCTTGCGCCTGAACGCTGAATTCTGGACCAGGTTCTGTCGGGCAGGCGGCCCAGCATAACATGCTCACGTCCTCCGCGTCCGTGTCCCCATTCGATCAGGGTTTCTTCATCCTTCAGGATTGGACCAAGTACCGGATCCATATCATAGGTTACTCCTTCTATACCGTACTGAATATTCACCATATGCTCAGGTGTTACAACAAAGTTCAGATACTTAATTGCCTCGTCCACTGCCTCACTGTAAACCGGTACAAATGCATATGTCAGAACTACGCTGTCCAGCGGATTGCGGATAACACCGTCATACTTGTTTGTCCAGGGATGGCACCATTCAAATTTTGCTTCAGGTATGTTTTTCTTCAGTGCATTGTGCCATACTTCATCACCCATCTCAGGGCCCCAGCCGTTGAAGAGGTTGTCGCAATAGGAACCTGCACTTCCGTTTACAATGTCTCTTATGAAATCCTGCTGCTCAGAGTCAAGGGCGAAATTGGGGCTTATCAGGCCTTCATGATACATCTGGTTCATGAACTGCATGCCTTCCTTGAAGCCTTCCTTGCCGTACTCCGTACCATATCCGGAATGAATATAGTATTCTTCTCTGCTTGGATCGAAGTTATGGGGAGGGTAGAACCTGGTAACAATTCTCTCCCAGTCGGTAAAGTATCTGGTATGGTACATTGCATAAGGCACAACTGTGTCAGCATCCGGTGTAAGGCCTGCTTCTTCAAGAACATCGGCTTTTTCCTTGAAGGTCTTCATTACTTCATACCAGGCCTCGAAGTTTTCAGGCATTTCCAAATTTAGAGCATTGAGCCAGTCTTCACGAATCCAGTAGTGGCTGATAGCCGGAATTTCTTCCTTACCGGGAATAGCAACCAGATTGCCGAAAAATGTTCCATATGTTTCGATAAAGTCTTCTCCCAGGAATTCCTTAATTTGGGGACCATACTTGTCGAGACTCGGTTTCAGATCTGCCAGGGCACCATTAATAGCCAGATTGGAAACAAAGGCCACGGAACCTACGGTAACATAAAACAAGTCGGGAGCTTTTCTTGCAGCCATCATAAGCTGGTAGTTCTGCCGTGCAGCGCTGGAGGTGTCATCAATGATCTCAAATTGAACATCGATATTGTTGGGCACACCAAAATTTTCTTTGATATAGTCTGTTGCCCAGTTGTCATCAACATACTCACCGCTGCCTTCCGGATTCTCTGTTCTGCCCGCAGAAGCAATTCCAATCCGCAGCACTTTCGGTTCCGGCGCAGGCGTTTCTTCACCGCCCGTCTGTCCAGGTGCCTCTGTCTTTTCAGGCTCTTGACCTGGAGTACATCCTGTAACAGCCAGGACAAGAATGAATATAACCAACATGACACTGATAATACGATACTTTCTCTTCACTTAAGTTCCTCCTTTTTTATTTTTAGCCTGCTGAATACAGGCTGATTCCCAACAAAAGCGTTTTCAGCAACTGATCCTGTAAACAAGGTCAGCCTTTTACAGACCCTATCATTACACCTTTGACAAAATATCTCTGTAGCCAGGGATATACAAGAATAATCGGTACAACCGTGAAAAGAATATTGGCAGCCTTCTGAGACTCCTTAAGTATCCTGACTCTTCTTGTTGTTCCGTCCAGCTGCTCCCGCATCAGTTCTGTATCAGCTGTCAGGTTAAGCATTCTCTGCAGTGAAAGCTGCAGGGGAACCAGGTCGTTCCGGGTTGGCAGGAAGAATATGGCGTCTGAGAATCCGTTCCATCTGCCCACTGCAAAAAACAGGGCCAGTGTTGCCAAAGCCGGCAGAGAAAGGGGCAGATATATCTTAAAGAGTATCTGAAACTCATTAGCTCCGTCTATTCTTGCAGATTCCTCCAGGCTGTCGGGAATGTTCTGGAAGAAGGTCTTCAGTATCAGCATATTGTATACACTGAAGACACCGGGCAGTACAAGTACCCAGAAGGTATCAATAAGGTTTATTGATACATAGAGCAGATAAGAAGGAATCAAACCTCCTCCAAAGTACATGGTGAACATGAAATATCCAAGTATGCCTACCCTTCCCTTCAGGGTTTTCCTGGACAGGGGATAGGCTGCCATCATAACTAACAGCAGTGCTATGAAGGTGTATGTTGCTGTCAGAAAAATCGTGAATGTCAGTGAATTCAGCAGATCATTGTTTCTGAGAACCGCTATCCATGTGTCAAACTGCAATTCCACCGGTCTGAAGTAAACCTCACCCGAAAGAATTGCCCTGGATGAACTGAGTGACAAGGATATGAGGTTTACAAAGGGGGAAACAAACAGTATGATAAACGTAATAAGTATAGTCACTTCAAAAATTGTCTGTCCCCAGCCGTATTTCTGATAAGGCTTCTTAGCTCTTTTTACATTTTCCATTTATCACCACAACCCTTCCTCGCCTAATGCTTTGCTTATCGCATTAACAATTAATACCATAACTGCGCCTACCACAGACTGGAACAGACCTACTACGGTACCCAGCTTATAATCGCCCTGGCCCAGTCCAACATAATACACAAACAAACTTATAACCTCAGAAACATCCGTAACCAAGGGATTGGAGAAAACAAAGGGTCTGTCAAAACCAATGGATATAATGGAACCCATCTTTAGGATCAGCATCAGTACAATGGTTGATTTTATGGAAGGAAGTGTGATATGCCAGATTCTCTGAAGTCTGTTTGCTCCATCTATTATGGCCGCTTCAAAAAGCTCCGGGTTTATACCCGTTATGGCTGCTATATATATGATGGAGCCCCAGCCTACACCTTCCCACACCCCTGATATTACATATGTGAACAGCCACATTGTGGGATTGGTCAGAAAAGGAACCTCATTAAGGCCAAGCAGTACCAGAATCTGATTGAAGAGTCCGGTTCTTGGAGCGCACAGCTGGTATACTATACCTCCGACTATGACGGTAGAAAGAAAGTGAGGTAAGTAGCTGACTGTCTGGACTATTCTGACGATCTTGGAATTTTTCATTTCGCTTATTATAATCGCCAGCATTATGGGCATTGGAAAATAGATGACCAGTGAAAGCAGGTTTATAACAAGAGTGTTTCTTAAGACACGGGAAAAACGGGGAAGTGAAAATGCATGAATGAAGTTGTCCAGACCAACCCAGGGACTGGCCCAAACTCCTTTCATAAAATTGTAATCCTTGAAAGCAATAAGAATTCCGTACATAGGTACGTAATTAAAGAGAAATACGAGGGCAACCGGAAACAGCAGCATCAGATACTTCTGCCAGTCCCTCCTCAGGTAATGGGATAAACCCTTCTTCCTTGGTCCGTAGTTTAGTGCAAGTTGTGCAGTACTGTTTTTTTCGCTTTGCATTTTAATCCCCCTTATTATATGTAAGCCTTAGCGACAAAACTGTAAAAATTATATAATATATCCCCTTACTAACTTGGAACAACTAAAATTAACTTTTATACTGCTTTCTTCTTTTAGTGAATATTACCTTGTGATAATCCATCGTAACGAAGGCTGTGAATTTTATCCGGATTATTAAATTACTTCGGTTTTGTGTTGCTTATGGAAAAATGATAACCTTACTGTCACTGTAAGTAAAGATTCATTTTCTAATAAATACACTTATTTTTAATCAAATGTGTCAAAATTCCACCTATCAATTTTTAAATACCACCTTCATTTTTGCTCATTCATGCCGCCTGTCCGCCTAATATGTAATTATTGCATAATATTATTTCGCTTTCTTTGTTATATTCGCCAGGCGTGTAAGTATAAAAAATCATCTTCACAGTTCTCCTATATGGATTCTAAAACGGTATTTCCTTCTTAAAAAATAACAAAGCCTGAAACCCGTATAAGGAATACGGACTTCAGGACTATCAATTATGACTTTAAAGCATGTATTTGTTACTAAATGGCTTCCCTGGCTTTCAGTAGCTGACCCTGTACATGCCCGGTGTTATGCCCTCAAATTTCTTAAAGAACCTGTTAAAAGCCTGATCATTGTTATAGCCTGATCTCAGTGCAACTTCAGCTACTGTATAATCAGAATTGGCCAGCAGCTTCTTGGCATGCTCTATTCTGGTTTTGTTCAGGTAATCCAAAAAGTTCATGCCTATTTGTTCCTTAAATATCCTTCTGGTATGCGAATAGCTAAGATTCAACTGTTCTGCCACCCATTGAATGTCCAGGTCTGCCCACATGTAATTCTTTTCAATAATTTCAACAATTTCAGCAACGTATTTCTTATCGCTCATTCTCTCAGCATGTTGATCAAGATAGGAAGATACTTTGCCATAAAAAGAGCAAAGCCATTCACACATGAGGTCCAGGGTCTCAATTCCGATTATTTCCAGGTAGACATTGCTGTTTTCCTCAAATATATGATCCATGGTAATATTGAGCGCAGCCAGATGCTCAGTAACCCTGCTGACCAGATGTATGACCGTCTGAACTACACTCTCATAGGTTACATCATCAGAGTCTGTCAGACATTCCGCAAAATCCTTAACCAGCTTGTAAAACTCTTCCTTGGCATTTAATTGCAGATAGTTGATAACATAATTGTCCTTCTCCTGGAAAAAGCTGCACACTTCTTTTCGCTTCTTTACATCCTCATAGCGAATACAAGAGCCGTATCCATAGAAGAACCTGTAGTTAAGGGTTTCCTCCGCCTCTATAAAGGATTTGCGGATATTGGCATATCCCTGGTACAAGCCGCCCAGAGCCAATGATATCGATATATTCTTTACAGAGGATGTTTCATCAATCAATCTATTGCAGATTGAGCTGCTTATTTCATCAAACTCGTCTAATTGATCCTTATTCAGGCTGATAATCATCACAATTTTATCCGCCTGTAGTACAGCGCTGTAGCCCCTTGCATATGTATTTACTATCTGATTGCTGATATTAAGCATTATGGACTTATATTCCTGCTGTTCCTCATTAGTGGAGTTCCTTGCCAATTCCTTGTATTTGTCAAGGGAAATAAGAAGACAGGCGTTATAATCCTGAAGAAATGCATACTCCGAATGATCGCTGATCCTGCCCATCACCAGACCGGCTATCTGGGCTTCCATCAGTTTATCCCTGTTCATGCTGATGATCTGCTCGGTTTCCCTGCCCTTGGTTACCAGCTCATTTACAGCATCATAAATCAAAGCCAGCTCATTTTTGTTATTAAATACATCAATCTTAAGATGACTCTTCAGTTCCTCCAGCACCTTGCCTATTGGACTGTATATTTTCCTGGACATCATATAGGAAAGGAACAATCCCACAATTACAAGCGACGCTGATACTGACAAAAGCAGGGTTTTAAATAAGAATATTTTGTCAAATAGACGGCCGGTATTATCCAGGCTGATAAATACCAGATTGCTTATTTTTGATTTCCAGAAGGTAACCAGATACTCCTGATTGTCATGTGTATGCATAAAATGGCCATAATCATCACTGTTATTCAGTACATTTTCTATGATTACTGAGCTGTCAATATCCATTTCATTGTGCTCGTCCAAACCATTGAACAACATCCTTCCCTGCTGCTCAACAACAAACCTTATCTCAGGATGATCCGGGAGGGGCTTCAAATCCTTAAACAGATCATCATATCTGACATTGATTGCAACTGCACCTCTGAACTTAATATATTCAAGAGGGAATATAAAGGTAAGTACATCTTCATCCACACCTGACATTCTTATATCATTCGGCGAAACGGGGTTGACCGGTTTTCGCACATCAGTTACATAAATCTCAAAGGAACTCTGATCATTGATAGCATCTATCCATGCAGTATCATAAAAATCTTCTTCTTTATGCAAGCCTCCAAAGGAGCTGATAACCAGCCGTTCATCAGCATTGTAAAGATACATGGAGTGAATATAGCTCTTAAGACCCCATGTCTCTTTAAACAGCTGCATAACATCCATTACCTTCAGCACACTGTCAAAGCTGTATTTTGTGTCTGCCCTCTTCAGTGTATGGATGCTGTCTGTTCTCTTGTCATGAGCAATGGTAATGGCGCTGTTCTTAATTTCATTAAAGCATGAATCAATGCTTCCCTGCATCACCTGCAGCTTCATCAGATTTGCACCGATAACCTTTTCCTTGCTGTAGTTTATAATACTGTTATTTATCAGTATGGAAAGCACAAAAACAGGAATAATCAAAACCGCCATATAAGACAGAACCAGTTGATAGAGCAGCTTCTTTTGTTTTCTGTTCAGCCTTCTGGGTGAGTTTTTCATACTTAAAGATCCACTCCTATCCACTACAATAAAATTGCTGACTGAAACGCTTTGTGCGGTCTTGCTGTGAAACACTTATATAGTTATCAGCTATATTGCTTAAGGATTGCTTATAACACGCTTAAGACTTATATATAGTCAGTTTAACAGAGAAATACATAAACATTTTAATGCTTTTTACTAAATTTATCAATGGATTATTATTCCACATCTTATTCTATGATTAAAGTCTCTTTCCTAAGCCCTTTTCTCTTGCCATTTATTTGTCCTGAGAGCTGCGTATCTCGTCAATCTGATACTTGCTGCGCCTCAGGTAGCTGCGAAGATCCTCCATGCCATACTCAGCAGCCAGCTTTTTGACGCTTATTCCTGGTACTGCTGCTTTAATCACAAACCATTGTTCTCTTTTCAGGTGCAGCTCCTGTACCACTTCACCTGCATGCTCCTCAAGGAGCTTATCCCTTTTATCCATATTGAAATTCTCATGGAATACAGAGCGATCCAGATCCAGTGTAATTCTGCTGACATTGATGCCCTGGCTTTTCTTATAAAAAATCTCTTCGCCGATTATATCAAATACGGCACAGTCTCCTTCCAGAGTGGATGTTACGATGTAATAATGATGATTTATTGCGTGGGCCATCAGAGATCTGCCGCCGGAATAGGCACTTGGCCAGACCACCAGCTCGGCTCCTCCTGCTGCCAGCATCTCCCATACTTCAGGGAAATTGACATCGTAGCATATGGCAAAGCCAATCTTGCCAAAATCCGCATCATATACCCCCACCTCTTCACCGGGCTGACCTGGCGGGGTAAGATCAAATTCGCTCCAATAGGGAAAATACTTGTCATAGCAGAATACCGTATTGCCCTGACGGTCCAGGAGTATCGCCGTGTTCCAGCGTTTTCCCTCCTCATCCCTCAGGAATACAGGACAGACGACATAAGTCCGGTATTTAGCAGCTACAGAGGAACACATTCGGACTGCCGCGCTGTCCGGACCTTCCATTGCATCTCCGGTCCAGGTTTCCGGCAGGATGATAAGATCTGTGCCTTTTTCTCCCTCTGCCTCCATTACAGCACGGATATCTTCAACTGTGTATTTGTTGTCAAAAGACAGGCTGGCTATGCGCACCGGCCGGCCTATGCATGAGTTCTTATCCATTCTTTCCCCTCCTGTATTTCTGGACTTCAGAGTTTTGGATTTCGGAGTTTAAACCCATTATTACAGTAATATATCAGTCAGCAGTTCAGCAGATCTTCTTACAGCCTCTGTTCCTCTCATGAGGAAGTCACCTGACTCAAGGCAGATCTCCCCGTCATATCCATTCATTTTCAGCGCGGCCAGGAACCTCTTCCACCAGAGTCGGTCATGACCATACCCAACTGCTGCATAGTTCCAGGGTCTTCTGTTACGAGGCGTGCCTACACCAAATTCCATAAGCGTCTCGTATGCGGCTGCATCAGCTTCTATCCTAGTGTCCTTCCCGTGCACATGGTAAACCATGCCGCCGGCTGCCAGATGCTTTGCCATAATAATGGGATCTCCTCCCATAAAGAATGTATGGCTGGGATCCAAATTCATGCCCACCATATCACCCACAGCTTCTCTCAGGCGGCACATGGTGCTTACATTGAAAACCAGGGTATTGGGATGGTTCTCTATTGCAATTTTTTCTATGCCGTGGTCAGCAGCTCTCTTTACCGCCTCTTTCCACCAGGGGATTGCCGCTTCCTTCCATTGATACTCCAGCATTTCAGCAAATACAGGGGGCCAGGTGTTCACAACCCAGACCGGATATTTGCTGTCCGGACCCCCGCCGGGTAATCCGCTCATCATGACTATCTTCTTTACGCCAAGGAGGCCTGCCAGTTCAAATGTTTTATGCACGACTTCCTCCTGTCTCCGTCCTTCTTCAGACGGCTCCAGGTGATTGCCGGAACAGTTAAGTGCTGTAAGCTTAAGACCCCGTTTCTCGATGGACTCCATATAGGCACTGCGTGCATCGGAGCTTTCAAGCATTTCATTCAGGTTCAGATGAGGCGCTCCGGACCAGTTGCCCGCAGCTATTTCAAGACATTCAAGTTTCAGGGAGGCTGCAATGTCCAGCATTTCCTCGAATGAGTATCCGCCAAGAGAGTCAGTATACAGTCCAAGTTTCATTTAATCATCCCCCGTATTATTAATCAGTAAATTCAGCAACATCCTTCCAGCATTGGCTGGAGTCGGCACTTATCATAGCTTCCATTACGGCTTGTACATAACAGCCGTCTTCAATGGTTGCAGGGGTTGCATTGCTGCCTCCCTGAAGTATTTCACCAAAGCAGTCCATCTGACCGGCGACATTGCGATCCAGATCGACTTCAGTCCAGAGCCCGGCTATGTTCTGCTCCTCTCCCAGACACAGCTTCAGGGAATCAACGCCCTTCTCCAGGGTATAAATCATGCCTCCCTTACTTCCGTAAATTTCCACCCTGTGGGCATTTCTGCGCCCCCAGGCAAACTTGGAAAAGGCAAAGGTGGCGCTTATGCCCTCATCCAGCATGGCCAGGGCATGAAAATAGTCCTCTGTTGTTACCTCCCCCATGCCGCTGCCATCCAGCTTCTGCCGCCTGGGTATCAGTATTCCTGAGCAACCGGTTACCTTTTCAAAGCCGCCTTCAAGAAGATAGCATACCATGTCAAGAATATGGGAACCAAGATCACCAAGGCTTCCGCTGCCGGCCAGCTCCTTCCGGTAACGCCATAGGAGCGGTATGTTCTCATTATCTTCTTTTCCCTCAATATACTGGGCATACACATGATAGATTCTGCCGAGCATGCCTGATTCCATTATACTTTTGGCTTTGTAAACAGCCGGCCGGTAACGGTATGAGAAACATACAGTATTGGCAACGCCGGCGGCCAATGTAGCTTCCTTAAGCTTCCTTGCTTCTTCGAGAGTCATAGCTGCCGGTTTCTCCAGGGCATAAGCCTTTCCCTTACTGACAGCCTCCATCGCTATCTCATAATGGGTGATATTCGGCGTGCAGATGGACACCATATCGATGTCATCCCTCACCAGCAGTGCCTTGTAGTCTGTGTAACATCTTTCCTGCGGTATACCGTATTTTTGTCCTGCCCTGTAAAGAGCTTCCCTGTTTACGTCGCATAAGGCATAGGGTATTATTTTTCCGCTGCGCTTCATATCATTTATATGGCCTGCAGCGATATCACCCAGTCCGATTATGCCGGCTCGAATTTCTTTCATGTGTACACCCCTTCACTGATACCTTTATTAATGTTTTAAAATGGCATTTACATAATGTTTCTTTGTGCGTTTAGTTTGTGATATCATTTCTCAGCCCGGATCATGCCGTAATTCTGTACTGCTAAATAACACTGTTTGCCAGCATCTCAACCAGTTCCATGGTATGAACGGAATCATACAGATTAGTTTCCGGATCCTCACGGGTGCGTACACAATTGATAAACTGCCGGACTTCATTATAATAGCCGTAGTATTTATGATACTCTTCGCTTCCGGCCATTTTTTTACCGTCATAGTATACCACTTCATCAGATCCGGTGCCCGCTGAAGCCGCGGAATAAGACTGTTTCCCCATATGGAAAATGATTCTGGCATCGCAGTCAGGCACTGCAAAGCCCAGGTTTATGTAAGCACTGGCTGTATAGCCGTGTATTTCAAAGGAATGCACCCTGCCCCCGGTTTGGTAGTTGGATTTTATTATGCCGGTAACATCGTTGTCGAATTTTATGATGGAGTTCCAACTGTTGGGAACAGGACTGTTGTACTGTCCAATCAGGGTGGCAGCAGCCTTCGGGCTGCCTCCGGCTATCCACCTTACCAGGTCAATGGCATGAACCACATCACATTCGTGGGCACTGGCACATCCGTCATAAAACTCAGCCGATGAGTTCTTGAAAAAGCATCCCTCTACCTGTGTAATAGTTGTCGTTTCCCTCATAATCCTGACAACTTCCTGTACAAGGGGAATATAGCGCCTGTTATAACCCACCTGTACTATACAGCCTTTTTCCCTTGCCTTTTTTGCCAGGGTTTTGGTCTGGTATGCAGTTATGCCGGCAGGCTTTTCCACAAAGATATCCAGTCCCTGCTCCAGGCAGTCCAGGATAATGCGGAAAGCCTGATCAGGCTGCACCAGCACCAAAACTGCCCTTAGTTTTTCTTCAGCCAGCATCTGCCGGTAATTGGAATACCATCTTGAAACCTTGTATTTCCGGGCAGTTTCCTCTGCTCTCTCCTCCACCATGTCGCAGACTGCCTCAATACTTACATGCTCCATTTCAGCCAGACCGGGAAGATGTATGTTATTGGCGATTGAACCGGTGCCAATGATGCCTATCGGTATTGACTCGTGCATATTCATTGATTCCTCCATTTGGATCTTTCCTGCATCATCGAATTCTGCTGTTTTTCGGATTCTCGTAGTAATCCGGATTATGTCCCAGCTTTTCAAGTACAGGCTCGCTCAGGCGGTCAATTTCCCTGACCAGCTCCGTAGTCAGATTTAATTCCGCTGCCTTAATATTTGACAGCAGCTCCTTCTCATTTCTTGAACCCACCAGGGTGCATGCAATCCCGGTCTTGGCCAGGACCCAAGCTATGGACAGCTGTGCAATGTGAATTCCCATGCCATCTGCAATCTCCCTGAGCCTTTGTACAACTTCAAAAACTTCAGTTTCGGCACCCGCTTCTCCGTGCCTGGAAGTCCCCTTTCCCCGTTCATGTCTGAAATGCCTGGAATGTGCCTGGTGAGGAGGAACATCCTCCGGTTTCTGATAGATGCCTGCCAGGAGCCCCTGCTGCAGAGCCATCGAACCTACAATGGAAATATCCTTCTCTATGCAATAGGGCAGTACTTCTTTTTCGATTGCTCTTGATAGAATATTGTAGGTCATTTCATTCATAACAGGCTCAGCACCTGTGTCCAGTACTTCCTTCATCTGTTCATGACCGAAGTTGCTGATGCCGATTTCCCGTATCTTCCCCTGCTTCTTAAGATCAAGCAGTGCCCCAAAGGCCTCCTGCACAGCAGGAGGCTCTGATATCTTTTTGGGATCGTCCGTAAAATGCTTTATGGATATGGGGTCCAGAGGCCAATGCAGCATGTAGACATCAATATAATCTGTATTAAGCCTCTTCAGGCTTGCTTCACAATGCTTCTGCAATTCACCTTCATATGCATTGGAGGGGCTGACCTTTGAGCATATTACCGCTTCTTCCCTTCTGCCCCTGAGAGCCTGGCCCAATGAAATTTCACTGGCTCCATTATTGTACATTTCAGCTGTATCAAAAAGGTTGATACCCATATCCAGCGCCAGGCTGACTACTCTGTTCACATCATCCTGATTTTGCTTCCCCCAGTACTCTCCGCCGCCGTATGCCCAGCAGCCCATTCCTATGGGGCTTACAAATATATCTGATTTTCCCAGTCTTCTTTTCTGCATGGTAATCACTCCCCGACTTTATGCTTATCTGCCCTCCAAGAGCGCCTGTGCCAGAATAGTCTCGGCTACCTCCATGGTTTTTACTGCATCGGAAAAATTGCACGAGGGCTTAGTTCCGGCCTTGCAGCAGTCTACAAACTCGCGGCACAGATTTCTTACCCCGGTATATACATGGAACTGATCGCTGCCTGCAGCTTCAGCGGTGTCGAACTCTATTCCCTTGGTATCACCGTCAGCATAAAGATAACCTTTTTGCTCATGCTCGGCTTCAGCACAAATATTGGGTGCATGAATTTCAACCGAGAAAATTCTCCGGCCGCTGGACCAGCTGTTTATAAGATATCCGGAGGATCCATTATCAAAATGGAGTGTGGATGAAATAAAGTTGATGTTGGGAACAAGGACCCGCTTTACATGACTCTCTACCTTCACCACTTCGCCGCCGCATATCCAGCGCAGAGTATCGATGGCGTGAACCGTGTCGTCCATCATATGATCCCGGGCTTCCAGATTGGGAGAAGCGGCACACTTGTAGAATTTGCAGACTGCATGGGTGATCGGACCCCGTTTCAGACACTCATCCCGCAGTTTCATAACCATGGGAGTCATTCTTCTCTGGAAGCTTACCTGTGTGACACAGTTGTTCTGCTCTGCCGCATAAGCAAGGGATCTGGCCTGATGAATAGTAAGGGCCAGAGGTTTTTCAACAAACAGGTTAAGGCCCTGATTCAGACACCACATCCATATATCATAAAAGAGATGGGGCTGGCCGATGGCGAACACTGCATCGGGCCTGGTTTCCCTGATCATTCTCTGATAGTCGTACACCGTATCTCCGTACCGCTTTTCAATTCCGTACTTATCCGCGGTTTCATTTAGCCTTTCCTTGTCTATATCACAGATGCCAACGAATTCTACATCCTCAAGATCAGCCAGGGAAGGATATATTACACTGTTGGCTCTGCCGCCTGCTCCTATCATGGCGACTCTGAACTTTCTGTTTTCGGCCATGTCTTTGCCTCCTTCGTATTACATAATTCTGTTATTTCAGTTTTTCAGGCGATACATCCGTCATGCCGGTCAGGCATACTATTCAAACAATGATTTGGCATATGCGATATCTTTGGCAATATACTCATTTACCAGCTCTTCATCTGAATACTCAGCCGTCAGGCACAGGACCCCGTTGTAATTCCTTTTCTTAAGGTATTTGGCAATGCGGGACCAGGAACCCAACCCATGCTGACCGGTGGTAAAATATCTCTCCCATTCAGCCTCTGCAGCTTCAGGTCCGTTCGACCGCCTGTAAAAGGCATTTTTGAGATTTACCATGCAGAGGTGAGACCATACAATGTCCAGTCCCATCTCCGGTTCTTCCCCGGCCAGGCCGCTGTGTGCAGCATCCCATATGGCTCCGATATATTTGGGATCAAAATCCTCAATCAGATGCAACAGCCCCATGGCGCTTTGTACATCCCATCCATAGTGGTGCTGTATTCCCACCTTGACTCCGTATTTCTCACACAGAGGGACAATGCTTTCCAGATGCTTTTTGGCTTTGGCCTCGGATGCCATATAGCCTGCCTCAGGATCAATGGACACCATTATGCGGATAACGGGGATACCTGCTGCCGCGCATCCGGCAAACACCTTTTCATCGGTAGAGCTGGCTACGCTTGTTATTTTGATGCCGTATGCACCAAATTTCTTTACAAGCTCAGACAGTCCTTTTTCCGCATTATCAGGCTCCAGCTGATAACCCTCCCTTAATGGAAACTCAATTCCGTCAAATCCAAGATCACTGACAAATTTCCCAAGGTCATCGACGGATTGAGTTTTCCACGGCTTCGTGAATACAGAATAAGTAAACTTTTTCTCCATGATGTGAAACTCCTTTCTCTGTGTATGATATTGATACCTTACAACTGTAATGATATTTGTTTCATATCACAGATACATCCATGTAATTCAGCAAAAGGTATAAATAATTTGGATATACTGTCAATTCAGCATATACTTTGAAACAAACCTGGAATTATGCAATAATAAGCAGATTTCCTTCCATTGTGGTAACCAGGATCTCTAAAAATCCGTCGCCGTCTATGTCAGCAAGAATGGGACTGCCCGGCGGCGAGCCTGTAAAGATTCTGAAATGCAGGGTTCCGTCATGCTTTAGGGAGTAAACATAACCATCATTGCAGCCGAAGACGAACTCATCATATCCGTCGCCGTCAATATCTCCTGTACAGGTCTCCCCGGCTATGCAGTCTCCGATATCATAAGTCCAGAGCAGTTCACCGGTTTTTGCATCCACACACCCGTATTTATAATCGTTTCTCGGGCCTGCAGCCAGGACTCTTCCGTCTATGAAAGCCAGACCCTGATGGCTGTAACGGGGCGGTGTGCCTATTGGAGTCTCATTGCCATAGTAATCAAACCAAACCGGTATCCACTTCTCTCCGTCCCGCTTCAGCACTCCGCCGTTCAGCCCCCATATGCCGGACAGATAGATCTCCTCTTTACCGTCCCCGTCAACATCTGCCAAAGCAAAATGACCAGAACCCACCCATCTGGTTCCAAGGATATCGCTGAGCATTTCCATATCAGCTAAGTTCCTACCGGTTCTGCCGTCCACCCCTGCCGTCACATCACCGCTTAAGAAGAGCAAATCATCCAGGCCGTCATCTTCCAAAGGCAGTACCGATGCATAGCCGTCAACCGGACCCATACCGCTGTCATGACCGTCGCTTCTCCTCCATACCACTTCTCCCGTGGCGGAATCCAATACCATGCTTTCATTAATATACACCGCTGTAGAAGCAGCATTAACATAGATGTCATATTTGTCTTCAGTGACAAATCTGCCGTGAGTACAGCTTATAACTTTGCCGCCTTTAAAATCACCCTTCAGCATTTTCCTCCATATGATCTTCCCCTTATGGTCGGTCAGCAGAAGTTCTGCATTGGTATTTCCAAAAAGCAGTTCCTTAAAACCGTCTCCGTCAAAATCCCAGGCACCTAAGAATCCGGGGCCTGCAGCAGAGTCAAAAAATACGTTTTCCTTTTCCCCGCTGCCTTCTATGGACCATTCTCTTCTGACAGACAACTCTGAGTCCGTCATTCGTATATCTGCCCTGTATACAGAGCCGCCCAGAATTATTTCATTAATCCCATCCTTGTCAATATCCGTTACTATAGGGATTTGGGTCTGCACGTCAGGCATACAGTCTTTGAAGCAAGCCATTTGCCTGCCGGAAAACGAATATAACAGGAACTCTTCTGCATCCTTGCTTCCGCTGCCTTTGCTTTGACAGAGGAGGCCGGCACCGGCTTTGTTAATTCCGGTTACTGACTCCATGATTTGCAGGTTGTCATCTATTGTCAGTGTTTCCTTTTTAACTAATTGATCTGTTCCCTTCCATCCATATGCAGCTATGCCATTATCCTCAAAGACGGATAGTTCCAGGCTCCCGTCGCCGTCTGCATCCCACAGGTATTCAACTGCCCTGTCAATGGCAATGTGGCTTAGGTGCAGGGGCCTGTAACCGCCTGTAAAGGGCAGTATCCTTCTGCTCGTTGAAAACAGAGTCACCGGCCGATTTTCCGTGATCCTGCAGATTTCTATTTTGGAATCCGCTGTCCTTTCCAGCAGCATTTCAAAGGCGCCATCGCCGTCAATATCACCACAGTCCAGGAGCCTGGCATTTTGAATTTCCGTCTTTAACCTGCCGGTCCTGCAATCAAGGATTTCCACCTTCCATTCGTTGGCCGCCACATCACCGACGCTGTATGCTATCTCAGGATTTCCATCACCGTCAATATCGCACACAGGCATAGGAGGGGTCTTCATTACATGCTCCCCATAGCCTATGTATCTGTCCCACACGTATTCCAGTTTATCCCCTGCAGGCTTTATGACCGACAAATGCAGCTGGACGGCATCGTTGACCAGTACCAGCTCAGGCTTGCCGTCATTGTCTGCATCAAAAAGACCTGCATATCCATAATTTCTCATGTTTGGGCCTTCAACTGCATACTTCTTATGACCGGTTGCCGAGTCTATAACCCAGATGAAGGAATGCTGTATTACAATTATGCTGTTTTGTCCATCGCCCATAAGATCCCCCACCAGGACATTGGGCCTGTACCTGGTGCGATCGCCTATGCCTATCCCTTCTGTTTTCCACAGGGCATATCCATTCCTCACACCCTTGTCAAAGGCAAAAAGGTATCCGTAATTATCGCCTTCAGACCAAACAGTTATCTGCCTTCCTGCCAAAGAAGGGACTATTCTTCCTATTTTCATATTGTTATGCGAAAGTATCACAGTTTTCTCTTTGAAGGTATGCTGCCAGTATACTTCACCGGACAAGCCCGAAAACACGGTAAGAGTCCGCAGATTTGTGACAGCTGCAATGCACTTTTCCCTGCCTGTGCCTTCCAGATCATGAAAGCCTGTGATGACCGGGTTGCATATATCGCTCATCCACAAAATTCTGCCCTTTGAGTCCCTTACCTTTATACGGCCGCCCTCGGAAAAGACATATTCCTCTTCTCCGTCAGCATTGATATCCTCTATCCAGATCCTGACAGTGCCGCCGGATGCGTACCGGGCCCGGCCTATGACAGAGGGAACCTTGATTTTTCCCTTTCCCCTGCTCCTGCCTGTCAGTTTCAGGTCATGCCTGAACATCGGCCACTCTGTATGCAAAACTTCTGATTGTCTGCCTGTATCTTGCATATTGGGTCTCCCTCACAGTGTCATTTTCTGTATTCGCTTATCCTCTTCCTAATACAGTCTGAAATCTCAACTGACTGCAGTGCGGATTTCAGATCCCCGGCAGGCCTTCTACCGGCTCTTATATCCTCGAAAAAGCTTTCATTCTCATGATAAAAGCCATTGGTTAAATACATGTCGGACTCAGATAACTCATCTCCGGACACATCTGCAGCCAGACTGCCCCTATGGTAGTGTACCAGCCTTCCGGGAAAGTCAGCGGCATTCCAGGCCGGCAGATTCATAAACCAGGTATTGTCATAGGAGTTGATAACAGCTCTTTCCACAATAACCCCGGAAACGGGACTGAAGTTCAGCTGAGCCTCCGCTCCCGATTCAAATCTGCAATGCATCATTATATTGGCAACATTCGGTCCAAATTCCGGAAGGGGCTGGTAGTCAAACCTGATACAGGAATAATCCGAGCCGGCCAGGTGCCTTACCGTGTCAATTCCATGAATGGCTGTGGCGGCAAAATCATCATCAAATCTGCCTGTCCGGTAAAAATCATAACGCAGATTATGAATCTTTTCCCCTGCTGTCATCTCTTTCAGTTTGCTTACCATGGGCATATATCGTCTGTTAAAAGCCACCTGATTTGGCGTGTTGTGCTTTTCAGCAGCCTGGATCATTCTTTCTGTATCGGCAGGCTCAAGGCCGGGCGGCTTTTCCATCAACAGCGGATAGCCATTCTCCAGTATCCTGACGGACAAGGGAGCAGTTAAATGTTCGGGCACCACCAGGCAAACCGCATCCGGTTTTTCAGTATCAAGCATCAGCTCAAAATCCCTATAATGCCTTTGGAAGCCAAATTTGCTTCTGAAAGCCGAAGCCTTTTCCTCATCCAGATCGCAGCAGGCTGCAAGGACCGTATCCTTGTGAAGGGCAGCATACCTTTTATATGAAGGGCCGTGGCCCGATGAAGCCATGCTGCCGCATCCAATGGTACATATCTTAAAGCTCATATGAATCACTCCGCATTATTAATTGGACATGGTGTAAGCAGCAGGGATTCACCAGTGCATTTCCGGCAGGGCATCCTTTTGCCGCTCACACATTTCATTGATCATTTCAACGGTATTCTTATAGCTTGTACCGTTAGGATCCAGCAGAAGTGCCTGCAGGAGCTTTTTTCTTGATTTCTCAACATAGGCTTCTATCAGCAGTTTATGGATTGTGCCCTGTACCCTTATCATCTCCGTTATGGCGTCAGGCAGCGGATCCATTTTTTCAGTATGAATTCCCCTTCCGTCAGCATAGGCCGGAAGCTCCACAACCATATCATCATCCAGCCCGGGTATCTTTCCCTTGTTCTGCATATTTACAGCATTCAGAGAGGTCTTAATGTCAAAGGTAAGAGCTTCAATTATTGGAATGGCAACTTCATTTGAGGGTTTCAGGTCTTCAGCCCTTTCATTCATCATCCTGTCCCTCCATGAAGGAGTTCCTTCAGGTTCCGGTGCAGGGAAAAGCGGTTCCATAATGGGACTGCTGCCCGAGGAGAGGGAGTATACGAATTCAGGAATATTGCCTGTCTCCCAGGGATCTTCCAGCAAAGGATCGTAGTAGAACTGCACCAGCCTGCCGGCAAGAAAATCCTCAGCCCAGCTTAAATATTCTCCTATATGATTGGAGCCTGGATAGGGATACAGTCCGTAAATCCTGAATGCAGTCCTTAAAAGTGCAAGCTCATCCCACAGGGCCAGAATGTTGGCCTTCCCTTCCTTCTCTCTGAGCAGGGGGTAGAGATCTTCCCCTGTGTGTTTATGTTCTATCCTCTGGAACCAGCCAAAATGATTCAGGCCGCATCCCTTAACCAGAATTTCATCCTCCGGAATTTCCAGAAACATTGAGAGCTGATGTATTCCCATACCTATGCCATGGCACAGTCCGACAACCCTGATATTTGTCAGCCTGGATACCGCCTCAACCAGCTTTGCCTCGGGATTGGAATAATTGATCATCAGGGCTTCCGGGCAGAGGCGCTCCATGGTTTTGGCTATTTCAATCATCGGTCCCATGTTTCTCAGGGTATGGAACATGCCGCCGGGGCCGCCGTTCTCACCGAATATCTGTTTGGAACCGTATTTTCTCGGAACGTGAAAATCCATTGACCAGTAATAGCTGCGCCTGACATCAATGGCAGTGATGACAAAATCGGCGCCTTCCAGAGCTCTCTCAAGTGAAGTGGTAGCGGTGATGACTGCCTTCCTGCCCAGAATCTCTGCAGTTCTCTGGGCATACCTTTTATTGAAGGCCATATTCTCTTCGCTGATGTCCATGAGACACAGTTCCAGCTCCAGTTGATTCAGCTTGTCGCTGAGCAGGATATCCCTGATTGTCAGAGGGCAGAAAGATGTACTTCCTGCTCCTATGAATGAGATCTTGATTTTATTTGCTATAGCCATGTAAATCCCCCTGTTCTATATGTATATACAGAGAATTCTCTATACTTAAGCCATCCGATTACTGTCAGGCCATTTCCTCTGCGACTCTTACAGCCATTTCAGACCATATGGTCAGCCGCTCGGGTTCATTGCAGAAGGTGGATGTATCCTTCAGCACAATCTGGACGCTGCAGCCTTCTGCTATTTCCAATGTCTCCCTGATAAGGGACTCAGCATATTCATAGTCCGGTACGCCGCTTGTAATCGGAGTAGGAATCGGTTTGTATACATAAACATAGTTGTTTTTAAGCTTATCTGCAGCTACCCTGCGCTCACACCAGGGTGATACCGATACCCATCTGAGCCTGGGAATATTTTCAATTATTAAATCAAGCTTTCTGTCCAGGCCCTCACAGCAGCCATAATCCGTCAGTCCGAACATATTAAGGATGGGCAGCTGATACTGCAGAACAAACTCATTGAACTGATCCGGACTGAAACCTACTGTTTCCTGGCTCTCGCCCCATGCTATCAAATCCTTGAGCCTGACTCTTCCACTAAAGTCCTCTGCCGGTAAATCATCGATATATGCCAGACCGCCTGAACCGTTCCAGTTATCCGGCCCATTGTTAAGCGACAGAACATTTTCCTTCTCATACAGCTTAAATTCCCGGATCATCTCGTCCCTTAGAAATGACATCATTTCATGAAAAAATTCGGGATTGTCATATACATCATACATCATCTGATCCAGGCCTCTCATATGTATGAGGATCCTGGTAAGGCCGCATCTGAAGCTGGATACACCCCGCTCCCTGACCTCCAGTATGTCCCCCAGGAGATTTCCGGCAAACTCCAGCCTTTCTTCAGTAGCCGCCCGGTCGATCTCAATAACAGCAGGCTTCAGCTTTTCAAAATCAGCATAGGTTTTTATGGAAGGTTCTATGTGATATGCTCCGCCCTTCTGATCGGGGCTGATAACCTTGTTTTCAATCCCGTAACCGCTGTGATGAATTACGGTGTCAATATCAACCTTTGGAAGTATGGGAAAATCATCTTTTATGTACTCATAACGGAATATTTGCATGCGCAGGAACCTCTCCAGATCACGCAGGAAGGGATCCCTGCATATGACGGATTCTTCCGGAACCAGCTCATCCCAGCCGTTCTGCGGGTTTGAAAGCACCATAGCCCTTTTGGGTCTGAGGCTGTTGCTGGCCTTCCACAGCTCCATTTTCTGAGCCTGAACAGGAAGTGCCGCATAATGGGCTGCCTGCCCGGCCAAATCCCTCAGTAACTTTTCTTCAGCTTTGTTTATAAGAATGCTCACAGGCTTTTCCTCCTATAAGAATAAAGGCATATTATAGAAGTCTTCCGTCAAAATCATCTGCCGATTCAGGTGCCAGTGGAAATTTTACCGGTTTTCTGTCCC
>DUOA01000127.1 GCA_012839095.1 Clostridiales bacterium
CTTCAATGCTTTCAGATATTCAATGCCCAGAATGGAGTTGCTTCCGGAGAGGGCTTTCTTTAGAACCTCATCGGGCAGTTTTTCGGATGAGGTTTTAGAATAGTCCATAATTCCATGGTATCGGGCTGCCGGATATGAAAAACCCTTTGCCAGATAACTTTTTAAAAGCATTCTATATTCTTCTGGCTCTGCGAGCAAAATAGCTGCAATCCGCTGGAGAGGTTCCAAGTCTCCTGTTTCACTCCCAAAACTTACATGGGTGGTTAAACCGGTATTATTAAGTGCCTGAATGCCTCCATAAGCAAACAGCTCGGCAGTCTGAACGGCATAGACAAAGGGAAGCTCCAGCACCAGATCCACACCGCAGCGAACGGCAGTCTCCGCCCTGATCCATTTGTCGGCGATGGCAGCTTCTCCCCTTTGGGTAAACTGACCGGACATTACAGCGACAGCATAATCTGCCTTTATTAGCTCCTTTGATTTTCTCAAATGGTAAAGATGCCCGAAATGAAAGGGGTTGTACTCTGCTATAATTCCCAGTACTCTCATGCTTTTCTCCTTTGGGATAGTAGTTTTCCATTAAAGGTACAATATTGTCAGACGATAACCATGCTGAACGCAGTAAACAACTGTTAATATTGTACTCATATTATGATTATGAGACAAGCATTATCTAAGTTTACCCGCCGGCTTTCTTTTGGAGGATTTTGCCGATTAATGTAGAATTATATGTATTAGCTGTTTGCTATTATCAATCCAAACAGTTATAATAGATTGATAGAATACGTACAAACTGATGCAGGAAAGGAGTTATATTAATGAGTGTATTAGGAGAAATACGCAATAGAGCAGCGAAGCTGAATAAAACCATAGTCCTTCCCGAGGGAAGTGATGATCGCATAGTGGAAGCAGCTGCTATAGCAAACAAGGAGAGAATAGCCAGAATTATTCTGCTTGGCAATCCTGAGGAAACAGCAAAAAAGGCAGAAGCCAACGGCTGGGATCTGACCGGAGTAGAGGTGCTGGATCATCTTCAATCAGATAAAATGGAGTCTTACGTTAATGAGTTCACAGAGCTGAGAAAGAATAAGGGCATGACAGTGGAGAAAGCTGTTGAAATACTGAAGGATCCCCTCTATTTCGGGGTTATGATGGTGAAAATGGGTGATGCAGACGGGATGACTGCAGGTGCAGTTAACTCTACCAGTGATGTGCTTAGACCTGCGCTTCAGATTATCAAAACAGCACCGGGCATACCTGTAGTATCCAGTTGCTTTATTATTGAAATGCCGGATACAAGATTTGGTGCCAATGGTGTATTCGTATATGGAGATTGCGGTGTCAATCCTGATCCCGATGCGGAACAGCTGGGAGCGATAGCGGTTTCCACTGCTCAGACCATGAAACAGGTTGTCGGATACGAACCGGTTGTTGCATTGCTGTCATTCTCCACTAAGGGAAGTGCAGAGCATCCCAGAATTGACAAGGTCAGGGAAGCTGTTCGTATTGCACAGAAAATGGCACCGCATTTTCTGATAGACGGAGAATTGCAGGGAGATGCAGCCCTGGTTGAATCAGTTGCCAGAAGCAAGGCACCAGGCAGTAAGGTTGCAGGCAAAGCCAACGTGTTGGTTTTTCCTGATTTGGATTCAGGTAACATTGCTTACAAACTGACCCAGCGTCTGGCTGGTGCTGAAGCAGTCGGCCCTATTTGCCAGGGATTGGCCAAGCCTGTTAATGATTTATCCAGAGGCTGTAATGCAATGGATGTAGTGAATGCCGTTGCAGTAACTGTTCTTCAGTCAGAATTGTAGGAGGTTTTTCGTATGAAAGTGTTGGTAATCAATGCAGGGAGCTCCTCTCTGAAATATCAGCTGATCAATATGGAAGATGAAAGTGTCTTGGCCAAGGGGAATGCCGAGCGGATTGGAATTAATAACTCCTGTCTGAAACATACTGCAACAGGTATAGACAGTATTGAGCTTCAGGCAGAACTGCGGGATCATAAGGACGCGATAAAGCTGGTGATTGAGTCGCTTGTGCATCCTGAGTACGGGGTTATCAGGGACATGAGCGAAATAAAGGCAGTCGGTCATCGTGTGGTTCACGGGGGAGAAGCGTTCTCTCAATCGGTTCTCATTGACAATCAGGTTATGCAGGCCATTCAAAAGAACATTGAGCTGGCGCCTCTGCATAATCCGGCCAATATAATGGGGATTGAGGCTTGCCGGAGCATAATGCCGGATACGCCCATGACAGCTGTTTTTGATACAGCCTTCCATCAGACCATGCCTAAGAAGGCATTTTTGTATGCGGTTCCCTATCAGGCTTATGAAAAACACGGGGTACGCCGTTACGGCTTTCATGGAACTTCCCATAAATATGTGGCATTGCGAGCCGCTCAGCTGCTGAACAAACCAATAGAATCACTGAAAATTATTACCTGCCATTTGGGCAACGGCTCCAGTATTACTGCTGTGCTTAATGGAAAATCCGTCGATACAAGTATGGGCTTTACTCCCCTGGAAGGGCTTCCCATGGGCACAAGGTCAGGCAACATCGATCCTGCCATCATTAGCTACATGATGGAAAAGGAGCATCTGACCAGTGGAGAGGTGAATGAGACCCTGAACAAACGGTCAGGCGTACTTGGGTTGTCAGGTATCAGCAGTGATTTCCGCGATTTGGCCAAAGCGTCGGAAGATGGAGTGGAAAGAGCAAGAATTGCCCTGGATGTTTTCACTTACCAGGTTGAGAAGTTTATCGGTTCATATGCGGTTGCAATGGGCGGTGTGGACTGCATAGTTTTCACTGCAGGAATCGGAGAAAACACTCCCGCCATCCGGAAGGCATCCTGTTCCAATCTGAAGTTCTTAGGTTTTAAAATTGATGATGAAAAGAATGAAAGCATTCCTACAGCAAAGAAAGAGGGTATTATTACCACAGACGACTCCAGCGGTGTAGTTATGGTAATTCCAACAAATGAAGAGCTGATGATTGCCCGTGATACAATGGAGATAATCGGCTTGACAAATCCCTGAGTGAAAACTATAATTAGAAATCGGAGTTACGAGGTGAGGTTCTTGATTGTCAATGTATCGGATATCCTGCAGGAAGCAGGCTCCGTCTTAAGCATTCAAAACAGCCTGAACCTTGGGAATATAACCTGGCAGGGTGAGCCTCTGCGGTTTAAAGAACCTCTGTCCATAACAGGGACTCTGACCAACAGCGGCGGAGCCCTGATTCTGAATGCGGACATCCGGGGAAAGATCATTCTTCAATGCGGTTCCTGTTTGGAGAGCTTTGAGAAGAATCTTGATTTTACCGTAAAGGCAAGGCTGGTAGGACCATCAAATAACACAGAACCGGATGATTTTGTATTCGAGGGAGTCGAAGTAGACATTTCGGATATGGTCTGGGAGTTTTTGCTTCTGGAGATACCCATCCGAAGACGATGCAAAGATCCTTGCAAAGGGCTGTGTCCGGAATGTGGAGTTAATTTGAATCGTGAAACCTGTCAATGCGCCGGTTCGGAAGAGAGTGATCAAAGCCTTGCACTCGACCAGCGATTGCAGGTGCTGAAGGATTACTTTTCCGCCGAGAGCAAGGAGGTGTAGAAAATGGCAGTACCCAAGAAAAAAACATCCAAAGGAAGAAGAGACAGAAGAAGAGCGAATTGGAAGCTGAGCCTTCCCGGCGTTGTGGATTGCCCGCAATGCGGAGAGTCAAAGCTTAGTCATCGCGTATGCAAAAAATGCGGATATTATGATAAAAAACAGGTAATTGATGTAGCAGAATAATTTTGCAGCCAGAGGGGCATCTCTTAAGGAGATGTCCTTTTCTGCTTTTAGTCAGTCTTTTTTTATGAAAGCACATAATAGGTATTGCAAAACCGAACAAACTCCTTTATACTAGTTCTAACATCTGGTACTAATAACAGATAGTACGATACTGCAATATTTTGTCTGAGGTGAAAAAATGGCAAGAAACACCATGCCGAAAAAGGAAAGGCAGAATGCATTGGTTGAAGTCCTGAGGGAGGATCCATTCATTACCGACGAGGAACTCAGTGAAGCCTTTAATGTCAGCATACAAACCATACGTCTGGATCGGCTGGAGCTGGGCATTCCTGAACTGCGTGAGCGTATCCGCTCTGTAGCTTCAGAGAATCAGAACAAGCTCAGGACAATTGATGCCAGGGAAGTTATAGGTGAAATTGTAGATCTTGAGCTGGGTGCCAGCGGAATCTCTATTTTGCAGACCACTGAGGAAATGGTCTTTGAACGGACACAGATAGTACGAGGCCACTATATCTTTGCTCAGGCTGAATCTCTGGCCATAGCCGTAATTGATGCAAAAGTTGCGCTGACCGGGGTAGCCAATATCAAATACAAGACACCAATTTTTGCCGGAGACAAACTGGTGGCTAAGGCACAGGTGGTTCGTACGAGAGGCAACAAGTACTTTGTATGGGTCTTTACCAAGGTTAGGCATCAGGAAGCTTTTAGGGGAAAATTTATACTGGTGAGCTTAGGAGAGGACAGGGAGGAGAAATCATGAGAATTATTGTTGACGGCATGGGAGGGGATCACGCGCCTGGTGAAATTGTTAAAGGCAGTCTGGAAGCCGTAAAGGAATATGGAATACACATTACTCTGACAGGCGACAGTCAAAGGCTGGAGCAGGAACTGAGGAACCTGAAGGCACCAATGGATTCCTTTACTATTGTCCATGCCTCCCAGCTAATTACCATGGAAGAAAGCCCGGTAGCTGCCATAAGAAGGAAAAAGGACAGTTCAATGGTAAGAGCCATGGAAATGATCCGTGAAGATTCCAACAGCGTCCTGATCTCAGCAGGAAGCACCGGTGCCTTGCTGGCAGGCGGGTTGTTGAAGGTAGGCCGTATTAAGGGTATAGATCGCCCTGCCCTGACCTCACTGCTTCCTAATCGCAAAAACGGAACCCTTCTTCTGGATATGGGAGCCAATACTGAATGCAAGCCTGAAAATCTGCTGCAATTTGCCATTATGGGCAAGATTTATATGGAAAAGGTCCTTAGCAGAAAGAATCCGACTGTAGGTCTTCTTAATATTGGTACTGAAGAGACCAAGGGCAGTGAATTGTACAAATCCGCACATCAAATGATGAAGAAAGCAGAAAATTTGAACTTTATCGGAAATGTGGAAGCAAGAGATGTACCTGAGGGAGTTGTGGATATTCTGGTCTGCGACGGCTTTACCGGAAATATTGTGCTGAAATACACGGAAGGTTTGGCGCTGAGCCTGTTTGGCATGCTGAAAGAGTTAATGATGAAAAATACTATAAGCAAGCTGGCGGCTCTGATGCTCAAGCCCGGTCTGAGACAATTTAAAAAGACAATGGATTATGCAGAAGTCGGAGGAGCTCCATTGCTGGGCATAAAGGGAGGTATTATCAAAGCCCATGGCAGTTCCAATGCAACTGCTGTAAAGAACGCCATACGCCAGGGAAAACTCTTTCTTGAAAACAAAGTTCTGGAAAGCATACAGAGTTCGGTTACAGCAATCGGGGATGACTGACTATTGCCGGACATAAAAAGATGATAATACCTGCTCGGCAGGCTTTGAAGACGGCCCGACCCGGGCATCCAATGCTAAAAAGGCCTGTGATGCAGAACAAATCAGACAGAAAGGCTGGACTTTATGAAAACTGCCTTTGTATTTCCCGGACAAGGTGCCCAATACACAGGTATGGGAAAGGAATTATACAATAATTTTGAGCTTATAAGAAAAATATATGATGAAACCGACGACATACTGGGTGAAGGGTTTGTTAATCTCATTTTTAACGGAACGGATGAAGACTTAAAAAGGACGGAAAATGCTCAGCCAGGCATTCTGATGATGAGTACAGCTATCAGCGAACTATTGAAAAGCGAAGGCATTTTCCCCGTAATGACTGCGGGGCTCAGCCTGGGTGAGTACAGCGCTCTGGTATCAGCTAATTCCATCTCCTATACGGAGGCAGTTCCTCTTGTTAGAAGAAGAGGTCGTCTTATGGATGAAGCAGCACCCAATGGGAAGGGTACCATGACAGCCATTTTGGGTCTGGATGCAGACAAACTGCTTAGCTGCTGTGAGCAGGCATCAGAGTACGGCACTGTATCAATTGCCAACTACAATTGCCCGGGGCAGCTGGTGATAACCGGTGAGGTTCAGGCTGTGGGCAAGGCATCTGAGTTAGCAAAGCAGGCTGGAGCAAGGCGGGTTGTGCCTCTTGCTGTAAGCGGGCCCTTTCACTCGCCTCTGCTTAAAGAAGCAGGCGAGGCTTTGGCTGAGCTTTTAGAAAAAGCCAATATTAAGCCGCCTGAAGTTCCTGTGATATCCAATGTAACCGCATTACCCACTGCAGGCACGGATGAGATACGCAGTCTGCTGGCCAGGCAGGTAAGCAGCCCCGTTCGCTGGGAGGAATCCATACGTTATATGCTTTCCCAAGGGGTGGATACCTTTATTGAGGTAGGGCCGGGCAGGACCTTAACCGGTTTTATGAAAAAAATTGACAAGACTGCAGCTGTTTATAATGTGGAAGATATGGCTTCTTTGGAAACTGTTTTGGAGCTGACAGATGCAGCATTGGAGGTGTAAAGATGAATCTAAGGGGAAAAACAGCTCTGATAACCGGTGCTTCTAGGGGAATTGGCAGGGCATGCGCCTTGAAGCTGGCGGAATCCGGAGCGGATATAGCTGTTAACTATTCCAGCAACAAAGTTCTGGCGGAAGAAGTTGTTAGGATGATACGGCAAATGGGGCGGCAGGCTGTAGCTGTACAGGCAGACGTATCCAGGCAGAAGGAAGCTGAGGCTATGGTGGAGACAGCCATTGATGCCTTAGGCGGCCTTGACATTCTGATAAACAATGCCGGCATAACCAGGGATGCACTGCTCATCCGAATGAAGGAAGAGGATTGGGTGGAGGTACTGAATACCAATTTAAGCAGTGTCTTTTTTACAACAAAAGCTGCTGTCAAATACATGATGAAAAAGCGCAGGGGAAGAATCATTAACATATCCTCGGTAATCGGTATGACAGGGAATGCAGGGCAGGCTAATTATTCTGCTTCCAAAGCCGGTATTGTAGGATTTTCCAAGTCGATAGCCAGGGAACTGGCTCAACGGAATATATTGGTCAATGTAATTGCGCCGGGTTTTATCGAGACGGATATGACAAATATCCTGAGTGAGAAGCAAAAGGATGCAATTTTGTCCATGATTCCACTGGGGCGGTATGGCAAACCGGAGGATATAGCTAATCTGGCTGCATTCCTGGCATCCGACGAAAGCGGCTATCTGACCGGACAGGTCATACCGGTTGACGGAGGAATGAATATGTAATAATATGTTTAAGTGCTACATATTATTAGCAGAATACCATGATGCCGAGAGGAGGTGAATCAGGTGTTTGAAAAGGTGAGAGATATAATTGCTGAGCAGTTGGGAATAGAGGCAGGCGATATTAAAATGGAATCTTCCTTTGTGGATGATTTGGGAGCAGACTCTTTGGATATCGTGGAGTTAATTATGGCACTGGAAGAGGAATTCAATATGGAAATTCCTGATGAAGAGGCAGAAAAGATATCCACTGTAGGCGATGTTGTGGAATATATCAAATCGCATTCTTAATTTTTCATTCCGATCGGATTCCCATAGAAGGGAATCCGATCACATTATCACTAACAGGCACTTATATTTTTATTTTATCATGTTAAGAATTTGAACGTTTTTATAGACATTTAGTAGAACATTTTAAATATCCTGCATAATTCTGCTCCCAGACTAACAGGAGGTGCACAAATGAACAGAAGAGTAGTAGTGACCGGAATGGGAGCCATCACACCGCTTGGTAATGATGTGGATTCATTCTGGAGTAATGTAAAAAATGGCAGCTGTGGAATAAAAAGAATTTCGCGTTTTGACACCGAACAATTTGATTCCAAAATTGCTGCAGAAGTTGCAGGCTTTGATCCTCAGGATTATATGGATAAAAAGGAAGCCCGGCGAATGGATCGCTATACCCAATATGCTATGGCAGCTGCTGCAATGGCTGTCAGTCAGGCTGAATTGAATGTGGGAAGAATAAATTCCGAACGTTTCGGGGTGATACTCGGGACCGGCATTGGGGGCATAGAAACCCTGCAAAACCAGGCCGGTGTTTTGGCCGCCAAAGGCCCCGGCCGGATCAGTCCTTTTTTTGTACCCATGATGATTGGAAATATGGCAGCAGGTCAAATCTCCATCGCATATGGAGCAAAGGGACCCAATTCCACGGTTGTTACAGCCTGTGCTTCTGCAACCAATGCTATCGGGGAAGCCTTCAGGGCTGTTCGCAGTGGTTTTGCAGATGTGCTGATTACCGGCGGCAGTGAGGCCCCGATTACCCCTTTGGCTTTGGCAGGCTTTTGTGCTATGAGGGCACTATCCACCTGTGATAATCCTCAATCAGCCTGCAGGCCTTTTGACCTGAATCGAGACGGATTTGTTATGGGAGAAGGGGCCGGCATCCTGGTACTGGAAAGCTATGAGCATGCAATCAGACGTGGTGCGAATATTATTGCTGAGATTTCAGGCTATGGACTGACTGCTGATGCATACCATATTACTGCCCCGGCTCCCGGAGGCGAAGGGGGAGCACGGGCTATGAGGGATGCGTTGGCTGATGCAGGCACGGCAGCCGAGGAAGTTGACTATATCAATGCTCACGGTACTTCCACACCTTATAATGATAAATATGAAACTGCTGCAATAAAGTCCGTATTTGGAGCTCATGCCGATCAATTGGCTGTAAGTTCGACCAAATCCATGACCGGACATCTTCTGGGAGCTGCAGGCGGATTGGAGGCTATAATAATGATAAAATCCATCGAAGAACAATTTATCCCGCCTACAATTAATTATGAGACACCGGATCCTGAATGCGATCTGGATTATGTACCTAATAAGGGACGTCATGCCAACGTTGAAGTAGTCATGTCCAATTCTTTTGGATTTGGAGGACAGAATGCCTGTTTGGTAGCCAGAAAATTCTATGAACAGGCAGTCTGAATATACTATTCGGTATGTACCGTCCATCGTACTTGGACGGCGGAATTTGAGAAGGGCGCTGACTTGTCTGTCCGGCAGGTCAGTCGTCCTTTATTTTCGATTGATAAAAGGATGAAATCCGTTTATAATGACACTAGTACATATACGCTTTAAGGAAGTGGCCGTTTAATATGGGAAAGTTAACAGGTTTGACGCCTTTGCCGGAAGTATTGGATTATGACTTCCGGGACAATAAACTGCTTCAAACTGCCCTGACTCACAGTTCCTATGCCAATGAAGCAAAGGAAAAAACACAGTTCAACGAAAGGCTGGAGTTCCTGGGTGATTCTGTTTTGAGTCTGATTGTCAGTGACTTTCTGTATCGCACCTATCCTGATTTGTCAGAAGGTGAACTCAGCAAGGTGAGGGCAGGTGTTGTTTCCGAGGTTTCACTGGCACAGGCAGCCAGGAAGTTGAATCTGGGAGCATACATGCGATTGGGCAAGGGAGAGGAAAATATCGGAGGAAGGAATCGGGCTTCCGTTCTGGCCGATGCCGTGGAATCGATCATTGGTGCCATATACCTGGACGGCGGTTTGCAACAGGCAGGTCGTTTTGTTTTAAGACTGCTGACGCCGGCCATTGAATCACAAATCGCCGGAAAAGGACGAAAGGACTACAAAACTGATCTTCAGGAGCTGCTGCAAAGCAGGTCGTCTCTGGAAATTACCTATCGGATTGTTGGGGAAACAGGTCCTGATCATGACAAATGGTTTACCGCTGCAGTATACCATGGAGACAAGCCTATCGGCCAGGGACAGGGCAAGAGCAAGAAGGAAGCTGAACAACAGGCGGCTCATGCTGCTTTGAGGAGCATGGACTTATAACACGGAAGAGAAATTCTGCCGTCTGTAAAATGAGGTGTGTGATTTGCTGTTAAGGAAATTGGAGATATATGGTTTCAAATCCTTTGCTGACAGGGTATATATGAAATTTGACAAGGGCATAACCGCAATAGTCGGACCCAATGGCAGCGGAAAAAGCAATGTTGCCGATGCCGTGCGCTGGGTATTGGGTGAGCAAAGCGCCAAATCCCTGCGCGGCAGCAGGATGGAGGATATTATTTTTTCGGGAACACAGGTGAGAAAATCCCTGGGTTTTGCTGAGGTGTCTCTGACTCTGGACAACTCCGACGCCACCCTGCCTGTTGATTTTTCAGAGGTGACGATAACCCGCAGGGTCTTCCGATCCGGAGAGAGCGAGTATATGATTAATCGAAGTGCCTGCCGACTGAAGGATATTGTGGAGTTATTCATGGATACCGGTGTCGGAAAGGAAGGCTATTCCATAATCGGACAAGGACGAATAGATGAAATCCTGAGTCATCGCTCTGAAGACAGAAGATATATTTTTGAAGAGGCTGCAGGTATAGTCAAGTACAAGGCCAGACGGGATGAGGCACAGAGAAAACTGGAAAAAACTCAGGATAACCTGATGCGGGCGGAAGACATTCTGTCTGAATTGGAGCAGCAGCTGCTGCCGCTGGAAGAGCAGGCTGAAGTAGCCAAACAATATCTTAAGCTCCGGGAGGAACTCAGACTCTATGAAATAAACCAGTTTCTTTATCAATACGATCGACATAATAAACGAATTTCCGAACTTAAGGATCAAATCACACAGTTGGAGCGGGAAACTGAATCCCGAAAAGACAAACTCAATACAATGGAATCTGTTAAGGAGCGTTTGTATCATTCCCTTAGTGTCCTGCAGCAGGAAGCCGATATGGCAAAAAAGGAACGCTATGATTTACTGAACGCATCAGAAAAATTGAAAGGTGAACAAAACCTGAATCAGGAACGCATTAATCATTTTGAACGGGACAATGCGCGGCTGACAGAGGAGATACAACGAAAACAGCAGGATATTAAGCTGGCAGAGGCCCAATTGAAAACCTTGGATAACACAATCAGGGAGAAAAGTGATGAACTTGAAGGGGCAGGTATAAAAGCCCGTAGTCTCACTGAAAAATTGGACAAACTTAATCTGGAAATATCCGAGCATCAAAAACATATTGAGGAAACCAAAAGCGACATTATTCATGTGCTGAATCGTATATCGGATTGCAGAAGTCAGTTGACCCGCTATCATACCATTGAAAGCAGCCTGAGAAACCGGCTAGAGAAAATAGCAGAACTGATTTCAGACAGAACAGAGGAAGAGAAATCCCTGCTCCAGTCGGAGACAAGTATACATAATAAAATTATGTTAACTCAAAAGATGCTGGCTGAAAAGAAAGCAAGCAAAGCCGCTCTGGAAGACAGAATCACAAAAGGAAAGCAATCCCTGTCTTCCATGGATGGCCAGATTCAAAAAGAAAAACAGGTTCTGGAGGGAAAAGGTTCCCGATTGAAGCTACTTATAGATATGAAAAAGGGCTATGAGGGATTTAATAAAACTGTTAAGGAAATTCTGACTGCCTGCCAATCCAATCCATCCATTGCACATAAGGTATGCGGAGTGGTAGCTTCTCTGATTCAAGTTCCCAGGGAATATGAGACAGCAATAGAAACTGTCTTAGGGGCCAGCCTGCAGTATATTGTAACCCAGGATGAAGCTGATGCCAAATATCTGATTGAGTTTATAAGGAAAAACAAATTCGGGCGCGCAACCTTTTTGCCAGTTACATCTGTTCAGGCCAGAAATCTGAGTCAAAAAGAACGGGCAGTCCTGAAAATGGATGGCTGCCTGGGCATTGCATCGGAGCTGGTTGAATGTGAACCGGAATACCGCAGTATTCTTAAAAATCTATTGGGACGGGTTGTGGTTGCAAGCGATATGGATGCTGCTATTAATATGGCCAGGCGATTTTCCTACACCTTTCGTATAGTAACGCTTTCCGGCGATACTATCAATACGGGAGGTTCCATGACAGGCGGCAGCCATGCCGGCAGCGGAATCAGCATTTTGGGACGTAATCGGGAAATAAAGGATTTACAGGAAGAAATTACCGACCGAAAGGAAACGCTGGAAAAAACAGAAGAAAAACGTCAGCAGGTATTGACTGCATATCTTAAATACAAGGCTGATTTGGAAGCAGTGGAAAAGGAACTGCATGCACTGGAACACCAGCTTTCATCGGAAGAAGAAAGCAGAAATCGGATAGCAATTGACAGGACACAGCTGAGAAAAGATATATCTGTGCTTGAAAGTGAACGGATCCAGATTCTTAAGGATTTGGATGAGCTTAAGCTATCTATTTCAGATACCAATAAAGAACTAAATGAGTTGGAGAGTAAAACTACCGAAATCAACCAACTGTCCCAGGAATCCGAAGGCTTCCTCAGAGCGAAGACTGAGACCAGAGAGTCCTGCAGCAGGGAGCTTACTGATATCAGGATTCAGATAGCTGCCATGCAGCAGGAGATACAGGGATTCAGGGAGCAGGCCGGCAGAATCCATGAGGATATTATGCGCCATTCCAATGGAATTAAAGCCAGGGAGCAGCAAATCCAGGCAAATCAAAACCAGCTGGAAGCCGTCCGGAGACGGATTGAGAAAGAAAAGGCCTCAATTGCCCAACTGGAGAGCCAGGCAGCTCAGCTTCTGACAAAAATTGAAGAAACAGATAATATGCGTATTCAGAAAGAACAGAGAATGAATGATGTGGAAAAAGAAATCCGGGAATGGAACCGGACAACGGAAGAAATCATAAACAGGAAGCATCGTTTGGAGGTGCAGTGTTCGAGATATGAAGCGGAGCTGGAAAATTATCAGAACAATATATGGGAAGAATATGGCATTACATGGAACACGGCTGTTCAATACAAGTGTGACAGACTGACTCCTGCCGCCGTCAGTCAGAAAATCCCGGATTTAAAACTCAAAATAGCTGAATTGGGAGATGTAAACGTTAATGCCATTGAGGAAAGCAAAAGGGTAAGACAGCGATACCAATTCCTGAGTGAGCAGAAGAATGATCTGATCATGGCCAGGGAAAACCTGAAAAATGTGATTAGGGAGATTACCACAGCCATGAAGAAAAGATTCCAGGAAGAATTTGCTGCTATTAACAGACATTTTGGTGTTACTTTCAACAAGCTGTTTGGCGGCGGGCAGGCACAGCTTATATTGGAGGATCCCGAGGATGTATTGAATTGCGGAATTGATATCATTGCCCAGCCCCCGGGCAAGAAATTGCAGAGTCTTTCATTGCTGTCAGGAGGAGAGCGGGCGCTTACAGCGATAGCTATTTTATTTGCTATACTTAAACACAAGCCAACACCTTTTTGCATACTGGATGAGATCGATGCTGCATTGGACGACAGCAATGTTTATCAGTTTGGCAGGTATATCAAGGAGTTTTCAAACAACACCCAGTTTGCCATCATTACACACAGGAAGGGTACCATGGAATTTTGTGATGTTCTGTATGGAATAGCCATGGAAGAAAAGGGAGTATCCAGGCTGATTTCCGTAAAATTTGATGAAATGGTCAGCTAAGAACAGCATAAAATAAAAAGATATACGCACAGGAGGAACTATAGTGAAGGACCGTATGGAAAAGAAAGGTTTTTTTGCAAAGCTCAGGGATGGGTTGACTAAAACACGAAACAATATTACCAGCAGAGTGGATGAGTTGGTAAAATATTATCGTGAAATAGATGATGACTTTTTTGAGGAACTGGAAGAGACTTTGATTATGGCGGATGTAGGTATTCACACCACTGAGGAGATAATGAATTATATCCGTGACAAGGTAAGGGAAGAGAAAATTGGAGACGTTTCCAGGATTAAGGATTTGCTGAAGGAGAAGATAATCTCTATCCTGGAGGAGGGATCACGGAAGCCTGAGCTGGCCGGCCCGACTGTGATGCTGGTTGTAGGGGTAAATGGAGTAGGCAAGACCACCACTATAGGTAAGCTGGCCAGTCGTTTCTGCAGGGAGGGCAAACAAGTGATAATTGCCGCTGCGGATACTTTCCGTGCAGCTGCAGGTGAGCAATTGGAGATTTGGAGCAAACGAGCAGGTGCGTCCATAATTCGTCATAAGGAAGGTGCCGATCCGGCAGCAGTGGTATTCGATGCCATTCAATCTGCCAAATCCAAAAAGGCCGATATCCTGCTTTGCGATACAGCCGGCAGGCTTCATAACAAAAAGAACCTGATGAATGAATTGGAAAAAATAAGCCGTATTATCGACAGGGAATTTCCTGAGGCACACAAGGAGGTGCTGCTTGTAGTGGATGCAACTACCGGGCAGAATGCCATAGCCCAGGCAGCACAGTTCAGAGAAAGCGTAGGTATTACAGGTATTGCTCTGACCAAGCTGGACGGGACTGCCAAAGGCGGTGTTGTTGTTGCGGTGAAATCCCGACTGAACATTCCCATATACTATATAGGTGTGGGAGAGCAGGAAGATGATCTCCATCCTTTTGACCCGGAGGACTTTGCATCAGCTTTGTTTGACAGTTGACGGGGATTAATCCGCCGCCTGAAAAAAATGCTATAATTAATGAAAAGCTCGTCAAGAAAAACACTTGACGGCTTCTTTTTTATGGAGTATAATTGGAAGCTGTAAAGCATAAATACTTGACACCCCGTTTATATTGCGGGTCAAGGCTGGTGTGATGCATTGGATAAGTTTCAGGAAATGGCTCTGCTGCTGGATACCTACGGAGAGCTTCTTACTGACAAACAGAGAGATGTTATGGATCAGTATTATAACTATGATTTGTCTCTGCAGGAGATAGCAGAAAATGCAGGAATCAGCAAACAGGGTGTTCATGATTTGATCAGGCGGGCAGAACAAACCCTGGTAAAGGCTGATAAAAAACTGGGTTTTCAAAATCGCCTGTCCCGGTTACAAAACGGTCTGGAAACAGTAAGATATATACTGGAGGATCTGTCACGGGAGCTGCATGCATCAGAATCACAGGCGTCCAAGCTGGATGTCTGCCGGGAAGAGGTTGAAAAACTCATAAATACCTGTTTGGGAGGTTGACAGTTTGGCATTTGAGAGTCTGGCGGATAAATTGCAATCGGCGCTGAAGAAGCTGACCGGCAAGGGCCGACTTAACGAAAAAGACGTTAAGGAAGCCATGCGTGAGGTAAGATTGGCATTGCTGGAGGCAGATGTCAATTTCATGGTTGTCAGGGATCTGATAAAAAAGATCACCCAGCGGGCAGTAGGTTCGGAGATAATGGAAAGTCTTACTCCCGGCCAGCAGGTAATAAAGATTGTAAACGAAGAACTAACTGCATTAATGGGAGGCACCCAGAGCAAGGTGGTTATGGCATCCAAGCCGCCTACCATACTGATGCTGGTAGGTCTGCAGGGATCCGGGAAGACCACCCATGCCGGAAAGCTGGCCAATTATTTTAGAAAGCAGGGTAAGAATCCTTTGCTGGTTGCCTGCGATATCTATCGGCCGGCTGCCATAAAGCAGCTTCAGGTAGTAGGAGATAAGGTTGATACGCCTGTATTTGAACTCGGCCAGGAAGATCCGGTTCATATTGTCAGGAAGGCTCTGGAATACGCCAAAGAAAACCAGCATGACATGGTATTGGTGGATACGGCCGGACGTCTGCATATCAATGAAGAACTGATGAACGAGCTGATATCTATAAAATCTGCTGTACAGCCTCATGAAATATTGCTGGTAGTGGATGCCATGACAGGCCAGGATGCCGTAAATGTTGCGCAGGCCTTTAACGAACAGCTGGGCATCGATGGTTTGATTTTAACCAAACTGGACGGTGATACCCGGGGCGGTGCTGCACTTTCCGCCAGGGCTGTTACCGGCAAGCCTGTCAAATTTGTTGGTATGGGAGAGAAACTGGACGATCTCGAGGTCTTTCATCCGGATCGTATGGCATCCCGAATCCTGGGCATGGGAGATGTGCTCACCATTATTGAAAAGGCTCAGGCCAGCATAGACTTAAAAAAGGCAGAAGAAATGGAGAGAAAACTCCGAACTCAGACCTTTACTCTGGACGATTACCTGGATCAGCTGGAGCAGATTAAGAGTATGGGTTCTATGCAGGATATCCTGGCTATGATACCGGGAATGAATTCAAGTAAGCTGGGCGGCCTTAAGATTGATGAAAAGCAGATTCCCCGGACTCAGGCAATAATTCAGTCAATGACCCCCAGAGAGCGGCTTAATCCTTCCATTATCAATGCCAGCCGCAGAAAAAGGATTGCAGCAGGCAGCGGTACCCGCATCCAGGATGTAAATCAGCTTCTGAAATCATACGAGGAGTTGAAACGAATGATGAAACAGATGACCGACATGTCAAAGGGAAAGGGCAGAAGAGGAAGAATGAAGTTTCCTTTTATGTAATGATATAACAGGAGATCAACTGATTAACAGTCAGTTGGCATATATACTTTAATCGCAGCAGCGGAGGTGAAAAAATGGTAAAAATAAGACTAAAGAGAATGGGTGCAAAGAAAAATCCCTTTTACCGTTTGGTGGTAGCGGATTCCCGTTATCCAAGAGACGGAAGATTTCTTGAGGAGATAGGTTATTACAATCCCTGCACCAATCCTTCCGAGGTAAAGATTGATGCCGACAGAGCTAAAGATTGGCTGAAAAAGGGTGCGCAGCCCACTGATACCGTCAGGGCTCTTCTGAAAAAGAACGGCATATTATAGGAGGCAATGCCATGGTGGAATTGGTAGATTTTATTGCACGAGCATTGGTGGATGATCCCGACCAGGTCGATGTAAAAAGGGTGGAAGGTGACGATATCATCACCATTGAACTCAGGGTATCGCCTGATGATATGGGGAAGGTCATTGGCAAGCAAGGACGAATCGCCAAGGCCATTCGCAGCATTGTCAAGGCAGCATCCCTGAAGGAAAAGAAAAAAGTAACGGTAGAAATTATATGAGGCAGGAGTGCAAATGCTTGATTACTTGTCCGTGGGCTTTGTACTAAGGCCCCATGGCCTTAAGGGCGAAATCAAGGTAAAGCCGCTTACTGATGAAGAGAGACGGTTTGATTCCCTTAAATACCTCTACCTGAAAGATGATGGTTACAAAAAAATAGAAGTGACATCCAGGCGTTATGACAAGGGGTTTGTCTACCTGAAACTGAAGGGGTTTGAGAACAAGGAATCAGTAGAGCCCCTCCGAAATCAGTATTTATGGATACCCAGAAATATGGCCAGAAAGCTGCCCGAGAACACCTATTATATAGCTGATCTCCTGGGCTGCCGTGTAGAAACCCGAACAGGAGAATACCTGGGTAAGATAGCCGACGTACTGGAAACCGGCAGCAATGATGTCTATATAGTGCAGGAGGGCCCCAGAGGAGAAATATTGATTCCCGCCCTGAAGAAGGTGGTTGTACTGGTGGATATATCAAACAGGCTGATTCAGGTGGATCTCACTGATATGGAAGGACTGCTGCCTGATGAAAATTGAGATTCTTACTTTGTTTCCTGAAATGTTTGAGACCTTTAAGTCATCCAGTATTGTGGGACGGGCAGTTGAAAAAAAACTGATCTCCATACAGACGCACAACATAAGGGGTTTTTCTGATAACAAACATAAACAGGCAGATGATTATCCATACGGGGGCGGTGCAGGTATGGTATTGATGCCTCAGCCTGTATCAGATGCCTTCAGATATGTGTTTTCCCGCTATTCGGAAGAGCAAAAACCCATGGTAATCTATTTGTCACCTCAGGGAAAGGTGCTGACTCAGAAGTTAGCCCGGCAGCTTAGCAAGGAAACGGCGCTGATACTGCTGTGCGGCCACTATGAGGGAATTGATCAAAGGGCAATCGATCGCTTTGTGGATATGGAAGTTTCCATTGGAGATTATGTACTTACAGGCGGTGAGCTTCCCGCAATGGTTCTGACAGACTGTATTGTACGTTTGATTCCCGGTGTATTGGGCAGTTCCGAGTCCATCGTGGAGGAGTCCCACTCTGCCGGTTTATTGGAATACCCCCAGTATACCAGGCCTGCAGTGTATGATGGAGATGCAGTGCCGGAGGTATTGTTGTCGGGAAATCACAAGGAGATCGAAAAATGGCGCAGAATGCAGAGTCTGAAGAACACCCTGCAAAAGCGTCCGGATCTGTTGGATAAGGCTGTTTTGACAACAGAAGACTTGAGTATGCTGAAAGAGCTGAAGAATTCTTTATGATGCTCTATTGCGCATAGAAATATCCAATGATATAATCAAGCTTATGAATTACGGGCGGTCCGCTTTCCTGTTTGGATATGAACGCTTGCAAGAAGGAGGTTAAGAACCGATGAATATTATTAAAACCTTGGAACAGGAACAATTAAGGAAGGATTTACCGGAGTTTTCCATTGGCGATACTGTCAGAGTTTTTGTAAAGGTAAAGGAAGGAACCCGGGAAAGGCTGCAGGCCTTTGAGGGAACCGTGCTCCAAAGAAATGGCGGAGGCATCAGCGAAACCTTTACCGTACGCAGAGTATCCTACGGAGTAGGAGTTGAAAGAACTTTCCCTCTCCATTCTCCCAGAATCAGTCATATTGAAGTTGTAAGAAAAGGTAAAGTACGAAGAGCAAAGCTTTACTATCTGCGGGACAGAGTGGGCAAGGCTGCAAAAGTAAAAGAAAAACAGGTGAACAGATAAATTTACGTATGGGACTGCCGACAGTCCCATATTTTTATTGGCGGAAAGGATAAAAGGGCATGAGGCAAAGCAGAAAGAATAAAGAGATGATCTCATCCGCTGCAGATGCACAAAAAGCTACATTGAAGGAAGCCGGGGAATGGGTGCAGGCAATCGTCATTGCTGTGGTACTGGCTTTTCTGATCCGTACTTTTCTGTTTGAAATTATTTTGGTAGACGGCAGCTCCATGGAACCCACCCTATATGATGCAAATAGGATTTTCGTATATAAGCTTGCCTATCTGACAGGAAAGCCGCAGCATGGAGATGTTGTTATCTTCAAGACCCCTGAGAACATTAAGTACAACTATGTCAAGCGCCTAATCGGCCTCCCGGGCGATCGGGTACGCATTGAAGACGGAGTGGTTTATGTCAACGATCAGCCTCTGGATGAACCCTATACAGTAGCTCCGCCGTATAACGATTACATGGAAGTTACCGTACCGGAGAATGCGTTTTTTGTCCTGGGTGATAATCGTAATGACAGCAAAGACAGCCGGGACTACCGCATAGGTTTTGTTCCCATGGACAACCTGGTAGGGAAGGCTGTCTGGCGTGTCTGGCCTTTGGACAACATATCAGCAATCCATTAGAAAGAGGTATCAGATAAATTGAATATCAACTGGTATCCGGGCCATATGGCCAGGGCAAAGCGAATAATCAAAGAAAACCTGAGGCTGGTGGATATGGTCATAGAGCTTCTGGACGCCAGAATTCCAGCCAGCAGCACCAATCCTGACTTTCAAACCCTGTTTCAAAACAAAATTCGTGTGATAGTACTCAACAAAAGCGATTATGCAGATCCTCATAAGACTGAGACGTGGAAAGATAATTATGAAAAGCAGGGTATTCCTGTCCTTCCCATTAATTCACTGAATCAGAAGGATATTCGGCAGGCAAAAAAAGTTTTGTATGATTTGGCAGATAAAAAACAGAAGGAAATAAAGCAGCGCAGGGGAATCAATAAGACCATACGTGCAATGGTTGCAGGGATCCCCAATGTGGGCAAATCAACCTTCATCAACAGCATATCGGGCAGGTTAAAGGCAAAAACCGGTGACCGGCCGGGTGTCACCCGAGATAAGCAATGGGTAAAAATAAGCCCTTTTTTTGAACTGCTGGATACCCCCGGGCTTTTATGGCCTAAACTGAGTGAGGAGCATATAGGCCTGCATTTGGCTTATACCGGTTCAATCAAGGAGGAGATCATGCAGCAGGAGGAAATAGCCTTTCGTTTTTTGGAAGAGATTGCAAAGCTCTATCCCCGGCATCTGATGGATCGTTACCAGCTGAAAGAACTCAATAAAAGGGGATATGAAATCCTGCAGGATATTTCAATTAACAGGGGATGGCTCGGGCCGGGAGGAATGCCGGACCTGACAAGAGCTGCCAAACAGGTGCTGGATGAATTTCAGTCAGGTCTGCTTGGCCGAATCACCCTGGAGCTGCCATAGTATTAGTGTAGCTTTTCATTTTAGAACGACAGGAAGGAGAATGCAGAAGAATATCGAAATAGATAGGCAGGGGGGAGGAGACAATCCATTTGAATATACATAGCAAAACCATTTCAGAGATTCGCAGTCTGCTAGAGGATCAGGAAACAGTACCGGAGCAACTGCTGGCAGCCATGAATAGGGACAGGCGGGCAGGTGTTAAAAAACTTCTTACAAGATATTACCGTCAGCAGGAATTCCTCAGAAGGAAACGTGAGAAAGCAGAAATGATGCTTATCGAAGAAAAAAATTTGTGGTCCCAGGGTTATTCTTTTCTTGGGGGCATAGATGAGGCCGGCAGGGGACCACTGGCAGGACCGGTTGTTTCAGCCTGCGTAATTTTGCCTGAAGGTTTCTGTTTGGACGGAGTGGATGACTCCAAAAAACTGAGTTCTGAAAAAAGAGAAATACTATACGATATTATCTGTAAAAAGGCAGTTGCTGTGGGAATAGGTATTGCTGATCATAACCAAATAGACAAGGTGAATATATACAATGCAACAGTTGAGTCCATGATTCAGGCTGTTAATGCATGCAGCCGGCAGCCGGATTATCTTCTGATTGATGCCATGCGTTTGAATAAAATTTCCCTGCCGCAGCTGTCCATTATCGGCGGAGATGCAAAATCCCAGTCCATAGCTGCTGCCTCTGTTGTAGCCAAAGTCACACGAGACAGAATTATGGACGGCTTTGCAAAGCTCTACCCTGAATATGGATTTGACAGACATAAGGGATACGGTACTAAAGAACACATATCAGCCATACGGACATATGGTTTATCTCCTATTCACAGACAAAGTTTTTTAACTAAAATTCTCTGAATGAAATCTGCAAAAAGATAAGGGGGCGCATTCTGCATGCTTGCCAAGGTAAAAAGCACCGGCCTTTTTGGGATCAATGGATATGTTATAGATATAGAGACGGACATATCAGGCGGCCTTCCCTCCTTTGACATAGTCGGCCTGGCTGACACAGCGGTTAAGGAATCCAGAGAACGGGTCCGTGCTGCCATAAGAAACAGCGGATTTGATTTTCCTGTTAAACGCATAACGGTCAATATGGCACCCGGCGATACCAAAAAGGAGGGCTCAGCCTATGATCTGCCCATTGCCATGAGCATATTAAGAGCCAGTGGGCAGGTGGATTGGAGCGATGATTTTCAGCCCCTTTTTTTAGGCGAGTTATCACTGGATGGAAGCATCCGCCCTGTCAGCGGAGTTCTGCCCATGCTTCTGTCCGTATCGGATAATGAACACGATGCCATTCTGCCCTCAGTTAACGGGCCGGAAGCTTGCCATGTTGAAGGCATGAAGATCTATACCTTTGATCATCTCACGGAATTGATTTCCGCTTTAAATGGAGCAGCAGAGCTTCAACCTGTAAAAAAATCCAACGTACATCCCGTCAGTTCAGCGGAACCTGTTTACGAGGATTATGCCGATGTGAAGGGGCAGGAAGCAGCCAAGAGAGCACTGAAGATTGCCGCTGCCGGCGGCCACAACCTTCTGATGATTGGGAGTCCGGGAACAGGAAAAACTATGCTGGCCAGAAGACTGCCTTCCATTTTACCTGATCTTACCTATGCGGAAGCGATTGAAACCACCAAAATATACAGCGCAGCAGCTCTCCTGGATGCGTCTGAAGGTATGATACATACAAGGCCTTTTCGCACACCTCACCATACAATATCAAACGTTGCACTGGTAGGCGGAGGAAGAGTTCCAAAACCAGGTGAAATAAGTCTTGCCCACAATGGTGTTCTTTTCCTGGATGAACTGCCGGAATTTAGAAGAGATGTTCTGGAAGTGCTGAGGCAGCCTTTGGAGGATGGAAGGATTACAGTATCCCGTGCACAGGGAACTGTTGTTTTTCCGGCAAAGTTCATGTTGGTAGGGAGCATGAACCCTTGTCCGTGCGGATACTATGGTGATGCATCACATGAGTGCAATTGTACGCCTTATCAGATCTCCCGATATCTGGATCGATTGTCCGGGCCTCTTTTGGATCGATTTGATATTCATTTGGAAGTCAGACCGGTCAGTTTCGAAAAACTGACCGGCAACCACAAAGGAGAGACATCTCAGGATATGAAGAGGGAAGTGGACATCGCCCGGGCCATGCAGCTGGAGCGGTACAGCGATAAGAACATATACAGCAATGCTCAATTGCAGCCGAAACAATTGGAGGAATTTTGCAGATTAACCCACAGCCAGAAAAAAATGATGAAGGATGCTTTCACAGCCATGTCTCTCAGTGCGAGGGCGTATGATCGTATCCTGCGGGTTGCCAGGACAATAGCTGATCTGGATGGAGAGGAGAATATTTTGGATCATCACCTGGCAGAAGCTATACAGTACCGAAGCCTGGACAGGCAATACTGGTAGAGAACTCTACTTTACAGGAGATATTACGGCACAGCCTGCCAAACGCAAAGAAGAATTATTGATCAAGTTCCTTCTTCATTTCCTTCAGACTTTTTGCCTTTATTCGTGATACCTTGCGTTGATTTATACCCAGCCTGGCTGCTGCCTGTTCCTGGGTCATGTCACGGAAGAAGAGAAGATAGAGTACCTTTTTTTGAAGTTCATTCAGCTTGTTGATTGCCTGCGCTAAAACCAGCTTATCCTCAATAGGCAGCCTGAAGCTTTCAAGCTCCCTATTGGAAATCTTAGATAAGTCCAGTTCATCGAAGCTTATCAGACCGCCTTTCATAACTTCAACAACGGATTCTTCCCGCAAATTCAATTTTTCGGCTATTTCAGATATGCTGGGAACCTGTCCGGTTTTTTTCAGATAATTGTCCACTGCCTGCTCTACACGGTATTGAAGTCCTTTTATGCAGCCAGGGTTGTAATATGAAGCTTCTTTTCGTATGTAATGCCTCAGTTCACCCATAATGCAATGACTGGCATAAGTAGAAAATTTTGCTCCTACATCAGGATCAAATCGATTAACCGCCTTAAGCAGGCCTTCCACTCCAACCTGATACCAGTCAAATAGATTTTTATGACCGCCGTATAATCTGATGAAATAGTGTATTAAACCGCTGCCCGCCTCCACAATGTCGGTCAGCAGCTTGCTGCTGGGATACTTTCTATAGTTGGCTATGAGGTCATCCAAATCGAGATTCTTAGATGATGGATTTTTGATTTCCATTATCTTACCCCCATTAATTACCAGCTAAGCCTATTATATCATATAAAGGTATTTGTATCAATTTTCAGCAGCCTGAGTAAGCCTGTTTTCAGACTATCTATTCAACAGAAGTTCCTTCTTCCGGTAGTTTAGAGAATTTAGCTGATGCTGTGCCGCTGACTTGTTTTTCTCCAGTGCGGAAATTACACGCTGCAATGCTCCTGTCAGCCTGAGTGCCTGTTCTCTGTCGCTGCGGATTCGCTTTCTTACATTCCAATCCGTAAAGATATTGTCAAACCAAAAGTCAACAGCCCTGGTAGTTGGATCAATTCCTGTATATTCTGCTTTCAGGTTTTCATTTATATCCTGCAGTTCTCTTCTTAGTATGTTTAACTGGGATTGCAGACGGCTAAATTCGTCTTTTGCTTTGTCTACGTGCCCATATTTTGCCATATGGGAGATTATGCCGCCTTTGAACCAAACATCATAGGTGGCCCAGCCGTCGGCTTTTCCCAAAATCTCAGTGATGCGCGTTGCGGTCTGCTTTGCTTGTCTGGCAGCAGCAATAGCTTCGTCTATTTCCTTTAGATGTCTGCAAGTCCGATTTATATTCTGATCCAGTTCATTGAATACGTACGTTCTTTCATCAGAAGGGTTTTGTCGGAGTTCAGATTCCCGTCTCTTTAGCTCTGCTTCATAAAGCTGCCTATCCCGGCGAAGGTCTGCAATTTTTTCACCCAATTCCATTCGTTCTTTATTTAATTCCTTAAGACGTTCCACTGCCTTGTCGTATTGCAGCCCGGCCTCATCCCTATAAGTGATGGCCTGTTTTAGTCTGGATTCATATTTTCCTGTCAGTTTGAGCAGTATAACAGATAATGATTGTCTTTCAAATTTTTCCGTATTAATGGATTCTGCTTCATATTTGGCTTTGAAATGTAAAACATTTCTTTCTGCTTCAGCTATTTGTTTATTAAGTGATTTGAGACGTTCTTCCATTGCGGGCATGCGATGTAAATTATTGCTGATTTCGATTAATCGCTCCTGTTTTATCTGGCCCACCCTCCTTTTTCACCTATATTTTTATTTATGAAATATGACCTGCTGTTTATATCAGTCAGCAGTTTAAGTGTAATGGAAAAAGCTTGGAATATCAATAGAGAAAGTTATTTTTTGAAATTTCTTGAATTCCCATGGTACATATTGTAATATGGAGTTGAACAGGTGGAAGGAGGGATTTTATGGAACAGCTTCAAAAAACGCCTCTTTACCCCATATATAAGCAATATGGAGCAAGAGTTGTTGATTTTGCAGGCTGGGCTCTGCCGATTCAATACGAGGGCATAATACCTGAGCATCACGCTGTCAGGGAAGCTGCCGGTTTATTTGATGTTTCCCATATGGGGGAAGTGGAGATCAAAGGTCGGGATTCGCTTTCTTTCCTGGACTATATTCTTACCAATCAGGTCAGCAGGCTGAAAAACGGACAAATCCAGTACGCCATTATGGCTAATCAGGATGGAGGCACCCTGGATGATGTTTTGGTTTATCGCTTCTCAGAACACCATTACTGGGTTATAGTCAATGCTGCTAATCGGGTTAAGGACATAAACTGGATGAAGCAGCAGACTGATAGGTTTGATGTTCAAGTCAGAGACATATCGGATCAAATTGCCCAATTGGCACTTCAGGGACCTAAAGCAGCTGAAATTTTGAAGGCCGCAGCCGGTGAGGCTGCAGAAGATATAAGGTTCCTGCGCTTTGTTGAATCTCTGCCGATTAACAGCATAAGCTGCCTTGTTTCCCGTACCGGTTACACCGGAGAGGATGGATTTGAGCTTTATGTTCAATGGGATGATGCTGTCCAATTGTGGGATTTCCTAATGGAAACAGGCAGGAAGTTTGGATTGAAGCCTGCAGGGCTTGGCTGCAGAGATACCCTTCGTTTTGAAGCCTGTCTGCCCTTGTACGGTAATGAGCTGGATGAAGATATAACGCCTCTGGAAGCCGGTTTGGGCTGGACAGTTAAGCTGGAGAAACCTAATTTTATTGGAAAGGCTGCCCTCAAGCAGCAGCTTCGGCTGGGAATCCGGCGTAAACTGGCAGGTTTTGAGATGCTGGAACGCGGCATTCCCAGAAGCGGTTATGAGGTTCGAACGGGAGACAGACAAATAGGCCGTGTAACAACCGGTTACTTCGCTCCTACGCTGGGCAGGAATCTGGGACTGGCTTTGCTGGATGCCGAGCATGCTCAGACAGGCAATACCATTGACATCATGATACGTGGAAAGGCTGTTAAGGCAGTTATCGTTCAAATGCCTTTCTACACAAAAAAATATAAGAAATAGGAGGAATTATCATGAGAATACCAGACGGGCTCTATTTTTCCAGGGAGCATGAATGGGTGAAGGTGGAAGGCGGCCTGGCAAGGGTTGGGATTACGGATTATGCACAGGATGAGCTGGGCGATGTAGTATATGTGGAGCTTCCGGAGCCTGAAAGCGCGTTTCAGGCAGGAGATACCTTCGGTGTCGTTGAATCGGTGAAAGCTGCATCAGATTTATATGCACCTGTGAGCGGCAAAGTAGTGGATGTAAATGGTGAAGTAGCGGATGATCCCGGGCAAATTAATGAAGATGCTTACGGCAGCTGGCTGATTGTGTTGGAAATGTCTGACAGCAGTGAACTGGATGAACTTCTTTCTCCGGCAGATTATGAGAAATGGTGCGCCGAGGAGGGCTGATTAATGTTTCCTTATTTGCCTGCTACACCGGAAGATGAGAAGATTATCCTGGAGCGTCTGGGTTTGAACGCGACAGAGGAGATATTCAGAGACATTCCTGAATCAGTAAGGCTGAAGAGAGACCTGAAACTGGATGACCCTAAATCTGAACTGGAAATGGGACTAATCCTGAAATCACTGAGCCGAAAAAATTGGAATGCGGATAGTGTGCCAATGTTTTTAGGGGCAGGTGTTTATGACCACTATATCCCTTCCACTGTGCGTTTTGCCATCAGCAGATCTGAGTTTTATACAGCATATACGCCATACCAGCCGGAGATTAGCCAGGGTACTCTGCAGGTAATTTTTGAGTATCAGACCATGATATGCAATTTAACGGAAATGGACGTTTCCAATGCTTCTCTGTACGATGGGGCCAGCGCTGCAACTGAAGCAGCATTCATGGCTGCCGAAAGTACCCGGCGCAGACAGATACTGGTATCTGAAACCGTTCACCCCGATACCCGCAGGGTATTGTCTACGTACATGGGGCACAGAGGACTGGAGCTAATCACCATTCCAATGAAGGACGGCGTCACGGATTCAGAGAGAATGAGGGATGCAATCAGCGACAAAACTGCTGCAGTACTTATTCAAACTCCAAACTTCCTGGGATATCTGGAAGAAATAACAGAAGTTGAGAAGCAGATACATAAAAACAAAGGATTGCTTATTCTCTCTGTTGATCCCATTTCTCTGGGTTTGTTCAAGAGTCCGGGCGAATGGGGTGCCGATATTGCCATCGGCGACGGCCAAAGCTTGGGAAATTCCATGTCATTTGGCGGTCCGGGGCTTGGCTTTATGGCATGCACCAAAGCACTGATGAGGAAAATGCCGGGCCGAATAGTAGGGCAGACCCGGGATATTGACGGAAACAGGGGCTTTGTATCTACTCTGCAGGCCAGGGAACAGCATATTCGAAGGGAAAAGGCCACGTCAAATATATGCTCCAATCAGGCATTGAATGCACTGGCTGCTACTGTGTATTTGACTACCATGGGTAAACATGGGCTGCAGGAAGCTGCACGGCACTGTTATGACAAAGCTCATTATGCAGCATCTTTGATAACTGAATCAGGAAAATATCAGTTGGCGTATAAAAAGCCCTTTTTCAAGGAATTTCCCATTATAAGCACAGTTACTGTTCATAAAATACAGAGCGGGCTGCTTCAAAAAGGAATGATTGGCGGTTATTCATTAAATCAGGACTATCCCGCACTGCAGAATGGAATCCTGTATTGTGTGACTGAAAAGAGAACAAAACAGGAAATCGACTGCCTGGTACAGGCTCTGGAGGAGATAGAATGAGACAGTACAATAAACTGATATTTGAGTGTTCCAGTGCCGGAAGGAAGGCATACAGTCTTCCGCCTGCTGATGTGCCTTCATCTGAGCTTCCGCTTTCACTGATACGTTCTGAACACGCTGAACTGCCTGAAGTCAGCGAGGTGGATGTAATAAGGCATTATACAAATCTCTCCCAGAAGAACTATGCTGTGGATCTGGGAATCTATCCCCTGGGTTCCTGCACCATGAAATACAATCCCAAAATAAATGAAGAAGCAGCAAGACTGCCGGGTTTTTCCGAAATTCATCCCTGCCAGCCTGCAGAGACAGTTCAGGGAGCCTTACAGTTGATGGCTGAGCTTGAAGAGATGCTTTGTGAGATCACCGGTATGTCTGCTTTCACTATGCAGCCTTCTGCCGGAGCACAAGGTGAGACATTGGGTCTTATGATAATAAAGGCTTATCATAGGCAGCGGGGGGAAGAAAAGAGAAGAAAGATCATAATCCCCGACTCTGCCCATGGCACCAATCCTGCTACTGCAGGCATGCTTGGTATGGAAGTGGTGGAGGTTAAGTCTGATTCTGACGGGGGAGTGGATCTTGATGATCTGAGAAAGGTCCTGAGCGATGAAATAGCAGGTCTGATGCTCACAAACCCCAGTACCTTGGGTTTATTTGAAACAAACATTGTTGAAATCGCTGATATGGTGCATGAAGCAGGCGGCTTGCTGTACTACGACGGTGCCAACGCCAATGCCATTATGGGTATAACCCGTCCCGGTGACATGGGTTTTGATGTGCTGCATCTGAACCTTCACAAAACCTTTTCCACGCCCCATGGCGGAGGAGGTCCGGGTGCCGGTCCTGTCGGTGTTGCGCCGCATCTCGTCGATTTTCTGCCTGTACCTGTTATTATCAAAAAACAAGGTAATTATGAATTGGATTATGACAGGCCGTTGTCGGTAGGAAAGGTCAAGTCATTTTACGGAAACTTTGGTGTCTTGGTACGTGCATACACCTATATAAAAACAATGGGGGCACAGGGATTGAAACGAGTGAGTGAAATGGCTGTGTTAAATGCCAATTATATGAAGGAAGAGTTAAAGGAATTTTATGAACTGCCCTTTTCACAAACCTGTATGCATGAGTTTGTCTTAAGTCACTTGAAAAACAATCCCTACGGAATCACTACTAAACAAATAGCCAAACGATTGCTTGATTTTGGCATGCATCCGCCTACCATCTATTTTCCTCTGATAGTTGAGGAAGCCCTGATGATAGAACCAACAGAAACGGAAAGCCTGGAATCCATAAATGAATATATCTCTGCATTAATCACAATAGCCCAGGAAGCGATAACAAATCCTGAAATTATTAAAACAGCACCTCATACTACCCCGGTGAAGTTGTTGGATGAAGTTCAGGCAGCCAGAAATCCAATAGTAAAATGGCAGAAGGAAGAAAAAAAGGGCTGAAGGATCTTTTAATATTCTGACAAAGGCAGGATATTATCTTCCTAGTGGTATTTCATAGGTGAGTGAACCATTTGGACGAATGATTTCTTATACTCCCGCATAGGATGCAGTGTAGAATGACAGACCACAGTCAGAATAAGGAGCTAGGCATATGAAAATTCCAAACCTGGAACATCTTAGCTATCTTGCCTTATGTGCACTAAGCGATGGAGTTATTATAATCAACCGCTGCGGCCGGGTATTGTTTATGAACCAGGCCGCTCAACAACTAACCGGAAGTGAAATCAAGGAACCTGGCATTTCTTTGGATGAAGTTTTTTTTGCCTATATGAAAGACAGCGGACAAAGGTATTCTCCTCCACTGGAGGGAAATATCGATACGCTTGTGCTGCCTGATTATCTGCTTCTGTCAAACATAAAAACTGCAGCAAAGATCTATATCAGCGGGAAGTTATCTTCATACAGCGATGCGGACGGTGCTTTCTGCGGATTTGTTCTGATGATTCAGGATATATCCCATCTTAAGCAGAGAGAGATTGAAGCTGCATACAATTGCTTTAACGACTCACTTACAGAGCTGTATAATCGTTCTTTTTTTGAAGCCGAAATGAAACGCCTGAGCAGTAGCCGTATGCTGCCTCTGTCTGTCATTGTAGGGGATGCAAATGGATTGAAGCTGGTGAATGATGCCTTCGGTCACAGTGAGGGAGATAAGCTGCTCAAGAGAATAGCTGATATTATGCGCTCGGTTTGCAGAAAGGAGGATATCCTTGCCAGGACAGGCGGTGATGAGTTCGCCATTCTCCTGCCCCAGGTAGGGGCGGACGGAGCAGAGCTTATTGTGAAGAGAATTCGTGAAACCTGCCGCCGGGTTGATTCATTCCCCATACCTGTGAGTATTTCACTTGGAGCCGCTACCAGGGAAAGTCCGGATACTGACATTTGGTCCATTTACAGGTTGGCAGAAGAAAGAATGTATCAAGCTAAGATGAAGGAAGGCCGCATAATACGGAGCGAAATTATAGATTCCATTTGTAAATCCCTGGAGGATCATGCAGAAGAAACACAGGCGCACGGCAATCGCATAAAGGATTTGGCATTAAGACTGGCTGACCGAATCGGACTGAGTGAATATGAACGAAGCCAGCTGGAGTTATTGGCAATGATCCATGATATCGGCAAAATCGCAATCCCCCGTTCAATTCTGTCCAAGCCTGATAAGCTTGATCTTGACGAATGGTCAATTATACGAAAACATTCAGAAATTGGCTACCGCATTGCTGCCTATTCACCTGAGCTGGCTTTTCTGGCCGATGCTATCCTGAGTCATCACGAGCGCTGGGACGGGAAAGGTTATCCTCAGGGGCTCATTGGCAGGCAGATTCCTTTGGTTTCGAGAATCATAGCCATAATTGATGCCTATGATATTCTGACCCATGGAAGGCCTTACAGAAAACCATCCGCGCCGGAAATAGCCCTGAAAGAAATAGAAGGCAATGCAGGAACCCAATTCGATAACGAGCTGGTTACGCAATTTATTACAATGATGATAGAGGATGTTTTGGAGCAAGCCCTTTAAGCTTGTTTGCGTCTACATAAGATTTACAGGAGAGTGGGAATAAGGTGTCCGAAGATAAGCTGTACTGGATATGGCTGAGCAGTATACCAGGAATTGGAGCAAGACGTTTTTATAAGCTGATGGAATACTATGAAAACCCGCAGCGTCTGTACTACGCTTCAGAAGTAGATTTGAAAGCCGCTGCCGGTATTCTGGGAGAAAAGACCGCAGATCAGCTGCTTAAGGCCAGATGTGATGAAAATCTTGAAGTGGCCCGGACCCTGATGGAGAGTTCTGATTTGGAAATTCTGACTCTTCTCAGCCCCTCCTACCCGCCGCTCTTAAAATCCATCTACGATCCTCCTCCTGTATTATACTGCAGGGGAAGGCCGCTGCTTTGCAAGCAGCATTCAATAGCTGTTGTAGGTTCACGTCGATCTTCGGAATACGGAAGGACAGCTGCAAGAAAAATATCCTGCAGGCTGGCGCAGGCAGGAGTGACTATTGTCAGCGGAATGGCACGGGGTATCGACACTATGGCGCATAAAGGAGCTCTGGAAGCAGAGGCTGGTTATACAATAGCTGTTCTGGGCAGCGGAGTGGATTACGTATACCCGGCTGAAAATGCAGCACTTTATCGTTCCATATGCGATCAGGGCACAATAATGAGCGAATATCCACCGGGCACCATACCTTCCCCGGGTAATTTTCCTGCCAGGAATCGAATTGTGAGCGGATTGTCTCACGGAGTTCTGGTGGTGGAAGCCGGCACAAGAAGCGGTGCCCTTATAACCGTAGACTGTGCCCTGGAGCAGGGGAGAGAGGTGTATGCACTGCCGGGCAATATCAGCAGTCCATTCAGCCAGGGAACCAATAAGCTTTTAAAGGAAGGAGCGAAAATGATCACCTCTGCAGAGGATATATTGGAGGATTTGGAAGGTACACTCGCTTTTCCGTCCATGGCCATGCTTCAGTCCGAGCCTGAACGACAGGCTCCCGTTCTTGATTTTTTCGAATCCCTGGTGTATAATGCTTTGGAAGATGGGGAGAAGGGATTGGAAGAATTAATTCATATCACGCAGATGCCTGCAGGTCAATTAAATGGAGTCCTGACCCTCATGGAAATTAGGGGAATAATAAGACAATTGCCCGGCAAAATATTTATGAAGCAGTGGAAGACATAACATGGAGGATATTAAATGGCACAAAAACTGGTCATAGTGGAATCACCTGCCAAAGCCAAGACCGTTAAAAAATTTTTAGGCAGAGGGTATACAGTTGAGGCATCCATGGGACATGTAAGAGATTTGCCTAAAAGTCAGCTGGGTGTTGATCCGGAAAATCAATTTGAACCGAAATACATAACTATCAGAGGTAAAGGAGAGCTGCTGGCAAAACTGAGAAAGGCAGCAAAAGGGACAGACAAAATTTTTCTGGCAACCGACCCGGACAGAGAAGGCGAGGCCATATCGTGGCACTTGGCTCATGTTTTGAATATAGATGAAGATACACCATGCCGTATTGTATTTAACGAGATTACCGAACAGGCTGTCAAGAATGCGATAAAGAACCCCCGGACCATTAACCGGAATCTGGTGGACGCACAACAGGCACGCAGGATACTGGACAGGGTTGTAGGATATAAAATCAGTCCTCTGCTTTGGCGCAAGGTGCGTAAGGGGCTCAGTGCCGGACGGGTACAATCAGTTGCCACACGCATGATTTGTGACAGAGAAAAAGAAATTCAGGATTTCAAGCCAGAAGAGTACTGGACACTAAAGGGAGATTTTCTTCCTCTTTCACCGGAAAACCATGACACAACCCGCAAAAATGCAAAGAACAGTCAGTCAGGCAAGGAGGTTCAAGTCTTTGAAGCCTCCTTGTATGGATTGAAGGACAAAAAGCTGGAACCAAGGTCCAAAGAGGATATGGACCGGATTCTTGCTGATTTGGAAAAAGCTTCGTTCCGTGTGGTAAAGATACAAAAAGGCCAGAGGAAACGGAAGGCACCTCCGCCCTTTACCACCAGTACCCTGCAACAGGAAGCATCCAGAAAACTGGGATTCAGCACTAAGAAAACCATGCTGCTGGCCCAGCAGCTGTATGAGGGTGTGGATGTAAAGGGAGAGGGTTCCATTGCTTTGGTAACCTATATCCGTACAGATTCCACCCGGGTTTCTTCTGATGCACAAAATGCCTGCAGGTTATTAATTGAGGAAAAATACGGCAGGGACTTCATTCCCGATAAACCAAATGTATTCAAAGGCAGAAAAAATGCACAGGATGCTCATGAAGCTATTCGTCCCACCTACCTGGAATGGAATCCCGACCGGCTGAAAGATTCGCTTAAAAGAGATCAACTACGCTTGTATCGTTTGATCTATGAACGTTTCCTGGCCAGTCAAATGAGTCCTGCTGTATATGATGTGATCACCATTCATATTTCAGCCGGCTACTACATTTTCCGCGCCAATGGCTCCAGGAAAGCATTTACCGGCTATACTGCTGTTTATATGGAAAGCAATGATGAAGGCAGCGATGAGAAGGATGTCAATCTGCCCCTCCTTAAGGAAGGACAGGAATTGCAGTTAAAGGAATGGAAACCGGAACAGCATTTTACTCAGCCGCCGCCGCGCTATACCGAAGCTTCCCTGGTGCGTGCTTTGGAAGAGAACGGAATTGGGAGACCGAGTACATATGCTCCTACCATATCCACTATATTGTCCCGCGGTTATATTGAGCGAGAGGCAAAATCCCTGCTGCCGACAGAGCTTGGCATTATTGTTAATGAATTAATGATGGAATATTTCCCGAACATAATGGATTTACAGTTTACTGCTGATATGGAGCAAAAGTTGGATGCGGTGGAAGAGGGTAAAATAGACTGGCGTGATATTCTGAATGATTTTTACGGTCCATTTGAGCAGTATCTGGAGCATGCAGATAAATCCATTGAAAAGATTGAAGTTCAGGACGAGGTATCCGATGTGGTTTGCGAAAACTGCGGCAGCAATATGGTAGTCAAGAGCGGACGCTACGGTAAGTTTCTGGCCTGTCCCAACTTTCCGGAATGCAGGAATACCAAGCCTATCGTGGAGGAAGTGGATGCAGACTGCCCCAAATGCGGCGGTTCAATTGTAGTGCGCAGATCCAAGCGGGGCAGAAAATTTTATGGCTGCGACAACTATCCCAATTGTGATTTTGTCTCCTGGGACCCGCTGGTTAAGGATAAATGTCCGGATTGCGGCAGTTATATGACAAAAAAGAGCACTGCTGCCCAGACAAAAATAGTATGTTCTGATAAAAAATGCGGTTACTCCCGGATAGTAAATGAAGAAAAGGAATAACATGCCACTCTTAAAGGATGAAATATAATGAAGGCGACGGTGATAGGTGCCGGGCTGGCCGGCTGCGAGGCTGCCTGGCAGCTGGCTGAACATGGAATAGAGGTCAGATTGTATGAAATGAGGCCCGGAAAGATGACGCCGGCCCATGAAACTGATAAATTGGCAGAGCTGGTATGCAGTAACTCGTTAAAGTCAGACAGCATGGACAATGCTGCCGGGCTGCTGAAAGAAGAAATGCGCAGGATGAATTCCTTGATATTGGAAGCTGCAGACAGGAATCGTGTGCCCGCAGGAAGTGCTCTGGCAGTGGACAGGGAAGGTTTTTCAACCTATCTGACCAGGAAGATTGAGCAGCATCCCAATATCAGATTAATCCGGCAGGAAGTTACTGACATTCCTGATGACAAGGATGAACCGATTATCGTAGCTACGGGTCCTCTGTCATCTTCATCCATTTCTGAAAGCATAGCCAGGTTAATCAGACAGGATTATTTATATTTTTATGATGCAGCTGCCCCGATTGTTACCTATGAATCACTTAACTTGGAAAAAGTCTATCGTGCTTCCCGTTATGGAAGGGGAGAGGATGATTATATAAATTGCCCCTTGTCCAGGGACGAGTATTTGGTCTTTTATCATGAACTTATACATGCTGAGAGAGCTCAAATTAATGAGTTTGAAGACAGCAGAGTCTTTGAGGGCTGCATGCCCATAGAAATCATGGCACGCCGAGGTGAGGATACCATTCGATTCGGACCGCTGAAGCCGGTAGGTCTGCCGGATCCCAGAACGGGGAAAGAACCGTATGCCGTAGTCCAGCTGCGTCAGGATGATGCCAGGGGCACCCTCTATAATCTTGTCGGCTTTCAGACCAACTTGAAATTTGGGGAGCAGAAACGTGTTTTTTCATTGATTCCCGGGTTGGAACAGGCTGATTTTGTAAGATACGGAGTAATGCATAGAAATACCTATATCCATTCACCTAAGCTGCTCGATCAATTCTACCGACTGAAAAACAATCCCAATATCTTTTTTGCCGGTCAGATTACCGGAGTTGAAGGGTACCTGGAATCTGCATCAAGCGGTTTGCTGGCTGGTTTTAACCTGGCCCGCGTCATTAAAGGAAAAGAACCGGTTGATTTTACAGATCAAACAGCCATCGGTGCTTTGGCACATTATATATCCGGCACAGTTACGAAGGATTTTCAGCCTATGAATATAAATTTTGGTATCATTGCACCGCTGGACAGAAAAATCCGCAAGAAAAAAGAACGAAATAGGGAACTGGCTGCAAGAGCTCTGGCAGTTGTGGAATCAGTACGAAAATATAAGTAAGGAACCAGCATCATTTTGTCAGAATATACAGAATTGACTCAAATAATGTTGAATTGTCTGTATTAATATGTTAAGATTACAATGATTTGTGAAAAAAAAGGAGAAAACTGCATGTTAAGAGGGACTACTATAGTTGCAGTGAGAAGAAATGGAAGTGGAGCCATTGCGGGTGACGGCCAGGTTACTCTGGGGCAGGCAACCATAATGAAACAAAAGGCACGAAAGGTGCGCCGTCTCTATCATGACAGAGTTCTTACAGGCTTTGCCGGTTCAGTTGCTGATGCATTTACGCTTAATGAAAGATTTGAAGCAAAACTGGAAGAATACAATGGAAATCTGCAGCGTGCTGCTGTTGAACTGGCAAGGGAGTGGCGATCCGATAAGGTCCTGCAGAAACTGGAAGCCATGTTGATTGCCATGGACAGGAATAATCTTCTTATGATATCCGGTACTGGTGAGGTAATTGAGCCCGATGATGACGTAACTGCCATCGGCTCAGGAGGAATGTATGCCATGGCAGCAGCCAAGGCATTGATTGCTCATACTGATATGAAAGCAGCCGATATCGTAAAAGAGGCATTGACGATCGCCTCTTCTATTTGTGTATATACCAATGATAATATACATGTGGAAGAAATTTAAAGGGGAGGAAGAAAATAATGGATCTGACCCCTAAGGCAGTTGTCCGCGAGTTGGACCGCTATATCATAGGACAGGCGGACGCCAAGCGTTCTGTAGCAATTGCTCTACGCAACCGTTACCGCAGAAGCTTGCTGGATGAAAAACTCAGAGAAGAAATTACACCTAAGAATATTATAATGATAGGACCAACCGGAGTTGGAAAAACGGAAATTGCCCGTCGTCTTGCCAAACTCGCCCGTGCTCCTTTTGTCAAAGTTGAGGCCACCAAATTCACTGAGGTAGGATACGTAGGGCGGGATGTGGAATCCATTATCCGGGATCTGGTCGAATCATCGATTCGTATGGTAAAAAATGAAAAGGTGGAAAGTGTAAAAGAAAAGGCAGCTTTAGCTGCTGAAGAACGACTGTTGGATGTATTGCTGCCTGCCGGGAAAAAGAAAATATCCAGTCCTTTTGGATTTTTTCAGGATTCTTCCGATGAGCCGGTGGATGGTGAAATTATATCCGCTGAGTCCAGAGAAGAAGCGCCTCACAGTACCAGAGAAAAATTTCGTCAAAGACTACGCGCCGGAAAACTGGAGGATTCGCTGGTGGAAATTGAGGTGGACGAAAGCAGATATCCCGGTGCCGGCCTTATTGCCGGAATGGGCAGTGAGGAAATGATGATTCAGATTCAGGATGTCTTCGGCAACCTCTTCCCCAAAAAAACAAAAACAAAAAAGGTAAGTATCAAAGAAGCGCGCAGGTTGTTTGAGCAGGAAGAGGCTCAGAAAATAATTGATATGGATGAAGTGATAGACGAGGCTGTCCGTCTGGCGGAACACAGCGGCATTGTCTTCATCGATGAAATTGACAAGATAGCAGGAAAGGAAATGGCACATGGCCCGGATGTGTCAAGAGAAGGAGTACAGCGTGATATCCTTCCAATAGTTGAGGGAACCGTTGTGATGACCAAGTATGGTCCGGTTCGGACGGATTATATATTATTCATTGCAGCAGGCGCATTCCATGTTTCCAAGATATCCGATTTGATTCCGGAGCTGCAGGGGAGGTTTCCCATACGAGTGGAGCTGCAAAGCTTATCGGAAGATGATTTTCGGCAGATTCTGGTACAGCCCGAAAATGCCATAATAAAACAGCATATTGCACTAATGGCAACAGAAGGAGTCGAGCTGGTATTTACCGATGATGCAATTGAAGAGATTGCAAGAATCGCCTGTATCATGAATCAGAACAGTGAAAATATAGGGGCCAGAAGGCTTCATACCGTAATGGAGAAGCTGATTGAGGAGTTGTCCTTTTATGCTGATGAGCTGCATGGACAGACCATAACAATCAACCGGGCTTTTGTGAAACAGAAGCTGAATGATGTCATAAAAGAAACGGATTTACACAAATATATACTGTAATTGAAATGAACAGAAGATGAGGAGTGACGTGCCAGTGTCCAAAGTATTATTGGAGAACACAAGAAAACTGAACAAAATTCTGCAGGCTTCCGGTCCGGATGGAGTTGTGTTTTCGGATCTTACCAATATATTAAGCCAGATATTGGACTGCAATGTCTTTGTTGTCAGCAGAAAAGGCCGGATCCTGGGTATGACCCTGACCGATAAAAACAGCAGCCTGCCTTTTGCCGAAGGTAATACAGGGGAGACAAGGTTTTCGGATCAATACAATGAAGATTTACTGAAGTACAACGAAACCCAGGTTAATATTAACGCAGACGGAGAAGCGAGAGTTTTTGTAACTATAATCCCAGTTAGATCCGGTGCAGAGAGATTAGGTACTTTGGTTTTCGAATGCTTTGGGAAGGAAATGACTACGGAAAGCATGGTCCTGGCGGAATACAGCGCCACCGTTGTCGGAATGGAAATCATGCGATCCAAGACTGAGGAGATTGAAGAACAGGTTCGTAAAAAAGCTGTGGTACAGATGGCCATCGGCACCTTATCATATTCCGAGCTGGAAGCTGTAGAGCATATTTTCAACGAACTGGATGGCAGCGAAGGTTTACTGGTAGCCAGCAAAATCGCGGACCGGGTAGGAATTACCCGCTCGGTTATTGTCAATGCTCTGCGTAAGTTTGAAAGTGCCGGTGTTATTGAATCACGTTCTCTGGGTATGAAGGGCACTCACATAAGAATATTGAATGATGAACTGCTGCCTGAGCTGGAAAAAGTAAAATAAAGAGCCGGCATACAAGGGAGAGAGTGTTTTGCATGGTGAATGAAATGAATCGGATCAAGGAGATGATCAGGGCCAAAGGTTATAAGCTGACACCTCAGCGACGTGCTACCCTGGATGTAATATTGCGCAATGAGGGAAAACACATGAGTACTGAGGAGGTTTTCCAGGAGGTTAAAAAAACCTGTCCTGAAATTGGTCTGGCCACGGTATACAGGACTATGCTTCTCCTGGAGGAAGCACAGATTCTTCAAAGGCACAACTTTGACGATGGAAAAAACAGATATGAGTTGAAACATCCCGATGAAGATCATCACCATTTAATATGCAAAAAGTGTGGTAAAGTAATAGAGGTAGAAGATGATTTGTTAGAGGATCTGGAAAGTAAAATCCAGGAAAAATATTCATTCCGGATTGAGGAACACAAGGTACAGTTTACCGGCCTTTGTACAGAGTGTATTGATGGTATTATTTAAAAACCTATCCACTTCAGTTTAATAGAAAGCAGTATCTGTCAGCAATATTGCATTTGAAAGCAGAATCAATATTGAGCAGCTGCAAGCTGTATCCTGGTAAGGACGGTTATCCGTCCTTTTTATTTGTATTGTCTGGCAGAATATTCAAGGTCAGAGTGAACATACTATTATTATACTTTGAGAGGATGATATTTCATGAAAGGTATAATAATGGCAGGTGGTGAAGGTTCGCGCCTTCGCCCTCTGACTTGTGATCTGCCCAAGCCCATGGTTCCGGTGATGAATAAACCGGTCATGGCATATAGTATTGAGCTTCTTAAAAAATATGGGATTAATGAGATCGGGGTAACCCTGCAGTATCGTCCGGAACAGATAATGGACTACTTTCAGGATGGTTCCGATTATGGTGTAAAGCTGCACTACTATATCGAGGATACTCCCCTGGGCACGGCAGGCAGCGTAAAGAATGCCGGCAGTTTTCTGGATCAACCTTTTGTTGTTATCAGCGGAGATGCTTTGACAGATATCAATCTGGAGAGAGCTGTGACATTTCACAGGAAAAGAAATTCTTTTGCCACATTGATTTTGAAACGAGTGGAAGTACCTTTGGAATATGGAGTGGTAGTAACCAATGGTACCAACCAGATTACCCGATTCCTGGAAAAACCCAATTGGGGTGAAGTGTTCAGTGATACAGTCAATACCGGCATATATATCCTGGAACCTGAAGTGCTGGATTACTTTGAATCAGGCCAGAAGTTTGATTTCAGCCAGGATCTCTTTCCAATGCTTCTCAGGGATAGAAAGCCAATGTATGGCTATATAGCGGAAGGATATTGGTGTGACATTGGAAATTCGAAAACCTATCTGACTGCCCATTATGATATGCTGGCAGGGCGGGTAGCTCATGGTTTCGACGGTGCAGAAAGAGAGAAAGGTGTTTTTCTTGGCAAAGGAGTCAAAATAGACAAGGATGCGATTATAGAAGGGCCCTGCTTAATAGGGGATTACAGCAATGTGGAGAAGGGAGCTGTAATCGGCCCTTATACGGTGATAGGAGCAAACTGCAATATTAGAAAGGATGCTACCATTAAGCGCAGTGTTCTCTGGAACCATGTTGAACTGGGAAAAGGAGCGCAAATACGCGGCGCTACACTTTGTACCAAAGTAGAAACAGAGGAACGGGTTTCGATTTATGAAGGGGCGGTTGTCGGAGATGGATGCGAGCTCCTGCAAGGAGCTGTAATCAAACCGCAGGTAAAAATATGGCCGGACAAAACAGTGGAAGAAGGATGTATTGTACAAACCAATATTATTTGGGGCAGCAGGTCCGGTCGTTCTCTCTTTGGTAAGGACGGCATCAGCGGTTCTGTTAATGTGGAGCTATCTCCTCAAATTATGTCCAGAATCGGTGCAGCCTTTGGTGCCTTTCTAAATCCTGGTAAAAGAGCAGCTGTTTGCTGTGATAACCTTCCCGGCAATGCCATGCTGAAGCACGGCATGATATCCGGATTGCTATCAGCCGGAATTGAGGTATTTGATTTGGGTCAGCTGACGACACCTGTTCTTCGCTATGCGGTTAAACAACTTGCGTTGGATGCCGGCATACATATTTTTGCTTCGAAAAATAAGGAGGGGAATGCCAGGATTCATTTTGTGGATTCTGCTGGCAGCACTCTGTCTCCTGCTGAGGAACGAAAAATAGAAAACATTTATATTCGTGATGACTTCAAAAGGCAGAACCATCAGGACATTAAACGCGTCAATACCTTATATGACATACCACTTTTTTACATACGCTCACTGATAGATGAAGTAAGAGCGGAAGATATTCGCAGAAAAAAGTACAGAATATTGGTCTCCACAAGCGGCAGCAGACTGGGCAGTTATCTCCTGCACAGGCTGCTTGAAGAGCTGGGGTGTGATGTGATAAAGTGCAGGGGTGAGATAGACAAGGAAAGCAAGACAGGTGAATATGACCTGAGCTGCATATTGGATGCAAACGGTGAGACTATTGCCCTGTCAGACGAAAATGGAAATAAGATCAGCAGAGAAGAGCATAATGCACTTATCAGCTTAATTTACCTGAAGAGCAAGCCGCAAGGGAAAATAGCCGTACCATATACAGCCCCGGGAGTCATTGACAAACTGGCCCAATACTATGATTGTGATGTAGTGCGTACAAAATCCAGCAAACAAGCCATTATGAAGGAAACTATGGGAACGGATCTGTTTTTATTGTACTTTGACGGCATTGCCTTTCTGGCTAAGTTATTGGATAGGATGGCTGTGGATAATGTCAGTCTGTCCGATTTAATTGAAGAAATTCCCAAGTTCCACATGAAGGAGATAGAAATTCCCTGTCCCTGGAACAAGAAGGGCATGGTTATGCGTTCCCTGATAGAGGATGAGATGAACAGCAGGGGTAGAATAGAGTTGTTTGAAGGGATACGTATCAATCGTGACAAGGGATGGGCTTTGATACTCCCTGATTCTGACGAGCCTGTATGCAGAGTATACAGCGAAGGTTATAATGAGGAGTATGCGGAAGAACTGGCTGCCTATTATGAGAAGCGAATCAGGGAAATCCAGTCAACTGAAGGTTTGAGTTGACTTTAGCCGCTTGCAGACCCATGTGAATTAAAGTATAATGGAAATATTGGAGTTGAGCGGATATTTTACCAATGTGTATAGATTAAAAGGAGGAGAAATTCGTTAGTGTCATCAAAAACTAAAACTTTAAAAATAATTCCCCTGGGCGGGCTGGGTGAAATAGGCAAAAATATGATGGTGGTAGAGTATGCAGACGATATCATCATCATTGATTGCGGCGTCAGCTTTCCTGAGGATGAAATGCTGGGAATCGACCTTGTGATCCCGGATATCTCCTATTTGCAGAAAAATAAGGAGAAAATAAGAGCAATAGTATTAACCCACGGGCACGAGGACCATATCGGAGCATTACCTTATGTATTAAAGGAGATTAATGTACCGGTGTACGGTACCAAGCTTACATTAGGCCTCGTTAGGAATAAATTGGAAGAACATCGTGTTGATGCTTCCTTGCAGGTAGTAAAGGCAAAGGATGTAGTAAGGTTTGGGAAAATGAAGGTTGAATTCATCAATACCAGCCACAGTATAGCCGATTCCGTTGCCGTTGCCATACATTCCCCTGCTGGTATCATTATTCATACCAGCGACTTCAAAGTTGATTTTACCCCAATAGACGGACAGGTAATTGACCTGGCCCGATTTGCCGGCCTGGGGGAACAGGGCGTCTTAGCCCTGTTTGCAGACAGCACCAATGTTGAGCGCCCCGGTTACACCATGTCGGAAAAAACGGTGGGTGAAACCTTTGAAAGAATGTTTGAAGATGCAAAAGGAAGGATCATAATCGCCTCATTTGCGTCCAATATACATCGTATACAGCAGGTTATCAATGCAGCAGCCAAATACAACAGAAAACTGTGTGTATCCGGCAGAAGCATGGTTAATGTGGTTAACGTAGCCACCGAGCTGGGATATTTGTCTCTGCCGGACAACATGCTGGTGGATATCGATAATATCAGCGATTATCCCGATGAACGGGTTGTGGTACTGACGACCGGCAGCCAGGGAGAACCCATGTCAGCACTGGCCAGAATGGCATCTTCAGAGCACCGAAAGCTGGATATAAAACCGGATGATTTGGTTATCATATCCGCTACCGCAATACCCGGAAACGAGAAACTGGTATCCAAGATTATCAATCAGTTATTCAAGAAAGGTGCCAATGTAATTTATGAGGGACTCATGGAAACCCATGTATCCGGCCATGCCTGTCAGGAAGAGTTAAAGCTCATTCATAGTCTGGTAAAGCCCAAATTTTTTATCCCTGTTCACGGGGAGTATCGTCATTTGAAACAGCACGCCAGGCTGGCAGAATCCCTGGGCATGCCCAGAGAAAATATACTGATTGCCGATCTGGGAAACGTAATCGAGCTTACTCCGGATTCATGCAGGATCAGCGATACGGTAACGGCCGGAAAGGTGCTGGTGGACGGCCTTGGCATAGGCGATGTAGGCAATATTGTTCTACGTGACAGAAAGCATCTGTCTCAGGATGGTTTAATGGTAGTGGTGGTTACGGTGTCCAGGGATAACTTCAGCATTATCTCCGGCCCTGATATCATTTCCCGTGGGTTTGTATATGTACGTGAATCAGAAGAGTTGATGGATGATGCCAAAGAAGTAGTTATCAGAGTTATGGAAGAGTGCGAGGAAAGGAACATCACCGACTGGGGCACCATTAAGCTCAATGTCCGAAGCGCATTGCGTGACTTTCTGTATGAGCGCACCAAACGTAAACCGATGATACTTCCCGTTATTATGGAGATATAGCTGGAATTTATTAATATGGCATGTCAGCCGATAGAGGAAAGTAAGCGTATGGAGTTTCGTCTGCTTTTATCTTGCCAAACTTTAAGCCGGGCTATATAATGTAACTAGATTAAACCTAAAAAAGCTACCATCCTGGGAGGTATTTCATGGCTGAAACTACAGCAGCGAGGAGTAAGAAAACCGTACAATCAGATAAACATAAATTCAGATTACATCCTGTATTGAAAAAAATGCTGAGACAGCTTCTTGTTTTTTTAGTTAGTCTTTCTATAGTGTCAGGCTCTATTTATTTGGCTGTACAGACAGTTTACAGCAAGTTTTTTAAGCCGGTGGATCCTGAGAATGATACCAAGATTACCATCGAAGTGCCCATGGGCACTTCGATAAACGGCATTGCCAAGATATTATACGAAAACAATCTGATTCGAAACACAGGTGCATTTAAGCTTATGGTTGATCTCTCCAATAAAGCCAATAAAATGCAGGCAGGAAAATACGAATTATCACAGAACATGACCCTGCAGGAGATGATTGACGAGCTGATGACCGGCAGGGTTTCAGTTTCCACTATACTTGTTACAATCAGAGAAGGCGAAGATATAAGGAAGATTGCATCCCGTCTCGTAAACGAGTATAAGATGAATTTTACAGTGGAACAGTTTATTGCAGAGGCCAAAAAAATTGACAAGTATGCGGAGGATTATCCCTTTCTCAACAATATACCTGAAGAAAGAAAGGCCTTGAAATTTCCAATGGAAGGTTATTTGTTTCCTGACACCTATGATTTCTATGCGGATTCAAGTCCCGAACGGATTATTCGCACCATGCTGAGTGAATTTGACGCCAACTTTACCTTGGAAATGCGCGAATTGGCCGAAGAGAAGGGAATGAGCATGGATGAAGTTGTAACCCTGGCATCCATTATTCAGAATGAAGCTAAGAGCGAGGAGTTTACCAAGGTATCGGCTGTTTTTCATAATCGCTTGAACATTAAAATGAATCTGGAATCCTGTGCAACGGTAAATTATGTTTTGGAGGACAGGGAGGTTAATCAAGTTACTATTACAGTAGAAGATACTAAAATAGATTCTCCTTACAACACCTATCGAAATCCAGGGCTGCCCATAGGTCCCATTTCCTCCCCCGGCAAAGCAGCATTGGAAGCAGCTTTGCAGCCCTATGCTGAATTTATGGAACCTAACGAGGCCATGCTGTTTTTTGTATTGATGGATCCCGAAATTGGTCATCATGCATTTAACAGCACCTATGAAGGGCATGTAAAGGATAAGAAAAAATATGAGGTTAACTGGAATTAACAGTAATTTCATATTTAGGCCGACAGCAGGCTCACTTTTCAAGTGAGCTTTCTCTTTTTAGTGAGGTGCAGATAGATGGAATATATAAACAAAAAATATATAGATGAGTATCTTGCTGATTTGATTGATTTTCCTGAGACGCCGGTTATGGCAGAAATACGGAAAGCTGCAGAAGAAAAGAACTATCCCATACTCAGACCCCTTGCTGCTTCCCTTCTTAATATCATGGTGCGCATGAAAAATCCGTATTCGGTATTGGAAATCGGCACCTCCATCGGCTATTCGGGGATGGTGATATTGGGGGCTATGGAAGCCAAAGGACGTCTGACTACAGTGGATTCGGATGAAGATGTACTTCGCCTGGCTAAGGAAAACTTCAGAAAACAAGGTGTATCGGATCGGGTACTGCTGATATGCGGAGACGGAAGGGATGTTCTGCATCATTTGGAGGACGCCTTTGACATGATTTTTTTAGACGGCCCCAAAGCCCAGTATCTGCTCTATCTGCCTGACTGTATCAGGCTGCTGAAGAATAATGGTATACTAATTTGTGATAATGTTTTATTTTACGGCATGGTAGCGAAGGACAGCCTGATTCAAAAAAGAAAGATAACAATTGTGAAACGGCTGCGAAAGTTCCTTCGTATTCTTACTGAGCATCCCATACTGGATACCACCATTATTCCAATAGGGGACGGAATTTCAGTCAGTATTAAAAAGGGCAGCGATATGATGTAAAGATAAATTTAGGGCTATAAAGAACTATTACTACAGGGAGGCAGAAAAATGAGAAACAAACCGGAGCTTCTGGCACCTGCCGGAAACCTGGAAAAGTTAAAAACGGCTATTGCTTATGGTGCGGATGCGGTGTATTTAGGAGGCCGGCAGTTTGGCTTGCGTGCCTTTGCAGACAATTTCAGTCTGGAAGAAATAAAAGAGGGCATAGACTACGCTCATAGTATGCATAGGAAAGTTTATGTCACTATGAACATATTTGCCCGCAATGATGACTTTATCGGAATGAAAGAGTATATAAAATCTCTCAGGCAATTAGGTGTAGATGCGGTTATCCTATCTGATCCGGGAATTCTTGACCTGATCAGGGAAACGGAACCCGATTTGGAAATTCACTTGAGCACCCAGGCAAACAATACCAATTACCGAAGCGCCATATTCTGGCACAAACTTGGGGTTAAGCGCATTATCCTGGCCAGGGAGCTGTCATTGAAGGAAATCCGTCAGATTCGGGATAATGTTCCCGATAGTCTGGAATTGGAAGCTTTTGTTCATGGTGCCATGTGCATGTCCTACTCCGGCAGGTGCACCATCAGCAATTATCTGTCCGGACGGGATGCAAACCGGGGAGAATGTACGCAGCCCTGCCGCTGGCGTTACTTTGTGGTAGAGGAGACAAGACAGGGAGAATACATGCCAATATTGGAAGATGAGCAGGGTACCTACCTGTTCAATTCCAAGGATCTTTGCATGCTTGAATATATCCCGCAATTGGTGGAAGCAGGCCTGTCCAGCCTGAAAATTGAGGGCAGGATGAAGTCCCTGTATTATGTGGCAAGTACTGTGGCACCTTACCGCAAGGAATTGAATCGGTATTATAAGGACCCTGAGAACTACCGATTTGATCCCAACAGCATGTCAGAGTTAAAAAAAGCCAGTCACAGACCCTTTACCACCGGTTTCTATTTTGGAAAACCCGGCAGCGATTCCAAACAATATGAAAGCAGCGGCTATATCAGAGGGTATGATTTTGTAGCCATACTGCTGGAAAATCATTGTGATGATGAAATGATTCTGGTGGAACAGAGAAATAATTTTAAACTAGGGGATAGGTTGGAAATCATGCAGCCAGGAGAAGAGTTCATTGATTATGTAGTTACTGAATTGTACGATGAGGACAGTAACCCTGTCACAGAAGCGCCGCACCCGCAGCAACGGCTCTTTATGCCATATAGGGGAAGCCTAAAACCCTTTTCATTGTTCAGGCGGAAAAAGGGATAAGGAAAAGCACAATTTTTGCCTTTTACCACTAGCATCCTTTTTCTCAACCTATAATGCACATTTTGATGTACACCTTCATATATTAAAGAGCGGGTACTTTTTGGAGGTGACATCATGGAAGCCATCACCGGAAGTCTTTTGGCACTGATAAAATTATTGTTTTTTATTGCCCATGTTACCGGCAGTAATTCATTTCCCAAGCCTTTGAGCCCGGAAGAAGAAGAATATCATCTTATCAGGTATTCTCAGGGCAACGAAGAATCACGAAATATTTTGATTGAACATAATCTGAGGCTGGTTGCTCATATCGTTAAAAAGTACAACAGCACCGGCAGAGATGTGGATGATCTGATTTCCATAGGGACAATTGGATTAATAAAAGCGATTTCTACCTACAATATGGAAAAAAAAACACGACTGGCTACTTATGCAGCCCGCTGTATAGAAAATGAAATTCTGATGACCATTCGTGCTTCCAGAAAGACAAAGAGCGAAGTCTCCTTACAGGATCCTATCGGAGTAGACAAGGAAGGCAATGAAATAACACTGATTGATATATTAGGCAGCCATCCTGATACGGTGACAGATCAGGTAGAGCTTAAGCTGCTGACAGTAAAACTATACAAAAAAATGCAGACTGTATTAAAAAAAAGAGAACAGATTGTATTGGAGATGCGGTATGGACTTACTAATGGCAAAACAAGAACACAAAGGGAAATTGCGCAATTGCTGGGGATATCCCGCTCCTATGTGTCACGGATTGAAAAAAGAGCAATCATGAAACTGGCGAAGGAAATGGATCCAAATTTCACAATGTCGAATGAAAATGTCTCAAATGAGGAGGTAAATTAAGCCGCTGCTGCCGTCTTAATGTCATTTCATTATTCTGGAATATATGGAATAATTAATAATTAACTCCGGTAACTCCATTGACATTCATCATATATTTCTATATTATATAAACGATAAGCAAAGATTGAAGCAAAGGAAGATCATATTGCACAACATGCTGAAGCCTAACCTGACTGTCGGTTCTATATTTGATATTGATCTCCAATCTCTGATGGAAAAGGGGTATAAATATATTATTATAGATGTTGACAATACGATAACTGCCTGGAATCATTATAAAATCAGTCAAAGGCTTAGAAACTGGGTATTCAAGGCTAAAGAAACAGGTTTTAGCATCTGTCTTTTGTCCAACAATAATCAAGCGAAGGTACAAAAATTTGCTTCGGAACTGAGTGTCATGGCTGCACCTGTCGGGGGAAAACCTCGTTTACGATCTTTTAAGAGTGCTCTGACTGCTCTAAGAGGCGGCACGCACAACACATTGGTCATAGGAGATCAAATTTTCACTGATATTCTGGGCGGAAACCGGGCAGGGCTTTTTACCATTCTGGTCGATCCTATTGACAATAAAGAATTCATAGGAACAAAGTTTACCAGGCTGATGGAACGTATAGTAGCAGGAAGGAGGCCCATATGCAAATCACACCGGCAACCAAGGTAGTCGGTCTCATTGGGCATCCGGTGGCTCACAGTCTGTCACCTGTTTTGCACAATCATCTTTACCAATCATTGGGACTTGATATGGTGTATCATGCCTTTGATGTATTGCCTGATCAGGTGGAAGCTGCTGCAGCCGGGCTGAAAGCCCTTGGATTCACTGGCTTTAATGTTACCGTTCCCCATAAGGAAGTGGTATATAATCTTCTGGATTGGATTGATGAAGAGGCCGAAATAGTTGGTGCTGTCAATACCGTGAAGATTGAAAACGGACGATTGGAGGGGTATAATACCGACGGGCAGGGGTTCATTCAGTCATTGCATGCATCGGGTTTTTCTGTCAGCAATAAAAAAGTAGTTATGCTCGGCGCAGGCGGGGCCGCCAGGGCCATTGGAATATCTGTCTCTAAAGAAGAACCGGAAGAAATCTGTATTATAAACCGAACTTTCAGCAGGGCTGATAGACTGGCATACTTAATCAACAACCACAAAGGAAGAAGAATTGCCAGAGCCGCTTCAGTTATACCGGCAAATACTGATTTTATTATTAACACAACCTGTCTGGGTATGTGGCCTGATACAGTTGGAAATCCAATACAGGGATACAGCTTATCAAGTCACATGGTAGTTTGTGATATAGTTTACAATCCCAGGCAGACAGCAATGCTAAAGTATGCAGAGAAACATGGCTGCAGGGTCTGTGACGGGATGGGAATGCTGATAGGACAGGGAATCAAAGCAGTTGAAATATGGCTGGATACTTCTCTTTCCAAGGATTCCTGGCAGCTCATGTCCAAGGCAGCCTATAATCATAAGTAAGTATCATATTCAAAAGGAGGTCATCTGTTTGGCAGAGCGGCTGATTGAGCTACTAACGACAATGCTGGGGCCGTTTGTTTTTGAGTTTTCCCTGGGGCTCCTGCTCATTTTATGGATTGCACTTTACATTTACTTCCATGTTATTATTTTGAGGCCTGTTTACATAAATTTAAAGCAGTTTACTGAGCTTTTATCCGGGCTTGATGATTATAGCAATGAAAACCATCCAAGGATAGAAGAATATATCTACAGCCAAAAAGATATAACATTCCTGCGTGATTTATGGAATGAATTCAAAGAAAAGCACAATGATACATCCAATGTAGACCAATGTTTCAATAAACATACTATGGTAACTGCTCCTGCCAGGAGGAACCAGGCTAAATCATTACCGGCCTTTTTTTTGACCGTAGGGCTGACATTATCATTATTTTGCCTGCTTCTTCGTTTTCCAGCAGCGCAGCCAGTCTCAGACTTTACCAGTCTTTTGTACACTGCAGTCAGCGAAGTAATCGTAATTGCCTTGTTTTCCATTTTGCTTTCCTTTATAACGGCTATCGTCAACAGGTATATGTTTAGCAAAGCAGATGCATGGGTATATGAAATTAACAAACTGTTGAAGCGAAAACTGCCTTTATCTGATGAGGAAAGTGAGTTTGACAAAATGGCAGCAGCAATAGACAATATGGCCAGCAGTTTGTCCTCATATGCACAATATCAGGCAGATATTCAGCGTAACGGTATGAACCAGCTGGTTGATGTCTTTCTTGAGAAGCTGCATAGTGAAATGGACGGGCAAATGCAAGTCCTGGGTGAGTCCTTGCAGAGTGTTTCTGAAACGCAGATGCAGCTGGCATCCCAAACAGGAGTATTTATAAATGAATTGATTAAGGGAACAAGAAACCAAATGCAGGTAAACGAGGTGACTGATTCCATTGTTTCTTCAATAGCAAGATATCATGAGCAAATCTCCAGCAGCAGTCAAAGTCTGGCAGGCAGCCTGGAGGACCTGCATATGATATCCCAAACTCTTAACAACATGATCACTTTCAGCAGTGATGCACTCATGACTGTTAAGCAGGAAAGGGAGAGCCTGAAAGATGAATACGGGAAATACATTCAGGAGATGATTGATTTAATACAAAAATACCGGCAAAGTGCAGCTGATGAAGTAATACAGGCCATAAACAGATTTACCGATGTTTCCGAGCAATACTTCAATAAGCTGGAAGACACGGTTAACAGGTCAATGCATGAATGGATTAATACAAATCAGTCTGCAGTGAAGCATTTTGAGGAAAAAACCCAGGATTTTTACAGTGTATCGAAGGAAGTTTCTCAGCTCCTGGGAGAGATGAACAACAGTCTGAGGGAAACTATGAAGGAATTCACTCAGGCGATTGAGAAGGGAACGATAAATACAATAACAGAGTTTGACGAAGGTCTTACGGATATTACCAAGAGACTGAGCCATACAATAACGGAAATTAGAGACTCAATAGATGAGATTCCTGCTGTTATTAATATGCTGAAAGAAGTTAACAGTGAGTAAACCTGCAATTTAAAATAAGAGAGGAAAAGAAGAAGGATGAGAATAATGCAAAGAGAGAGTTTCATATGGAATCCTTTCAACATAATAACAGCTATTTTTCTCTTCTTCATGATAATGTGTCTTTTATTTTTATCAGCATATAATTCAGCACAATTAATGGCGGAGGGCTCAACTGAAGAACCGATCAACCCGGATAATGAGCTGCTTACCATGAAAGAAATTCTTGCTGAAAAAGCACTCCTCAATAAACGGGAGTCCAGTTTAAACGAAAAGGAGGAAAGACTAAAAAAACAGGAAGAACGTTTGACTGATCAGGAAGCCTCATTAAACAAACTGATGGAGGTTCGTACAAAAATAATAAGGCAGCTGGTTGATACATTCTCTCAATCCAATTTAATATTGGAAATAGATAAGCAAACCGGTGCAATCCGATTTAGTGACGGAATCTTTTTTGATGCCAGCCGGGATGTCATAAATGAAAATGGTGCAGAGTATTTGAATGAGTTTATACCCGCTTATTTCTCCATTCTGCTCAATGATGATAATCGGGAGTTTATCGCAGAGATTATTATTGAAGGACATACAGACGATGTGGGGAGCTACCTCAGCAATCTGGAACTGTCTCAAAACAGAGCTCTGGCAGTTGCCAGATTTATACTCCATGATGATTTTCCTGAGTTTGAACATAAGGATATCATTCATAAATATTTAACAGCCAATGGAAGATCGTACAGCCAGCCTATAATGACTAATGGGGTAATTAACAGGGATAAGTCCAGGAGAGTGGAATTCAAGTTTCGCCTGAAGGACGAGGAAACCATAAAGGAAATGCAACAGATATTTGAAAGGACCAATAGGTGATGGGATACGCTATAGCTTTTCCAGTACTTAAGTTTAACAAGACAGCGGAATATATCCGAAAAATGCATCCTTATACGAAAGAAATCCCCTTGATGGATATGAAGGATGAGGTGCAGGAATTGCTCAGCCAAATCGACCGGCTGGATGAAAACAAAATGGCTGATTATGTCTTGTCTCTCCCAAACAGCGACTTGGTACTGATTTTTCATGCACTGTTATATGATATATCTTCATTACAAAGAGAAAGGCTTTTATTCATTCTGTCACAAAGGATGAAAAAGCGTTTTTTTCATTATAATTGGATCATGCTGCAGGAGCATTATACCAATGCTTCTCTTATAGAGTCTTTCATTCTGCTTATGAAGTTTATGAAGGAAAAATATCCAATTGAATATAATCGTTCTTTGGCCAGTAAATTATCATTTCCCAGAGGTGATTTGGTAAATCAGGCCTTAATGGTATTGGATGAAGAACAATGCACATTGAGTGATTTTTTAAAGCGATACAGCTTCATTGAAGGCAGCGCTCTTTCCGGAGCATTGTTGGAGACGTATTTTTTACAATGCAGCAAAGAAGGATTTCACAAGAATGCAGATTTATTTATAAAGTGGATCAATACTTTAGACAGCATGCCTTATTCACAAATAATTCATTATCTGGATGTTATGAGCATTCTGGATTTCGTGGAAGATATTAACAATTATCTGATTGAGATTATTGGATTACCGGGGCAGAGCGAGCATTGGAACAAAATAGAAAAAAGATTTCAGACAAAATTCCTGAAATGGATAAAATTCAAGGATTTGGGAAAATATCTGGGGTTAAATACAGAAAAATTTGTTTTTTGGAATGATTATTATCATTATGTAGAGAAAGTTGAGTGTTATCCGGAACTGGGCATTTTGTTTTTGCACCTGCCCGGTCATGTGGTAGTTGACTTAAAGGAGAACAGCAGTACTTCCTATCTTTATAAAAATAACATCTTTCATGCAGCTTACGAACAATTTGATACTGCCGGCGGATTTGAAGGGAAAAGCAGCTGGCCGTTGGAATCAGAGGAAAGCATTGAGCCGATTAAGAATGCTATACTGGAAAATAATCATTCTGAAATATACGAGCTGATATATGAAGGAATGGGCAAACTGTATATTCGTGACTATCTGGAATCATATTGTCAGAATAAGAGCATAAAATTAATTTACTGATTATACAGATGTACGGCAAAAAAGGAGGGGTTGAATGGTTAATCGCAGCAAAAGAGGCTTAGGTGAGATCCTTTTAGAGTCCGGGATTATCACATCCAGCCAGCTGGAAGAAGCATTAATAAAGCAAAAAACAAGCGGAAAAAGACTGGGAGAGATTCTGATTGCCGAAGGCATCATCAATGAAAAACAATTAATAGAAGCACTTGAATATCAGTTGAAGATACCCTATTTCGATTTTACAACCGAGTCCATTCAACCGGAGATTCCCAGACTTATCAGTGAAAGTTTGGCCAGGAGGCATATGCTTATACCCATCAGCAGGGAAGGCAAACAACTGACGGTAGCAATGGTAGATCCGCTTAACCTATACGCCATCGATGATGTTAATATTGCTACCGGGCTTCAAGTGAAACCTGCTCTGGCATTACGCAGTCATATAGAAAGCGCCATTGATCGCTATTACGGCAAGGAGAGTGCAGAAAAAGCCGTAGAGGATTTTACGCGGGAGATTGGAATAGAACAGATCAACGAAATAGAAGAAAATATACTCAGTGAGATTAATAATGCCCCAGTAGTCAGGCTGGTGGATTCCATAATACAGCATGCAGTTCGTGCAAGGGCAAGCGACATTCATATAGAGCCTTTTGAAAAGAATATACGGATTAGATTTCGTATTGACGGTGAACTGCAGGAAATAATGACTTCCTCAAAAACCACTCATTCTGCCATTGTAACACGTATCAAAATCATTGGCAGAATGGACATTGCGGAAAAAAGAATTCCTCAGGATGGACGTGTAGAACTCCAGGTAGACAATAAGGATGTGGACTTACGAATTTCAGTTCTGCCTACTGTCTATGGAGAAAAGATTGTAATACGCTTATTGGATCGCAGCAGCACGATTATGACCAAAACCCAATTGGGCTTTAGTGAAACCAATATCAGGATGTTTGACAAACTGATCCAAAGCCCAAACGGAATTATTTTGGTTACCGGTCCTACCGGAAGCGGAAAAACTACAACCCTGTATGCTGTTTTGCAGGAATTGAATAAAATTAACAGAAATATAATCACAGTGGAAGATCCGGTGGAATATCGATTGGACGGGGTAAATCAGGTGTCAGTAAATGTCAAAGCCGGACTGACTTTTGCCAACGGACTACGCTCCATTCTGCGCCAGGACCCGGATATTATAATGATTGGAGAGATACGTGATGCGGAAACAGCTGAGATATCAGTACGTGCAGCAATCACAGGCCATCTGGTTTTAAGTACAATGCATACCAACGATTCGGCGTCCACTGTTTCAAGGCTGGTTGAAATGGGTATTGAACCTTATCTTGTGTCCTCATCAGTTGTAGGTGTAGTAGCCCAACGATTGGTAAAAAAGATTTGCAGTAATTGTAAAGTGGAGTATGAGCCATTATCTTCGGAGAAAGATTTGCTGAATAAGCCTGATTTAGATGTATTGTATAAAGGAGAAGGATGCAGTTTATGCAATAATACAGGATATAGAGGAAGAACCGCTATACATGAAGTAATGCTTATGACGAGGGAGATTCGTGAGATGGTAGACAGAAGAGCTTCGATTGATGCTATCAGAGCCGCTTCTGCCAAGTACGGTACGATTACTCTTAGAGACAGCTGCAGTCAGTTGGTTTGGGAAGGAATTACAACTACGGATGAAATGTTGAAGGTGACATATAGTATAGAATAGGTGTTGGATTATAATGGTAAGCATAAATGATCTACTGGCGGATGCAGTAAATTCAAAGGCTTCAGACGTTCACCTTACAGTGGGTGTACCTCCTATCATTCGAATAAACGGTATTCTGCATCCATATAATGACACAATACTAACATCGGATGATACAAAACATTATATACTTCAGGTACTCAATGAACATGAACGGGAACAGTTGGACAAATATGGTGAATGGGATTTATCCTTCTTCCTGCCCGGAGTGGCGCGCTTCCGGGTTAATGCTTACAAGCAGCGCGGCAGTTATGCCATGGCTATCAGAATAGTCAGCATCGACCCGCCAACTTTGGACGAGCTTGGTTTCCCGGATAGTCTGAAGGAACTGTCAATGAAACCAAGAGGGCTGATTCTGGTGACAGGACCTACCGGGAGCGGCAAATCCACTACCCTGGCTGCCATGGTGGATCACATTAACAGAAACAGGCGATGCCACATTATTACCCTGGAAGATCCAATTGAATACTTACATAAGCACAATAAGAGTATTGTTAACCAAAGAGAAATCGGCAGTGACAGCAAGACTTTTGCCAATGGACTTCGTGCTGCCCTTCGTGAAGATCCTGATGTTATTCTGGTAGGAGAAATGAGGGACATGGAAACAATTTCCACCGCAATTACAGCGGCTGAAACCGGACATCTGGTCATGTCTACCCTCCATACCATGAGTGCTGATCAAACGGTAGATCGTATCATAGATACATTTCCCGGGCATCAGCAGGCACAGATCAGGACTCAGCTTTCTTTTGTAATTGAAGGCATTATAGCCCAGCAGCTGCTCCCTCTCAGGAACAATAAAGGCAGAGTAGCAGCGTTGGAAATACTTTTGGCCAACAACGCCATACGTAATTTAATTCGTGAGGGAAGAACACATCAAATACAAACAGCTATTCAGACCGGACTAAGGACTGGTATGAGCACCATGGATTATTCCCTAGCAAATTTGGTACGCAGGAATTTAATTACATTGGAAGTTGCCATGGAACGTGCAATGGATACAGAGATGCTGAAACAGCATTTGAGAACCGGCTGATAAAGATCAAACCGATGCAGTTATGTCGAAAGGGGGATGAATATGCCTTTATTTGAATACAAGGCAATCAGTCAAACCGGTGAAAGCATAACCGGGCGGTACAATGCAAAAACACGTAATGAAATTATGGAAATGCTTCGTAGTAAAAACTATCATCCCGTCCAGGTAAAGGAAGTTGGAGGAAGCAAGGATCTCAGTACGCTGAGTGTATTCAACAAAGTCAAAATTAAAGATATAGCTGTATTTGCAAGACAGTTTCACGCAATGCTGAATGCCGGTGTGACCATTATTCAGTGTCTGGATATTTTAAGACAGCAAACTGAAAAACAAACATTTAAGAATGTTATAGAAAAGGTTTACGAATCAGTCCAAAAAGGCTCAACCCTATCCGAGTCGATGAAGGAACACCGACAAACCTTTCCTGAACTGTTTGTCAATATGGTAGAAGCAGGAGAAGCCAGCGGAAACCTGGATAGTATCATGGATAGAATGGCTGTTCATTACGAAAAGGAAACCAAGATACAGAACAAAATTAGAGGTGCAATGACCTATCCTATTATCCTTGCAGTGGTTTCTGTTGTTGTTGTTGTGTTCATGTTAGTAGCTATCCTTCCTACCTTTCTCAGCATGTTTGAAGGCAGCGGTTTGGCTTTACCCGGGCCCACCAAATTTTTACTTTCCATTAGCAATGGGATCAGACAGTATTGGTATATAATTTTGATGGTCATAATTGCTGTAGTATATCTGATTCACAGATACATCAATACAGAGGAAGGGAGGAAACAATTTGACCGGTTGAAGCTGAAAATGCCGGTAGTCAACAACATGGTGATCAAGGTAGCCACCTCAAGATTTACCCGTACATTAGCAACTCTGCTGGCCAGTGGCATCCCTTTGCTGCCTTCAATGGATATAGTGTCCAAAATCGTAGGAAATCGGATTATTTCTGATGGCATATTAGGTGTTAAAGAAGATCTGAGAAAAGGCTATGATTTGGCAGGGCCTATCCGTCGACTGGGAATATTCCCGCCTATAGTAGACTCCATGATTCGAATAGGCGAAGAATCCGGTTCATTGGAGGAAGTGCTGCAGAGGACAGCAGATTTTTATGATGAGGAAGTAGATGTGGCAATACAAAAAATGACATCCATGCTGGAACCTCTCATGCTGGTTGTTATGGCAATTGTTATCGGCTTTCTGGTAGTAGCAATGTACCTACCCATGATTGACATGATGCAGACGATATAAATTAGAAATGAGGTGATCCCATTGGCTAAATACCTGATTTCTCTGGATCTGGGCAGCCAAAATATACAAATAATATATGGCAGATACAATAAAGGGAATATAGAAATACGAAACGCAGTTACTGCCCCAATACCGGAGGAAGTGTACAAGGATGGAAGAATTGAGGATCTTGATATGATGAAGCAATCCATCCGGGATTTGATTACCGCAAACAAGATCAAGGAAAAAAGGACAGCACTAACGATACAAAGTACATCCATCATTACCAGAGACATTATGCTGCCGGCAACTGAGCGTCAGCATTTGGATAACATGGTAAAATATGAGATCGAGCAGTATCTGCCCATTGTAGCAACAGAGTATATCATAGATTATTCTGTATTGGACGAGATTGATGAAGATGGAATAAGAAAATACAGGATACATGTAGCTGCAATTCCAAAAAATATGGTCGAACAATACTTGTCTCTGGTAAAGGGAATAGGGTTGAAGCCTATAGCTCTGGACATTCACTCCAACGCCGCAGCCAAGCTTTTTTCCCAAAACGCATCCATAAATGGAGAGGATTTGGACATCAGCAAGACTTTAGCCTATATTGATTTTGGATATCGAAGCATCAGTATTCATATACTATCAAAAGGAAAGCTGGAATTCAGCCGAATGATCAATTTAGGCGCGAGGGAAATGGATGAAGAAATATCTATTACCTGTAATTTATCACTGAGCCAGGCTGAAAAGAAAAAGATTCAGGAAGCAGATCTGAATCCTGAGGATTACAATGAACTAATGGCAGATTCTTTTCATGATATTATTCGTTCTCAGACAGATATCTGGCTGGCCGAAATTCAGAAGGTTTTTCAGTATTACATCAGCAGAACAACCGGTAATCATATTGAAGGTATTTATCTATATGGAGGCGGTTCCAGGCTTAAGGGTCTGGATAAATATGTTGAGCAGGCATTGAACCTTCGTACCAGAAACATTGATAATCTTGCTATTATCAAAACAGCGGTGAGCACTTCTTATTTCAACCCCAGGGACTATATTAATGCATTGGGGGCGCTGATACGATATGAGTAACATTAATCTGCAAAAACAGGATTTTAACTTTTTTTCCCATGAGATTTACTCCAAGCGCTCAACAAGAAAAAGAAGTATACAGCTTGGAGTTATGGTACTAATATTTTTGATGCTGATAGCGGGTGTTTATTTTTACTTTGAGTATGCTATTCATTCTGCTCAGGAACAAATCGATTCCCTTGATGAATTTCTGGCATCGGAAGAAGTTGATGCGAATCGGAGACTGGTTGCAGAGAAAAAACAGGAAATCAATGAACTGAAAAGACACTCTGCTGCTTTGAAATCCTTCCTTGAGAATATTCAGAGAAAGGACATCATAGGAATCGAATACATTAATCAGCTTACCTCTGCCATCCCTCAAGGCTTGTTTTTTGAAAGCATAACCCTGACTACGGAACAGATACATATACAGGGAAAATCGCCGAATAGGCAGATTATTGCGGAATACCTGAACAATATGCAGGCTTTGGAGCTCTTTCAGGATGTCCATGTACCAAGTATAACTACCATTTCCGAAGAAGAGGATAACGAGCAGAGTGAATACTCCTTTGTCATGACCTGTATCTTAAAGGATGTGATGGAAGAATGAAACTAACAAAGAGAGAGGCCTTCCTGCTGAAGTTAGTCAGTTTTGTAGCTTTACTGGTTCTATCCTACTATTTTATAATAGCACCACAACTGGAAAGATTAGCTGAGACTGAACAGAATCTGGCATTAAAATCTTCGGAAGTTGAGACGATTGAATCAGAGATACAAAGTCTTCCCCTACTAGAGGAGGAAATTGCATCACTGCAAGAAGAAATCAGGGTTTCAACAAAAACCTTTTACCCTGAACTGCGGCAGAAGAAGCTTATTGTTATTCTGGATGAACAGCTTAAACAGTCCGGAACAGCAGCGGATTCTTTGACGTTTTCCCAGGTAAATTCTGAAGAAAGTACTGAAGATCTTGGAACAGATAATGAACAAACCGAAAATTCAGATGTCAATTCCAATGGAGAGCCTGTAAAGACAGTTCTTCAGTCCATATCAATTCAAGTCCCATTTACCGGCAGTTATGAGCAAATAATTGATTTGATAAGGAGACTGGAAGACATGAATCGTACTTTCGTCATTAACAGCCTTCAGCTGTCCCAAGGTACAGACGGCACAATCAGCGGAACAATTAATCTGGATTTTTATTCATTGAAAAAACTGTTCCCTGATCCACAGGATGAGGATTATCTTAGCTGGCCATACAATACACCTAAAGGTATAGACAATCCTTTCCGGTTCATAGAAAGTGAAGAATCGGTATCTGAAGATGACTTGGAAACAACAGCACCGGAGGGGACAGAATCTCTGCCCGAGTCAGAGAATCAGGATGAGGAACAACCATAAAATGAAGGGGATTTAAATGGAATTTGTTCTTATAGCGCTCGTATCTATAGCAGGATTGCTGATGGGCAGTTTTTTCAATGTATGCATCTATCGTGTTCCGAGAGACCAATCCATAGTAAAACCTGCTTCCCGATGTACCTCCTGCGGCACAAGATTAGCCTGGCGTGATTTAATGCCTGTAATCAGCTGGGTTAGTCTGGGAGGGAAATGTCGTTACTGCAAGAGTCCTATATCTTATAGATACACTTTAGTTGAATTGCTTACCGGTTTGATATTTGTAGTTCTGTATCTGAAATTTGGAATAAGCGGCAGCTTTTTAACGTATGCAATACTTTGTTCGATATTAATTATTGCTACCCTTATCGATTTGGACTTTCAGATCATACCGGACGGACTGGTACTTACAGGGGCAATATTCGCTTTATTGCTGATACCGGCCGGTCTGTCTGTTCACTGGAAAGATGCATTGCTGGGGATGCTGGCAGGAGGAGGCACATTTTTGCTGATTGCGCTTCTTTCCTCGTGGATTCTCAAAAAAGAAGGTATGGGCGGCGGTGATATCAAACTAATGGGCATGATAGGCCTGTTTATCGGATGGAAATTAACAGCTTTATCCATCCTCTTATCAATATATGCAGGCGGAATAATTGGCGGATTACTGATGCTGCTCAGAAAGAAGAAACGCGGCGATGCCATACCATACGGCCCATTTATTGCTGCAGGCACGGTTATTGCCATTCTTTACGGAAACGATTTGATTCAATGGTATATCCTGACGTTTTTGTAACAGCTAACCAAATACATAATACGAACTAGAGGAAGAGCCTGTCTCTTCCTTTTATTATTAACCTGATTGTGAAATATGCTGTAGACAATTTGGAAAAGGTTAAAATATTATTGAAATATGTGGAAGTTTATAATATAATTGACTCAAATATTGGCTTATTATCCAAATATAGCCTTTCACAAAGGGGGGGTGGGCATGCATCTATCATTAAAGAGAAATAAAGGCCTGACGCTGATAGAGTTACTGCTAGTCCTTTCCCTTCTCAGTGTGCTTTCCTTAATGACAATACCCAATCTTCTCCGCTCAAACAACCGATGGATTCTGCGAAGCACGGCATATATGATAGCCAATGATATAAGAAGGATTCAAAGGATGTCAGTACAGGAGTGCACACAATACAATTTTGAACTGCAGACAAAACAGTTCTATTATATACTTAGAAATAACGATCCGACCCATCACAACATTAAAAAGGTTCAACTAAACCCGAAAATCACTTCTATAACATCTACACTTTATAATCCTGGATATGCCGGGCCCAAAGAAGGATACCGTATCCTTAGGTTTTCCTATCTGGGCAGTCCCAATCAAGCAGGAGAGATCGTACTGGAAACGGGAAACGGCGACAATATCCGTTTGACTGTTGACGTTGCCACCGGAAGGGTTAAGGTGTATGATTAGGAAAGGCAGGTCGGAAGGTTTTTCTCTCATGGAACTGGTATTGTCGCTGGGTATCATGGCTATTCTGATTTCCTCTTTTTTCGGCATTATGACCAGTTTTGCAAAAAGCAATCAAATAAGTTATTTGTATCTGACAACCGGAATCAATGCAGGTAATATATATGAAAAGGCAAAATCCATGTCTGTCTATGAACTGTCAGCATTTACATCAAACAATATAATGTATGAAAACAATATAAAATATGTTGTAGAAGCAGACTGGTATACCAATGATTCGTCAGCCAACCAAATCGTAATAGTTGTGCATCAGGATTCCTCACATGGGTTTTTATGCTATGCCTTCGGAGATTCCATACATAACTTATTCACTATGAGCGGGCAGGGAAGTCTGGAAATCCGGCTTATACCTGGTGATAAACATACAACCATTGCCTTTTCAGATGAATTGGGCAATACGGCTGAATATTCTTTTGTAACAAGCAAGGCTGCTCAGATATTAAGAGTACTTACCAATAAAATGAATGCTGAGCAAAGAATACATATAGATATGGCTCAATTGCCCGAAAACAATTGGAATCTGCACATATATGAACATCCTTTTGCAGGTAATATATCCATAAATGTGGACAGCCTGATAATTTATACAAAACAGCTCAATAAACCAATACAGGTAGATAATCTGACTCTTACCTCCACAAAATCAAAAACAGGACTCAAAATACCAGTGTATATGCAAGTGAGAGCATATCAGGAAGACAGGGATTATCATCCGATTTCCCAGCGGTTTGGAGTCTTTCTGATTAGTCCATAGTGCACGGGGGGTAGAAAAATTGCAGAAAAATAAAGGTTTTACTCTGCTTGAGTGTTTAATAACACTCAGCTTGGTTTCCATTGTTATCGTTATAGCATTGAACATCTATCTGACGGGATACAAATTGTACAGAAGACAAGAATACAAGACAGAGGTAGAAGAGAATATCAGGGTGATTTTGAATAGAATTTCAGAAACCTTGCGCAGAACGGATCACCCTGCTGAAATGGTTTCCGTGTCCGGCAAAATGCTCATAATCGGATCTGCCAGATATTATTTGACTTCTGACAGTCTGCAGGAGCGAATCGGTCAGGGAACAAACAACTTAGGCCGATATATTCATTCCTTTGATCCTTGTCTGGAGAACAATTGTCTCATAGTGCGTATTGCAGGAATGGGATTTCAAGGTGAGCCTCCTTTTGTGGTAGAACAAATCTTTTATATTGGAGGTGAGTAGTTGAGGGGTTCGGTGTTGATACTTACATTATACATTATGATGGCCATGTCATTTCTGATAATAACAGTTTTTTCAATGGCAGGGACTCATTTAATCATCACAAAAAGCGATAATTTGCATCAACAGGCTTATTATCTGGCGGAGACCGGATTGTTTTTGGCACAAAGTGAACTCCAGCAGATAGTTGCAAGAGCCTATGAAGATTGCATGGCGGAATTTCAATGGGACCCCTTGCAGCAGCCCCTGAACAGCTTACAGGAATGTGCAGAAAAACATGTAGCTGTTAAAATAGATCCAATCATCAATAAAAGGCTGCTGGAACTGGGTTATTTGTTTCAATTCCCTGAGCCTGATCTGCCTGTTGATCTGCCTGATGCTAAAATAGATGTCAGGATTCGATTTGTGGACCTATATAAGAACCCTTCCAGGCTGTTGATTTCTTCCCGTGGAATCATCGGCGGAATCCGCAGAAGAATCGATGCAGAAGTCCACATAAATAAGATCAGCGGCATTAACAGCAGTCTGCTATTTGAAAAAGTACTCTATACCGGAGACGACTTGCTGGTAAGCAATGGAGGAAGGTTACTGTCTCTTGGTGCTGTTCATATTCAGGGGAGCATTCAGGTTTCGGACAACAGTTTACTTGAAATAAGAAGACAGTCGGCTATCCGGGATGAAGTAAGGCTGATTAACTCCAGTCAGGCATTTTTTGCGGAAGATATGGTCTGTGATGGAATAAGTGTGGAAGGTGAGCCGGATTCTTTTATCGAATGTCTGGGGAATGTATATTGTCATGAGGTAGTTTACGCCCATGGTACGAATAATATGATTGATATTCATGAAAGTTTGTACATCTGCCCTGAAGAAGAATTCGCTTCTGCAGGCGTAAAGGCAGGAGGCGGCGCAAGGATTACACTTATGGATAAAGTATTCATCAATGGAACATTGCACTATGAAACTGAAAAAAGTCATCTGTTCGGAATGGAGGAACTGCCTGTTTTTGGTGGAGTATATCACAGCTGTGAAAGTATTGGCGGATTTAACAGTACTTTTTATTTTCCTGATACAGCTCCGGATGATGCCAGACGTTTTTTTGAGCCGGAATTTGCCGGCCTCAGCAGAACAGAGCAGGCGCTCATGATATATGAATATTTGAATGCTTCCCCCGATACAATAATGGATCAAGAATCTTATGAACATCACTTGGCAGGAGTTGACTGTGACAGCATTCACCTTACTATGACCGACCCTGTGACCGGCTATACATCAGGTTTGATTTTTGCCGGCAGCAAGGTTAGCAGAACACTTCACATGGAGCAGCCTGATGCCTTTTTTGCATCCATTCTCAGGAAGATGAAACAGCAAACCGGCTGGGATTTTTCTTCCCAACTTAATGCAGGAATATCTGTATCAGAAAGCAATGTTATGATAGAGGGGGATTTTTTATCTGTTTTGAACCACAATCAGCCAATAATCTGCGTTGTCCCGGAGGAAAGAGACTTATATCTCCAATCCGGAGCATTCAGCGGAATAATAATCACAAACGGTTCAATTCATGTACCTCAGGATACGGAGGTTGAATTGACAGGTCTAATGATAGCCGGAGAAAACATATTTGTCGAGGGTGGTCTTACCTTGCGGGAAGATACAGGTATACTTTACCAACTGCTTGATCAGCAAGACCTTTCTTTGAGACGATTTTTTCGTATTGAACCTGAAAAACCATTGTTTGAAATCAGATCATGTCGCGAAGTATTATTTAATGCACAGTGGTGAGGTGATTCAGTTGTTTTACCCAGGCAATCGGATTCTGTCGGTGGATATGGGCAGCCACACGTATAAATATATAGAAGCAAAAATGAAACCTGACATTAAGATACTTCGTTATGGCTTTGTTGAAAAAGAACAGCTGTTTCAGGCAGATAAGCCTGCCCGGGAATGGAGAAAGCTGGGCTGCCGTACCAGAGATACCATTCTTTCTTACAAGCACCAGTCAATGATAATGCGTGAATTTACTCTGACTGCTCGTGATTCATTCCAGTTCCGGAACAAATTACAGGAGGAAATAAAACAATATCAGATTGATCTAAAGGATGAGTTTGATTTTGACTGCTTAATGCAGTTTGTTGACAAGGATACCGGGCTTTATCAGGCTACAACCGCAGGAATCTCCAGAGGAGTAAATCGCGATTACATAAACAAAGCTTACTGTCTGGGTCTGAGGCCTAAAGCAGTTGATTTTCAGGTGTCTGCCGGATTTAGGTTAATCAACAGGGCTCTTGAACATTCAGAAGCAGGATCCTTTCCATATCTGATGCTGGATCTGGGATATGAAAGCACAATGGTGGGTATAGCAGATAAAGATAATATATTTGCTTTAAAGACCGTTCCGGCAGGATGTCGCTTAATTGCCGAGTCTGCATCTGAAAATGAGTATTATTACGATCAGCTCTCCATGCTCTGTATTGAAATGATTAACTTCTATATGACACGGCATCATAAGGAATTGATGCAAGGCATCTTTTTTGGCGGAGGCAGCTGCTTTCCTGCTGTTTCTGCCTTTCTTAGGGAACAGATTCCACTATATTGGAATGATTTGAATAATTACATCGCTTATTTACCGGAAATTCCCGATGATATGGATTTAAATCTGTATGCTAACTGTCTGGGATCCTTGTATTGGAATGACAGAGAGCAGGAAGAATGGGGAGTGGAGCTTTGATGAACTTTAATTTACTGCCTCCGGAATACAGGAAGAAGCCTAATATTCTTCGTCGCATTGTTTTGGTAATTATATCTGCTTTATTGCTATGGCCGATTATAGAGTATGGAATTCTTAGGCCTGTTAATGCTAAATCTGAAAGTCAAAAACAACTGTCCTTGTTGGAAGAAAAAACTGCCGGCTATAACAGTTTGGAAGAAGAGGAAGAGTATCAGCTTTCTCAACTGGAAGAAATGGAACAGCGAATGCGGAATCTGCAGCAAATGGATGAATGTACGCCCCTGTATTGGTATAAGATATTGGAGATCTTAACCCAAACCCTGCCCAGCGGCTGTTCCCTAAATCATTTTACTTGTAACGACAATATCATACTCTTGTCCGGTACAAGTAAAAATGACAAGATTTCTGCAGTTTATCTCCGAAATCTTCAAAACAGCAATTTTTTTTCAGAAGTGCGAACAGAAAAAATTATGTACCAGCAGAACGATGAGGCCAGTTTTACTTTACGCTGTATTTTAAAACAAAAACCGAAAGAGGAAGTCACGCCATGATTCCAGTAAAAAGAAAATTACTTCTATGCCTTATTACTGCCATACTGATTTTTCTCATGTATTATCATATGTTTTTAGGTCCGGTGCTGACAGAAATCGATTTGTCTCTGCGGAATATTGCAGCATATCAAGCAACTGTATCTAATATACAAAACAAGCAGAAAGAGATTGATGATATGCAAAAACGTGTGGAACAGGTTAAAAGGAGTCTGCTGGAGAAAAGAGAAGAGCTGCCGGAGGACCTTGATTCCTTTGATCTCATACATCTGCTGTCAGCTGCGAATGCAAATCAATTAATCAGGCACAGCGCCATCTTTCTTGAACCTATTATATGTGAAGACTTTTTGATTCTGCCGGTACGGCTCAGTTTCAGCACCGATAATCTGGGTTTGTCAAAGTTTCTGCTTGCCCTGGAAGACTTGGAAAACAGGCCAACTATATCCTATTTACGGATAGCAGCAGATGAAATAACTGAAAATAGCCAAAATGTAATGAAGAAGAGCAGGAAAATCATGTATAATCTAGATGTGGAAATGACTATAAATTTTTATGTGAAAGGTAAGGATGAATGAGAACAAATATCTTTCTTATCGGTTTCATGGGGGTAGGTAAAACCACAATCGGGCGCTTGTTGGCAGAGAAAGCCAATATGGAATTTTATGATCTGGATAGGATGATAGAAGAAGCAACAGGGCTTACCATTAATGAAATATTCAGAAAAAGGGGGGAGTCATGGTTCAGACAGGTAGAAAACCGGGTATTAAGCGAGAATGCTTGCGGTTTTGACAAGGTATTTGCTACAGGCGGAGGTGTGGTATTGAATCCGGAGAACAGGAAAAGGATGAATTCCTGTGGCACTGTTGTAGCACTAACTGCCAGTGTGGATACCTTGTGGGACAGATTAAAGGATAAGACTGACAGACCACTGCTGTTTAGCAGAAAACCTAAAGAAACACTTAATCAACTTTATAATCAAAGAGAGGAACTATATAAGGAAGCACGGTTTATCGTGAAAGTGGATGGAAAATCAGCAGATGAGCTGGCAGAGGAGATCCTCCGGTTAGTTAATGATGATAATAGAATAGCAGACTGATACTAAAAAATAAGCTTAATGGGAAAATGGCAAAGGATACTTTAGTATTGAAAGGCAGGTATGAAGGTAAATTATCTCTGTTCAATTTAGCTTCTTTATGGTAATATGTTCTATGTCAAAGGAAAAAGGTGTGGTTATATGAGATTGCTGCTTATCAATGGCCCGAATCTGAATCTTCTGGGAATCAGAGAGCCCGGTATTTATGGAAATATTACATATGAAGATCTGATTGCAAATCTTCAAAACTACTCGAAAAACCTGGGCATAGAGCTTAGCTGCTTTCAGTCTAACAGTGAAGGGCAGCTTATAGACCGTTTGCATGAAGCGATAGGAGAGGTTGACGGAATCATTTTAAATCCCGGAGCACTTACCCATTATAGCTATTCTCTGAGGGATGCCATCTCTGCAATTCAATTACCTGTTTTGGAGGTGCATATCTCCAATATACATTCCAGGGAGAGCTTTCGTAATGTATCTTTGACTGCTCCTGTCTGTATCGGTCAGATCACCGGTCTGGGAATCCACGGCTATTATCTGGCAATCGACTTCTTTGTACGCAACTTGATGAAAGAGAATGGGAGCTTAAAATAAACCTGTAAACCAACAAACCAATAATGGAGGAATCCCAATTGAATCAAAGAATCGCCAAGCTGGTGGCAGCTTTAGAAGAACAACAAATTGATGCTGCTATCATATCAGAAAAAAACAACCTTAGATACTTTTCCGGTTTTACCGCAGAGGAAGCTCTATTGCTGATTCATCACTCTGCCCGTTACCTTATTACGGACTTCAGGTACATCGAACAGGCTCAAATTGAATGTCCTGATTTTGAGATAGTGGATGCACCAGGTACAAAGACGGGTCCTTTTTTGAGGGAAACTTGCCTGTCTCTGGATGTAAAAAAACTATGGTTTGACGATAATACAATCAGTTTCCGCACTTATTCTTCCTATAAAGAGGAATTAAAGCCCATAGAATTGATTCCTGACAATGATATTCCTACTGGTTTGAGAACAATAAAAACTGCAGAAGAAGTAAATTATATAAAGAAAGCAGCTGAATTGGCCGATAAAGGGTTTGACTATATACTAACTCGCATTTGTCCCGGTATAAGTGAAAGGGAGATTGCACTGGAACTGGAGTTTTTTCTTCGGAGGAACGGAAGTGAAGGACTGGCATTCCCTATTATTGCAGCTTCAGGGAATAATGGGTCCCTTCCCCATGCCCAGCCTACTGATAAAAAATTGGAAACAGGTGAATTTCTCACACTGGATTTTGGATGTGTTGTAGGCGGCTATTGCTCTGACATGACCAGAACCATCGCACTGGGTGAACCGGAACAAGAGCTGCGGGAAATATACCAGATTACACTTGATGCTCAGCAGAAGGCTTTGGATATCATAGGACCGGGCTTGACCGGCAAAGAGGTGGACAAACAAGCCCGGGATCACATATATTCAAAAGGTTATGGTGAGCATTTCGGACACGGATTAGGGCATGGTGTTGGATTGAATGTTCATGAGGCTCCCAGACTTTCAATGCGGGGCGATAAGATTTTGAAGCCCGGTATGGTGGTGTCCGTAGAACCCGGTATTTATCTGCCAGGTAAAGGAGGCGTACGAATCGAGGATCTGGTTGTTATAACAGAAACCGGATATGAGAATCTTGTGTATTCCGAAAAGGAACTTATTATATTATAATTCTATATTATACGTTTAGATGAAAGGATGATTTGATGATTTCAGCAGGTGATTTCAGAAAGGGCTTAACTGTGGAAATTGATAATGTGGTATTTATGATAGTAGATTTCCAGCATGTAAAACCGGGTAAAGGTGCAGCATTTGTCAGAACCAAACTGAAAAACATAATGACCGGGGGTGTGCTGGAAAGGACATTCAGTCCAACCGACAAGCTTCCCAGAGCGCATGTGGAAACCAAGGAAATGCAATATCTGTACAACGATGGCTCCCTGTATTATTTTATGGATATGGATACTTATGAACAGATCCCTCTTAACCGCTCCCAGGTAGAGGATGCCATGCAGTATGTTAAGGAGAACTCCAATGTGATCATCAAGTTCTTTAAGGGAGCTGCCTTCTCAGTGGAGCCTCCCAATTTTGTGGAGCTGGAAGTTACACAAACTGAACCCGGTTTTAAGGGGGATACGGCGACCGGAGGAAACAAGCCTGCTACTCTGGAAACAGGTGCTTTGATTCAAGTTCCTTTGTTTATCGACATTGGTGATGTTGTTCGGGTTGATACCCGCACAGGGGAATATATGGAAAGAATCTGACAGCATGATGGATAAAATCATGCATAATGGTAAAACCTATCAGGGGAAGAAAAGGAGGCATAAACATGTTTGATCTGAGCGAGAAAGTATCCTATATTCGCGGACTGGCAGAAGGCATGGGGCTGGATATGGAGACCAATGAAGGAAAGCTCCTGTCTCATATCATTGATGTACTGAGCGATATGGCTCAAGCCATAATTGAACTGGATGCTGCGCAAGCAGAGATAGAAGAATATCTGGAAACCATCGATGAGGATTTGGCGGATATGGAAAATGCAGTCTTCGAAAAAGATGATGAGGACGATGACGAAAATACCTATTATATTGAAGTTGAGTGCCCTCACTGTCACGAAACGGTCTTTTTTGATGAGGATATTTTTGATGACGATAACGACATTGTTTGCCCAAACTGCAGTGAAACCATATATTCTGAGGATGAATACAATAAGGAAAGTGATCCGGACTAATCCTGGCTGTTCCTGGACGGACAGAAGAGTTTTACCTTAACCCATTTCATATGTGTTTGGATTGAAATATACATATCAAAAAACATGGACTACTACTTGTCCATGTTTTTTTATTTTGTGGTGATATTTGGGATAAGCCTTTCATAAGTATAGATTAAGCGAAGGAGGTAGCTGTATGACCTTATTACCACAGATGAAGGATTCCACACTGGAATGGCAGGAAGCAATTTTCGAAACGCTTCCTGATACCATTCGGAAAATCATCCGTAGCCTGCCTGTCCCCCTAATTCAGGATATGGAAGAAATCAATATTAGGGAGAATCGTCCCTTAATGGTTTACAGCCGGGGGAGAGACTATTTTGTGTGCCCTGATGGAAGTGTCTGTACGCATCTGGAAAGAGCTTACATTGTTACTGCAGATGATACCCGAGAACTTATGCAATTAATTTCAGATTACTCCATTTATGCGTTTGACGAGGAAATACAGAATGGGTATATCACGCTGAGGGGCGGGCATCGGGTAGGAATAACCGGTAAAACAGTGTTGGATAAGGGACAAATCAGAACCATGAAACACATCAACTCCTTCAATATACGTATTTCCAAAGAAGTTATAGGTGCAGCAAACAAAATTATGCCCTTTCTGTTGTCAGGAAAAAAGGTGTACCATACCCTGGTTCTTTCTCCTCCGCAGATGGGAAAAACTACATTGCTGCGTGATATTGCCAGAAATCTCAGTGATGGATTCCCTGGTTACAGGGGTGTAAAGGTAGGAATAGTAGATGAGCGCTCTGAAATTGCCGGCTGCTGGTATGGTCTGCCCCAGAGGCAGGTAGGCATTCGCACTGATGTTTTGGACAGTTGTCCCAAGGCTGCAGGCATTATGATGATGATTCGCTCCATGTCACCGAGAATAATACTGACGGATGAGATAGGCAGGCCTGAGGATGCTGCTGCTATTGAGGAAGCTTTGAATGCAGGCATCACCATCATAACATCAGCACATGCAGCTGATCTGCAGGATGCCTTGGCCAGGCCCTTCCTCTCCAGGATATTGGAGAGAAGAATATTCGAAAGAATAGCCGTATTGGGCGATTCTCTCGGTGTTGGAACCCTGGAAAAAATCTATGCAGAAGATTATTCCAGCCAACTTCTGAACAGGCCCATTCGTTGAAAAGGAAGATGCTATATGCTTATAAAGCTCATTAACAGCGGTGTTATTGTTCTGTGCTCCACCCTTATCGGGTTGGAAATATCGAAAAGATACGCTTTCCGTACAAGAGAATTGAGTGCTTTACAAGGGGCTTTGTCCCGGCTGGAAACTGAAATAATCCATTATGCCTCCCGCCTTCCGGATGCATTGGTTCGTATCGGAGAATCAATTGGAGGTGGTACCGGAAAGCTGTTCCATAAGACTGGAGAATTACTTTCTCTAAAGAAAAAATTTACCGTATCAGAGGCCTGGTGCTCTTCGCTGGAGGAGCTGAAGAAAGAACTATATTTACAACAAGAGGACATGGATATACTTCGCAGATTTGGTGATCAGCTGGGAAGCAGTGACAGGGAAGGACAAGTCAGGTTTATCAGGCTTACATTACAGCAGTTGCGTGAAGAAGAACAAAAAGCTAGGGCAGTTCGTGAAAAGTATGAGAAGATGTATCGAAGCCTGGGTTTACTCGTTGGAATTGCTCTGGCCATTATTTTGTTTTGAATGGAGGAACAGCAGATGAATGTGGATCTTATTTTTAAAATTGCAGCTGTTGGAATTCTGGTTGCTGTCATCAATCAGGTGCTTCTGAAAGCCGGCCGGGAGGAAATGGCTATGATGACTACATTGACTGGAATTGTTATAGTCTTGCTTATGGTTGTCAACCTGATTAATCAGCTGTTTCAAAGCATCAAGTCAATTTTTAAGCTGTATTAAAGATAACTGACCATATCGGAAGTAAAAACTGAGTGATAATACACAGCTTTGTTCGAAGGTGATTTTATGAGTATACTGCAAATAACTGCCATTGGTCTGGTTGCAGCCCTGCTGATAATGATTGTCAAGCAGCAGAGACCTGATATCGCATTGATAATCGCTTTGGCAGCGGGTTCCATACTTTTAATCATGATGCTGGGCAATATAAAAGTCATTGTTTCCACCATAGAGGATATGGCAAGGAAAGCCAGTCTTGACTCTGTTTATCTGGCTACTGTATTAAAAGTAGTCGGAATCGCCTATATTGCTGAATTTGGTTCGCAAATCTGCAAAGACTCAGGGGAGGGGACCATTGCATCCAAAATAGAGTTGGGGGGGAAAATACTGGTTATGATTTTAGCCTTGCCGATTCTGACAGCATTAATGGAGGCTGTTCTTAATATACTTCCATAGGGAAGGAGAACACTGATGAAAAGAAAGCTGTTTATTCTGGTTCTTGCATTTCTGCTGTTGCCTTCAAAGACCCTGGCAGCTCAGCAGGAATCAAAAGACTGGTACGAAAGTATGGAGTATTTGATAAATGATCAACTGAATAACCTGGATGTCAGTAGTTGGGAGCCCTTCTTGAAGTATATTCAGGAAGACAGCTCTGGTGTCATTGGAAAGAAAACAGCAGGAGAGTTGATAAGAGAGTTGATTGCCGGAAAGTTCAGCTTTACCTGGCAGGATATTTTTCACTCTGTTCTTTATGCCTTTTTTTATGAATTTCAGTTGAATCTGATGCTGATGGCTAAGATTATCGGAATAGCTGTACTTTGCAGCATTCTTCGCAGCATGGCTGATTCTTTCCAGAACTCTTCAGTCGGAGAAGTAGGATATTTTGTCTGCTATAGTGTCGTTATCATACTTATTATTCAAAGTATGATTTCTGTTTTGACAGTGGGTAAGACAAGCGTTGACAGAATGTCCGGGTTTATGCAGATCTTGTTCCCAATCCTTTTGGGGCTCCTTACCGCCATGGGGAATTTTGCGTCCGTTGCTGTAATGCAGCCAGCTGTTGGTGTCCTGGTAGGAACCGCCGGGTCCATACTGTCTCATATTGTATTTCCTCTGATTTCGCTTTCAGCTGTTATTACTATTGTAAATCATATAGGAAGCAGAATACAGCTCCATAGTCTGGGGAAATTGCTGAACAATTTGTGTATTTGGGTGCTTTCGTTTGTATTTACCATATTTATTGGAGTCCTGACAATTCAAGGTGCCATGACTGCATCATTTGATGGGATTTCCATACGTACAGCCAAATTTGCCATGGATACATTTGTTCCTATAGTTGGAAAGATGCTTTCTCAGTCATTGGATGCCGTTATCGGATGCTCCTTGTTGTTGAAAAATGCTGTGGGGACAGCAGGGCTTATTATAATAGGGCTCCTTTCCATGGCTCCTGCAGTGAAGATTTTTACCCTGATGTTTCTTTACAAACTCTCAGGCTCCTTACTGGAACCAATTACAGATAAGCGCATTGCGGATTGCCTCAATGGAACAGGAAATGTTTTGCTCGTTCTGCTTGTTACCGTACTTGGTATTGCTCTAATGTTTTTCTTAACGACAGCTCTGATGATTGCTGCAGGGAATACTGCTGTAATGCTGAGGTGAAATATTAACATGAAGACAATCATTGGTGAATGGATTGTCAACCTGGTTATCATAGCCATATTGGCTGTCTTGATGGATATGATCCTGCCAAACGGGAATATGAAAAAATATACCGGACTCTTGTTCGGCCTGATTATTCTTATTATGTTTTTACAGCCATTACTGCAACTAATTGGCCAAGCATCGGATTTGGAAGTAGGAATTTTTCAAAATTATCTAACTCAGTCCAGTGAAGCTGCAGCTTTTTACAGCAACCAAACTGAAAAAAGCCAGAGAGAAAACCTGGAGCAAATTGTAAAAGAAAACCTGGAAAAGGATTTGGAAATGGAACTGCAGTACAGGGGGAATTTAGACAATGTAAAAGTCAACATTGTCTTTGACCAGGTAAATGGAGCATACAATTTTTCAGAAATTAAGTATATTGAAGTTACAGCTTCCCTGAAAAGTCAGCAGATATGGATTGATCCCGTCATAATCGGACGGGATAAAAAAACAAGTGACATTATGGTGGATGACATAGTGATGGGGTTGAAGGAATACATATCTCAGCTCTATGACATAGATTCTGACAGTATTTATATTAAAGGATATTGAGTAAATTTGAAGGAGTGAGTAATATGGAAAAGCTTTCTTATGGCAGAATTTTTCTTAATAGACTAAAAAAAATCCAAAATATTGAGTATTTTATTTTTATATTGGCCATAGCAATAATAATAGGCTTGTTTGGCAACTGGTTTCTCCCAGCAGATAAAGATCAGGAAGTTGGTTCAGTTCAGGAATCGGACAGAAGTGAAGTTCCTGCTCCGCAGGAAGCAAAGGGCGAGGATCTTGAATACCGTCTGCAGCAGGTATTATCTGCAATCAAGGGTGCTGGAAGAACTGAGGTAATGATTACTTATAAATCAGGAAAGGAGCTGATTCCTGCTATGAATACTACCGTATCCAATATCGAAACAGAAGAACAGGACAGCAGTGGAGGAATTCGTAGAGTGAGTCAAAGCGATACCAACAGTCAACTTGTAAACATGACTACATCAGAGGGGTCGAAGCCTCTGATAACAAGGGAAAATCAACCCGAGATATTAGGCGTCATAGTGGTAGCTGAAGGGGCTGGGGATATTCAGGTAAGGATGGAACTGCAGAAAGCCGTCCAAACAGTACTGGGGGTCCGCTCCAATCAGGTGGATATTTTTGTTATGGAAGACAACGAGGTGAGGAGATGAGAAAATTGTTGATAATTCGCAGGAAGAATATTATTGTAGGCTTGCTGGTGATTCTATTGATCATTACCGGGTACCTGAATTTTCGGTTTAATCAGAATGCGGCTCCGGCAGTAAATCCCAAGGATAACAAGACTTCGGAAGCAGATACGGATGAGAATCCTCAGACCGGCAGCCATGGGAACAAGGGACAGGGGGAAGCAGATGAAAATCATTTAACCTCGGGAGGAAAAATTACCGTTACGGATTTGGATGAATCCCCCGGTGAGGAATCTTCACAGGCAGCATCCTCCAGTGCAGCATTTTTCAGAGACTATAGATTTGAAAGAAAACAAAACAGAAGCAAGGAAGTGGAATATATTAATTCTGTAATTAATAATCCCAATTCCGATCCGGAGATGATAAAGGAAGCGCAGATGCAGCTGCTGGAAATCACTGAAAACATGGAAGCGGAAATGTCAATAGAGAACCTTATAAAAGCAAAAGGTTTCCGGGATGCAATTGTAATTATTCACAGGGATAATGTCAACGTGATTGTTGACAAGGCTGAACTGGTTCCGGAAGAAGTAGCCATGATTTTGGATATAGTGAGAAGAGAATCAGGCAAAGAAGTTGAAAACATAAAAATAATACCCAAGATTTGAATGAAATGGAATAGAACTATTTGTAAATATACATCTTCTTTGGTATAATAAAAACACAAATTATGGAATGGGAGGTGGAAGTGTTGACGCAACAAACTTCCGAAGATTATGGCAAGGTGACATTTGCTGATGAGGTAGTAGCCATCATAGCCGGCCTTGCAGCTACCGAAATTCCGGGTGTAGCGGCTATGAGCGGAGGCATCGCCGGAGGAATAGTGGAAAAGCTTGGCAGAAAGAATTTGGCAAAAGGCGTAAAGGTTGAGGTAGGCGAGAAAGAAACCGCTATTGATCTGTTTATCATAGTAGAATACGGAGTCAGGATTCCCGAATTGGCCTGGAACATTCAGGAGAATGTAAAAAAGGCAGTCGAGAATATGACTGGGCTTAATGTAATAGAGGTAAACATACATATTCAGGGTGTAAATTTCGAAAAGGAAACCAAAGCAGAAGAACCACCACCTAAAATCCGCTAGAGCAAACCCTCTGATTATTCAGAGGGTTACTGACATTTAAACACATGATGATATTGTAAACATTCTGCTGTAATGGAAAGGAATGTAAAGTATGAAAATAAAGCTTTTTGACCGCCTTCTCCTTACCATAATGACATTAATTATTATCTTGCTTTCTCTAATTCTCCTGAGTGTCGCTCTACAGATTATCCCAGCAGCTGACATAGCTGATCTATTATCTGAAGTATCTTACGGCTGGCCTGCAATTATCCTTGGTGTCATATCCCTTGTTTTGTTTCTTGCAGGCATTCGCCTGCTGGTTGCCGGTTATGCAAGAAATAAACCACTCAGTGCTCTTTTGGCCAATACCGACTTGGGTGTAATCCGAATATCCATAAATACATTGGATACTCTCACGCAAAAAGCTGTCCGGCATTTTAAGGAAGTTAAGGAAGTAAAGAGTGTTGTTCTGGCTGACCCTGAAGGAGTGCGGGTCCAGCTCAAGATTAGTGTTCTGCCCGAAGTCGTAATGCCTGAGCTGTCAAGAAATATTCAGGAAAAGGTAAAGGAGTACGTGGAAGCCCTGTCTGGCATTCAAGTCAGAGAAGTACAGATATATATAGATAATCTGAGTGTTGAAAAGCAGGCCCGTGTAGATTAGGAGGTTGGAGATGAAGCATTTTCAGGAATGGCTTACAGCTGCCTTTGCCAATCACAAGGGTAAAAAGGTAGGATTCCTGTGCGGCCTGATCTTTGGAATTCTTATATTAACACTGGGCTTTTGGCGAGGCATATTTCTTACAATAACGGTCAGCCTTGGTTGCTGGCTGGGCAGCTTCCATGACAGAAAAGAGAGTTTTCTTGCTTTTTTGGAAAAGATTATACCAGACGGAGTACGAAATAAGATGTCATGAAACACCGATTTGTCAGACAAAGAAGATACCTTTTGACTGAAGCAGAAACAAAAGAAGTACAAACTTAACAATCAGTTAATAAAGGCAGGAGGGCAGAATGTCTAGAAAATCAGCAAGAGAAGCTGCTATGAGTCTGCTTTATCAGAAAATATTTACTGAGGATTACGATATAGAGAAATTACAGAGTATGGTGGATGGCAGGCTGGATCTCGACGAAAAGGACATGTCATATATTGAGGATATCCTCAATGGCTGCAACCGCAATATGGACAAAATTGACGAAATTATCCGTTCAGGCAGTATAGGCTGGAGGTTTGATCGGATTTCCAAAGTAGATCTTTCCATTTTGCGGCTGGCCTTGTATGAAATACTGTATCGTGATGATATTCCTGAGAGCGTTTCCATTAATGAAGCCGTGGAACTGGCCAAAAAATACGGTGGAGAGAAAACCGGCTCATTTGTTAATGGTATCTTGGGAAACTTCATTCGCAGCAGAAACAAATGAAATTTATACTTGGCATTGACACCAGCTGCTATACCACATCCCTGGCCGGAGTCGGTCTGGATGGCACAGTTCTTTTCAATCATCAACTGCTGCTGGACGTACCTGAGGGAAAGTATGGCCTTCAGCAATCCGAAGCCTTGTTCCACCATCTGAAGAATCTTCCGCTGCTCACAGACTCCATACGGGAACTCATACCGGATGGGGAGATTGCAGCTGTATGCGCCAGTGTACGGCCCCGGCCGCAGAAAGATTCTTACATGCCTGTTTTTTTGTTTTCCCACCATATAGGACAGGCTGTCGCCGACCTGACGGGAACACCTTTTTACCCTGTCAGTCATCAGGAAACTCATATTATGGCCGGCTTGTATTCTGCCAACGGTCCGAACAGCAGCCAATTTCTCGCTTTGCACTTATCCGGCGGTACTACAGAATTATTGCATGTTACATCCCAAGAAACCGGATTTGACATAAAGCTGATAGGAAATACCCTGGATCTGTCTGCCGGACAATTTGTGGATCGCATTGGTGTGGCTATGGGGTTGCCTTTTCCTGCCGGCCCATATTTGGAGCAATTATCCCTGTCCGGTACAGGCCTTAGTTCCATAACTGGTTCGGTAAAGGGACTGCATGTTAGCTTTTCAGGTCCTGAAACCCAGGGACAGATGCTGATTCGAAAGGGAGAAGCCTATCCTGAAATAGCCTATGCAGTATACGACTTGTTGATCCGGGTTATCAGCAAATGGATCTTAAACGCAGTAAGTAAGGGATATACCAATAAAGTGCTTCTTGTTGGCGGAGTTTCTTCCAGCAGGATCCTACGGCAAGGTCTGCAGGAAAGATTAAGCAAACGCAACCGCTCCATCCGATTGTATTATGCTGATCCAAAGCTTTCCAAGGACAACGCTGTCGGTACTGCTTTACTGGGTCTGCAGGCCTATCAAAACCAACACATTAAATGAATGGAGGAGTATCATGGCAAAGCTGATAGACGGCAGGGCGTTAGCCAGGCAAATCAGACAAGAATTAAAAGAGGATATACTGACTTTAAGGAATCAACACAATTTGGTTCCGGGGCTGACAGTGATTTTGGTAGGCGATGATCCCGCTTCTCATGTCTACGTTCGTAATAAGGAGCGTGCATGTTCCGAGGTTGGAATCCATTCCAATGTAATACGGATGAATGCTGAAGTGACAGAGAAGGAGCTGCTTGATACCATAGAAGGATTAAATAATGACGATAAAGTCCATGGAATATTGGTGCAACTGCCTCTGCCGGATCATATCAATGAGAAAGCTGTAATCAACGCAATTAAACCGGCTAAAGATGTGGATGGATTTCATCCGGTTAACAGCGGAATGCTGATGACAGGTCAGGCAGTGCTTGAACCCTGCACACCTAAGGGCATCATACGATTAATTGAAGAGACAGGCTGCATTATAGCCGGTAAACATGCAGTCGTCATTGGACGAAGCAATATTGTAGGAAAGCCGGTAGCAATGATGCTGCTTCAGAAACATGCTACCGTTACAATAGCCCATTCCCGCACCCAGGACCTGGCAACCGTTGCCGCTAGTGCAGATATTTTGGTTGTTGCAATCGGCAAACCTCAATTAATAGACGACAGTTATATCAAAAAAGACGCTATAGTTATTGATGTTGGTACAACCAGGGTCAATGGAGCCCTTATGGGTGATGTTAAATTTGATAAGGCAACTGAAAAGGCGGCTTATATTACACCTGTTCCCGGAGGAGTAGGTCCAATGACCATTACTATGCTTTTGGAAAATACATTGATCGCTGCAAGGAACAGTATATGAGCAGAACTATTTTTACCGTTCATCAGCTGAATGACTATGTCCGCATTCTCCTGGCCAGGGATCCCATTCTTAAAAATGTAAGGGTCCGAGGAGAGGTTTCCAATTTCAAACTTCATACATCAGGTCATATGTATTTTTCCCTGAAGGATGAACAGGCTCGAATCCAATGCGTACTATTCAGGCAAAAAAGGACCGGTCTGGGATTCCTGCCCCGGGACGGCATGCAGGTGATAGCAGCTGGTGCTGTTTCCATTTATAACAGAGACGGTCAATACCAATTGTATGTCGAATCGCTGGAGCAAGACGGATTGGGAGATCTTCACCTGGCCTTTGAGGAACTGAAAAAAAGACTGCGGGAAGAAGGCCTTTTTGATGACAGGTTTAAAAAAAACCTGCCTCTTTTCCCTAAAAAAGTAGCTGTCATAACTTCCCATACCGGAGCTGCAGTCCAGGACATTATTCATGTTATCAGGCAACGCAATGCACATGTGGATATTCTTATTCTGCCTGTGGCAGTTCAGGGGCAGGGGGCTGCTGAGCAGATTGCCAGAGCTATTGATTATGCTAATACCAGAAACGACATCGATTTACTCATCATCGGCAGAGGCGGCGGTTCACTGGAGGAATTGTGGGCATTTAATGAAGAAGAGGTAGCCCGGGCTGTATTCCGCTCGGAATTACCTGTAATATCAGCAGTCGGCCACGAAACAGATTTTACAATAGCAGATTTTGTTGCCGACCTTCGGGCTGCAACTCCGTCCAATGCTGCAGAATTGGCTGTGCCGGTGACCAGTTCCATATTGTCAGTAATAGATGGTTTGAAAAATAAACTGATGAATACCATAAATGGATATTTGATGGGAAAGCAGCACAAATTGAATTTAATCCAAAACCATTATGCATTTCAGATGCCAAGGCTGCTGATCGACCAACAAAGCCAATACGCGGACCAGTTGTCACAAAGAATTGCCAATGCCATGCAATCAGCTTTACAAAGCCGGGAAGAACAATTAGCCAGGGCGGCTTCTTCTTTGGAGGCAATGAGTCCCTTAAAGGTGTTGCACAGGGGATATGCCATAGTGTCTCCTGAGGGAATGAGAACTTCCATACGTTCCATTCAACAGCTTGCCCCGTCTCAGCGTGTTACCGTTCTTTTTCATGACGGACAGGCAGTGTGTCGAGTGGAAGAACTGCAGCATGAATAAAATATGCAGGAAGATAGAATATAGGAAAACAAGGAGCTAAGTGAATGAAGAACACAATACCTGGCGAGCAGGGTCTCACCTTTGAAGAAGCAATAAAAGAATTGGAAGACATAGTCCTTACTTTGGAAGAAGGTACCGTTTCCCTGGAGCAATCCCTGGAGCTGTATAAACGAGGTATTATTCTTATAGAATTCTGCAATAAACAACTGACTGAAGCCCAGGGAGTTGTCAGTCTATTATCGCGGAGCAGAACCGGAGAACTGGAGGAAATCTCCATAGAAGTTCCCGAAAAGGATGAGAACTGAAAATATGAGCTTTCAAGTCACCTATCGAAAGAAAGTGGAATACATTAATCAAGGTCTGAGCATTCTTCTCGAACAAAGACCATGTTATCCTACCCTGCTGAATGCTATAAAGTACAGTATTCAGGCAGGAGGGAAACGGCTGAGGCCGGTTCTGTTTTTGTCTGCCTTTGAATTGGCTTCGCAGGTATGCAGTCAAAGAGCACCAATGCCAGGTGAATTGGATCAGGTGCGGCCGATGGCGTGTGCCATTGAGATGATTCATACGTATTCTCTTATTCACGATGATCTTCCGGCCATGGACGATGATGATTACCGCAGGGGCAAACCCACCAATCATAAGGTGTTTGGTGAAGCAACTGCCATTCTGGCGGGGGACGGGCTTCTGAATCTGGCGTATGAGGTAATGCTGGAGAATTTACCTGCTGTTGTGGAGAAACTGCCGGATTATCTCAGGGCTATGTCAGTCATAGCCGGTGCAGCCGGTATTTCCGGCATGATCAGCGGTCAGTGTGCAGATATGGAGATTCAAAGCAATAATAGCTGTGAAGACAGACTGACCTATATACACGCTCATAAAACCGAGGCCCTTATTACCAGTGCCCTTAAAGCAGGTGTTATGTTAAGGGGCGGGAGTATGGATATGCTGAATGCAGTTTCCGGCTATGGAAAGGCTCTTGGACTGGCGTTTCAGATTACGGATGATATTTTGGATTTGACAGGAGACCTGGCCCAGCTGGGTAAGGATCCCGGCAGCGATAAAAAAATGGGAAAGCTTACATATCCTGCTAAATATGGATTGAGTGAATCCAAAAGAATGGCGCAAAGGTATATTGAACAGGCAATTCACTTTTTGAAGCCCTTTGGCAGGAATGCTGAGTTTCTGGTATCGCTTGCTAACTCTATATTGGATAGGAATCAATAAGGGGGATCCATTTGATCATTTTCAATGAAATTCTTGACAACAAAATAATTTGGGTAAGTCTGCTCGCCTGGTTCATTGCACAATTTATAAAAGTATTGCTGACCATAATGTTTGGCAAACAATTGGATCTGACCCGCTTCGTAGGTTCAGGCGGAATGCCCAGTTCCCATTCCGCCCTGGTTGTCAGCATGGCAACCTCGATAGGGTATGCTAATGGATTCAATTCCTCTATTTTTGCCTTGTCCGCAACAGTTGCTTTGATAGTGATGTATGATGCAGCAGGTGTTCGAAGAGCAGCCGGAAAACAAGCAGCAGTACTAAACGAGATTGTGGAGGAACTGCAGGCACATCGTGGGATAAGGGAGGAAAAGCTTAAGGAATTGCTGGGTCATACTCCAATAGAAGTAATTGCAGGTGCTGCTTTGGGAATCTTGATTGCCTTTATCTTTCGCTGAATATCGTTGAAAGGCTGCCAAAGCATATGATATAATTTTTATTCAATTGCAATGCGCAGACTGCATTGGCAATTAGTATTAACTCCTAATAATAGAAAGGAATCCGCAATGACGCTGCTTGAAAGGATAGAGAATCCCAGGGATTTGAAACATTTGAGTCAGGCTGAACTGAAAAGTGTTGCTCAGGAAATCCGGCAGTTTATTTTGGAAAAAGTAGCACTCAACGGTGGTCATCTGGCCTCCAATCTTGGCGTTGTTGAATTAACAATTGCTCTTCACTATGTATATAACAGCCCTGTTGACAAAATTATATGGGATGTTGGTCACCAGTGTTATGTACACAAGATTCTTACCTCCCGCAGAGAGCAGTTTGATACCCTTCGCCAATTCGGCGGGATAAGCGGTTTTCCAAAACGGGAAGAAAGCGTTCATGATGCATTTGAAACCGGCCACAGCAGTACATCTATATCTGCAGCACTGGGTATGGCCAAGGCACGCGATCTTAAAAATGAATCCAATCATATTTTGGCAGTAATAGGGGATGGAGCTCTGACCGGCGGAATGGCTTTTGAAGCCTTAAATGATGCCGGGCGGCTCAACAGCAACCTTACAGTAATCTTAAATGACAATGAAATGTCCATAGCCCCAAATGTAGGAGCTATGGCTGCTTATCTATCCAGAATTCGTTCCAATCCCCGTTATAAGTGGTTCAAGAAGGAAATTGGGCAGATTCTTCGCAAATTCCCCTTTGGAGGATATTGGATGGCTGAAAAAGCGGAAAAATTAAAAAACAGCCTGAAGTACCTCCTGGTACCTGGTGTACTTTTTGAAGAATTGGGTTTCACCTATATCGGGCCGGTGGATGGGCATGACCTGCCTTTGCTGATCCGCATATTGGAGCGTGTCAAGCAGATTAAAGGGCCTGTCCTGGTTCATGTTGTTACGCAAAAGGGAAAAGGTTATCGCTTCTCCGAGTCCAATCCTGCTCAGTATCATGGTGTAACTCCTTTTGATTTAAACAAAGGTCGGAAAAGTGAAAAAAAGACCGTTTCCTATTCCAGAACCCTGGGTAAGCATCTTTCCCAATTGGCGCATACAAATCCTGAAATTGTAGCAATAACTGCAGCTATGCCTGATGGAACGGGGTTGTCCTATTTTCAGGAAGAACACCCCGGGCGATTCTTTGATGTTGGTATAGCGGAACAGCACGCGGTAACCTTTGCCGCAGGTCTGGCTGCCAGCGGCATGAAACCAATTGTAGCCATCTATTCCACATTCCTGCAGCGAGCCTATGATCAAATAGTTCATGATGTCTGCAGGCAGAATTTACCTGTGATATTTGCTGTTGACAGGGCCGGGCTGGTTGGGGAGGACGGAGACACCCATCATGGTATTTTTGATATCAGTTTTCTGCGTCATATACCCAATCTTCATGTTATGGCTCCAAAGAACACCCAGGAATTAAGGCATATGCTGGATTTCTCGCTTCAGCTTAACAAACCGGTAGCTATCAGATACCCCAAGGACAATTGCGGAATGAGCGAAGAACTGCCCAGCAGCCCTTTACTGGATCTTCGGTGGGAAATGCTGATTCATGGTTCAGATGTTCTTGTTTTGGCAGTGGGTTCTATGGTGGAGACCGCTTTGGAGGCAGCAGACATATTAAGAGGACAAGGGTTGAATCCGACAGTTGTCAATGCACGTATCATCAAACCTCTTGATACCAAAATGATGGACGAATTGCTGCAAAGCCATTCAAGTCTTTGGTTAACGATTGAAGACAATTTGGAAGAAGGGGGATTTGGCAGCGCTGTCAATGAATACCTTGTGAACAAGGGAATGGAGGTAAGGATAAAGGTCATTGGTTTACCGGATCAATATATTCAGCATGGAACCGTGGAAGAGTTGAGAGAATCTCTTGGACTCAGCCCTGCCGATATTGCCGCTCAGGTTTGCTCCATGATCAAAAAGGAGATATTACATGCAGGATTGCCGTAAGGAACGAATTGATGTTCTGCTATTCAAAAAAGGACTGGCAGAAAGCAGGGAAAGGGCAAAACAACTGGTAAAAGCAGGGCTGGTATATGTTAACGGCCAAAAAGTGGATAAACCAGGCACCACTATATGGTCAGACAAGGATATAGAGCTCAAAGGTGTTGTCAACCCTTACATCAGCAGGGGCGGTTTGAAACTGGAGAAGGCACTCCGGCAGTTTAGTATACAAGCTAAAGATCTTGTATGGATGGATATTGGTGCTTCGACCGGCGGCTTCACACACTGTTTATTGCAGCACGGAGCCAAAAAAGTCTATTCCATAGATGTGGGCTGCGGGCAATTGGCTGAACAGCTTAGGAAGGATCCCAGGGTTGTTGCAATGGAGGGTACTGACATTAGGAATTTACAAAGAAACCATCTTATAGAACTGCCAAGAGGAGCAGTAATTGATGTATCCTTTATTTCCATTGTGCTGATTCTTCCTGTGGTTAAGAAGCTTCTGGATTATGACAGCCATATAATTTGTCTGGTAAAACCACAGTTTGAGGTAGGAAAGGGCAGGGTAGGAAATAAGGGAGTTGTCCGGGATGCTATCCTGCATCAGGAGGCACTGCAGAAGGTTTTGGAATGTGCAGTTGCTCTTAATCTACAGATCCGGAATCTGAGTTTTTCTCCTATTACCGGGCGTGAAGGAAATATTGAATTTCTTGCATATCTTTATTATGGAGACAAAACATCAGCCGAAGTAAATATTCCGGCCTTATCCAGGACAGTGGTCCGGCAAGCCCATGATTTTTTTACAGGCAGGTGATTTAATGGTAAAGATAGGAGTTGTATCAAATTTATCCAAAGATCCCACAGGAGAATATACTAAAGAGGTTTTGCAGGGAATGGTTCAGCGAAATATGAAGCCTCTTGTTACAACAACAGTACATAAACTGATAAAGCAGGGTATATTGCTTGGGGAGATGGAGCTGTATCAATTATCTGATCTTATTTTGGTATTGGGCGGAGACGGCACCATTTTGCAAACCGCTCGTCAGGCAGCCAAGTTCGGAAAACCTTTACTGGGTATAAACATGGGCCGTCTGGGTTTTCTGGCTGAAGCGGAAATGAGCGATTTGACAATGATATTGGACAAGCTGGCTTCAGGCAACTATCAAATTGAAAACAGAATGATGCTGGAAGCACGATTAATTCGCAAGGATCAACCTGCAGAGCAATATCTCGCACTAAATGATATTGCTGTAGCAAAAGGTTCTTTTGCCAGAATAATACATCTGAACTTAACAATTAACGGTGAATTCGTCAATCACTATGCAGCAGACGGACTGTTGATATCCAGCCCCACAGGCTCAACTGCATACTCCCTTTCTTCTGGAGGGCCTGTTATTTATCCAGGTATGGAATGCCTGCTTATGACCCCTATCTGTCCTCATACTTTGACATCAAGGCCTATAGTAACCAATGCAGATTCCATAATGGAGATCGAGGTAATAGACAAGAACCGAGATATTCAGCTGACCTTGGATGGCCAGCAGGCAGTTGACCTGCAGGAGGGAGATCGGATCGCTGTAAGTAAGTCCCCTCTGAAAACACAACTGGTTCGTCTTTCCGGCTATGGTTTTTTCAAGCTTCTTAGGGACAAGCTGGCAGCCAGGAATGATGAGTTTATTCAAAAAAGAATGGAGCGTGACAGTATATGAAATATGAGAGACATGCCATGATATTAAAGATTATTGAAGAAAAGGATATTGAAACTCAGGAGGAACTGGCTGCCGAGCTTAGAATGAATGGCATGGATGTTACCCAAGCCACGGTATCCAGAGATATAAAAGAACTTCGCCTGGTTAAAGTATTGGGAAAGTCCGGGGTATACAAATATGCTGCCATGGAACGCACCGACTCAGATATGTCAGAGCGATTGTTTCGTGTATTCTCTGATTCTGTCATTTCCATGGATTTCGCCAGGAATTTGATTGTAATCCGAACTATTGTTGCAGGGGCACAGGCTGCAGCATCAGCTATCGATTCCATGAATTGGCCTGAGATTATCGGATGCATAGCCGGAGATGATACCATTTTGGTGGTTGTACGGGAAGATTCCATGGTTCCTGATGTATTAAAGCGATTTTCCAAGCTAATGCGCCAATAAGTCAGAACAGATTGCAGTTTCATTCTCAATCAGGATGGTTGGGGGGATAAATTTGCTACGTGAAATATCAATCCAAAATATTGCACTTATTGACGAGTTAAACCTGGTCTTTGACGAAGGATTCAATGTGCTGACCGGTGAGACCGGTGCAGGTAAATCCATAATCATTGATGCAGTAAATCTGGCTTTGGGAGAAAGAGCAGCACGGGATTTGATACAAACCGGAAAGGAGTTTGCTCGGGTAGAGTTGCTCTTTCAATTAAAAGACCTGGGTCGGGTAAACAGTGTGTTAACAGATTTCGGGATTCAGCCTGAAGAAGATGGCAATTTGCTTCTTATGAGGGAATTAACGGTACAGGGTCGAAATACGTGCAAGGTAAACGGCCGTTCGGTTACTTTATCCATGCTTCGTGAAATAAGCAGACATTTGGTAGATGTACACGGGCAGCACCAGCATCAGTCCCTGCTGGCTGCTGAATCTCATATAGATTTCCTGGACAGGCTGGGAGAATCCGAACTGGCTGAATTGAAAGCAGCCCTTGTACAAACATGGTCTGCCTGGCAGACGATCAGGAAGGAAATAAGCAGAATCGAGGGTTTGAATCAGGATGGTGAACGCCGCCGGGATATCCTTCTGTATCAAATAGAAGAAATAGAAAATGCCGCTCTTCAGCCAGGAGAAGAGGACGCTCTGCGGAAAGAAAGAGCCAGACTGGTGCATGCAGAAAAAATAGCAACTACAATAAATGATGCATATCAAAAGATATATAACAGTGATTCCAGAACCGTCTCTGTTTTAGACGGCCTTGCTGATATAGTAGGCCAGCTGCAGGGCATACGGGGCATTGATGATGTACTGGATGCCATTATAGGTCAATTGGAAAGCATACAGTACAATATGGAAGATTCTGCCCGGGAACTCAGATCATACAGGGATGTTTTTTATTTTGATCCCGACAGGCTGGAGCAACTGGAAACCCGCCTTGAGGAAATATTTGCCATTAAGCGGAAGTATGGAAGAACTATAGAGGATGTACTGGAGCTAAAAAATGCCATGGAAACTGAGCTTGAAATACTGGAAAACAGTCAGGAAAGGTTGGAGGAGCTTCACAAGGAGTATAAGGAGAAATATAGGGAAGTTCTTCATTTATGCAGGGTATTATCCATGAAAAGAAAGAGTTGGGCTGAATTTCTGGAAAAGAAGCTGACAGAAGAACTGGCAGACCTTAACATGTCCAAAACAGCTTTTTCTGTATCCTTCTCCACGCCGGATCATGCACTGGCGGATGAATTGGAGATTGATGGAATTACCGAAAACGGATATGATACAGTTGAATTTCTGATCTCACCCAACCCCGGTGAGCCGCTTAAACCCTTGGCCAAAATAATATCCGGCGGAGAAATGTCCAGAGTGATGCTGGCATTTAAAACCATATTAGGGGATTTGGATGAGATCCCAACCATGATATTTGACGAAATAGATGTGGGCATAAGCGGCAGAACTGCTCAGAAAGTAGCGGAAAAAATCGGTTCCATTGCAGGCAGCAGACAGGTCATATGTGTTACTCATCTGCCTCAGATAGCTTCCATGGCTGATTGCCATTTTCTTATAGAAAAAAGTGCTTCAGATAAGCACACCCAAATCAATGTTTCCAGGCTCAATTTATCGGAGAGGAAAGAGGAAATTGCCAGGATGATCGGAGGCACTGCTTTAACACAGCTCAGTCTGGAACACGCAGGTGAGCTGATTGAGCTCGCATTGCACCATAAGAAGAAAACAAGTGAATAAACATCACTTCGAAAATCATTGCATTTCCAATAGCATGAATATTATTCCCCGTATAAATCATTTTGTAAAGGTTACCTTAAAATTAGTTCCTGCTGATTTGAGGATAACAGAAAATGATTAATCGGGAGAGTAAAGGATGAGAAAATCAAGTATAAGGAAAACAACTGGAATTTTACTTGCATTGTTGTTTCTTGCATTTAACTATTCACCTCTGGTACAGGATGTCGTCCGGTTTCCTGCTGAACTGCAGATATTTGAAGGAGAAACCCAGATTCTGGACTTTGGTCTGCCTCTGCAGGCTAAGGTCAGCAACAATAATGAGATTAATGTTCTGAAATTCAATGGCGATACCCTTAAGGAAAAGCAGGTATATGATATAAGCAGGCCATTGTCCATTGAATCAATCAGCCAGGGTAATGTCAATATTGATTTCATGTTGTTTGGATTTATCCCGGTGAAGAAGCTGACCATCAACGTAACTTCAGCAAAGAAACTGGTTCCGGGGGGAAACTCAATAGGCGTGTCACTTTACACGAAGGGGGCTTTGGTGGTAGGAACTTCGGATGTGACAGACAAGAACGGCATTACTCATTTTCCAGCCATAGACGCAGGGCTGCTGCCGGGTGATATTATTGAAAAGGTAAATAATGTTACGGTAAAAGATGCCGAGCATCTGTCCAGACTGGTCAACAAAATGAAGGGCAAAGCAGTTGAACTGGAATGCAGAAGAGATAATCGTGTTTATATAACCCGCATCCATCCGGTACAGGATGCTGCAGACTCTAAATACAGATTGGGATTATGGGTAAGAGACAGCACTGCCGGTGTAGGCACGCTAACCTTTGTCGATCCCGATACCGGGTTTATGGGGGCCTTGGGTCATGCCATTACAGATGTGGATACAGGTGCCCTTTTGTCAGTAAAGGATGGTGAAATATCTGAATCTACCATCATAGATGTGAAAATCGGAAAGAAAGGACTTCCTGGGGAGCTGGTGGGTAATTTCACCAAAAACCGTAGAGTACTGGGAACAATCATTAAAAATACAACTTATGGTATCTATGGAAAAGCAGACAGGAAGATTTCCAATCCGCTCTACAAAAATTCTGTACCTGTTGCCTATCAATATAATATAAAGCCTGGAAAGGCGACTATTCTGACAACAATTGATGACAAGGGGATACAGGAATACGACATAATGATATTAAAAGTAAACCGGCAAACCACACCTAATCCCAAAGGATTGGTAATTGAAATCATCGATCCTGATTTGCTTGAGAAAACCGGAGGGATCGTACAGGGAATGAGCGGCAGTCCTATACTGCAGAATGGGAAAATAGTTGGTGCGGTCACTCATGTATTTGTGAATGACCCCAAAAAAGGTTATGGTATATTTATCGAATGGATGCTTGAAGAAACGAATAAGATCATTGAATAGTAAAGATTTTGGATTTTTGAGAATATTGTATCAATCGTGGCAGGAATCATTGTGGTTTTGTCGAATAGATTATAGAAACTATAAAAAATAGAAACAATTGGTATTATTGTCGCAGATCTATAAATAAATTGGGGGGGTTATTTCTATGAATGAGAAAATTACAGTGCTCATTGCCGATGACAATAAGGATTTTTGCGATATCATCGGTCAGTATCTGTCCAAACAGGATGATATCGAACTGGCAGGCATAGCTCATGATGGGGCAGATGCTTTAAATAAAATCAAAGAACTTAAGCCCGATGTAGTTGTACTGGATATCATTATGCCCCATATGGACGGGCTTGGTGTGCTGGAGAAACTCCATGAAGAGACCATGAATATCTGCCCCAAAGTGATTATTCTTTCCGCTGTAGGGCAGGATAAAATTACACAGAGAGCCATAGCTTTAGGAGCGGATTATTATATTGTCAAGCCTTTCGATTTGGAGGTTTTTGTTAAGCGTATCAGAGAACTGGCAGCTAATGAGTTCACTTTCCCGAATCAACTGCAATCCCCGGCTTCACTTTCTTCAGCCGTCATTTCACCGGAAATCAAGAAGGAACGCAATCTGGAAACGGAAATTACCAATATTATACATGAGATAGGGGTACCGGCTCATATTAAAGGTTATCAATACTTAAGAGAAGCCATTACCATGGTCGTTAAAGATATTGAGCTGTTAAGCGGAATAACCAAAGAACTGTATCCCGGAATCGCTCATAAATTCAATACAACACCCAGCAGAGTGGAACGTGCCATTCGGCATGCAATTGAAGTTGCCTGGAGCCGCGGCAGGGTAGAAACAATAAACAGGCTCTTTGGCTACACCATCCACGATGAAAAAGGAAAACCTACCAATGGAGAGTTTATTGCCATGGTTGCCGATAAATTGCGAATGCAGGCCAGAAAGGCATTCTGATACATATATTTTGAAATGCCCACAGAAAGACTAAGCCCCGTTTCGGTAGAAACATTTCCGAATACGGGGCTGTTTTATTGTGCATAAATTGTTAGATATTGCTAATGATACTAATGATTTTAAGTTTAGGGAGCCTGATGATTTTGATCCGAGGCTTTGCTAAGAAAGACAAAAAGACCAAAAATCTGATATATCGGCTGAATCCCTCTGATATAGCCGTGATACATCATCGCGACCTGGACGAAGTGGCAGCACTCCATCTGGTTGAATGCAGGGTTAAAGCCGTTTTAAACTGTGATTCCTCTATCAGTGGAAGATTTCCAAATCAGGGTCCCCTAATATTATTTGAAGCAGGTATTCCCTTATATGACAATCTGGGTTCGCATGTTTTTGAACAGATCAGGGATAGTGATTTAATAGAGATTTATGACGGAATCCTGTATCTTAACCAGGAACCTCTTTGCCGCGCTAACGTCCTGACCGGCAATGAAATAAAAATCAAAATGGAAGCGGCTTCTGAAAACATCCGGGATGTACTGCATGATTTTATAGACAATACGCTGGATTACGCTGAGAGAGAGAAGGATTACATTCTGTCTTCGGTCAATCTGCCTGCTTTGAATACAAGTATGAAATCCCGCCATGTACTTGTGGTCATCAGAGGGAAACACTATAAGGATGATCTGAAGACTATCCGGTCTTATATAGATGAAGTCAATCCCGTCATGATTGGCGTGGACGGCGGTGCGGATGCTTTATTGGAATTTGGTTATAAACCTGATCTCATTGTGGGTGATATGGATAGTGTCAGTGACAAGGCATTGTTTAAATGCAGACAAATTATTGTCCATGCATATCCTGACGGCAGTTCTCCCGGAATGGAGCGTATCAGGAAGCTGGGTCTGACAGCCAGTATCTTTCCCTATCCGGGCACCAGTGAAGATATTGCACTTATTTTGGCCTATGAGAACAAGGCGGAGCTCATTGTTGCCGTGGGAAGTCATACAAATATGATTGATTTTTTGGAAAAGGGAAGAAGAGGCATGGCCAGTACATTTTTAGTCCGTATGAAGGTAGGGTACAAGGTAATCGATGCCAAAGGCGTCAGCGAGCTTTATAAAAACAGAATAAAGCCATCCTATCTGGCAGCCATGTTATTTGCTGCCTTCTTTCCCCTTGCCCTGGTTGTCAGGATGTCACCGCTTATCAGGGAATGGTATCAACTGATAACTCTTCGCCTGAAAATTTTGATGGGGCTGTAGGTGAGCTAATGATAAATATCAGATATTATGTGTTTCTGTTGGTGGGGATTTTTTTGGCCATGGGACTGGGAATGATGATAGGAATTACACTGGAGAACCAGAACATTATAGAGAATCAACAAGCTCATCTGATTCGTCAGATCGAGGATCGATTTGTGAGCCTGCGCAGTGAATCGGAACAACTGAAGATGGAACTGGGCAATATGGAGGCCCAGAAGGAACAGTTACAACAATTGTCATCTCTGCTGCTTACGGAATTGATTCGGGACAGACTGACTGGAAAGAATGTAGCCATTATTTCCTTTTCCCAACAAGCGCCCATGAACACACTGTTGGATTTTTTCAGCATAACCGGTGCATCGGTCCAGTCTGCTGTAACAATATTTCCGGAAACGACTGTCGATATGGAAGGTACTGCAGGCGACATACTGCAGCCTGATGAATTTATGGCTGCTATGATAGAGGAATGGTTATACAGTGTGTGTTGCGGCGATAAAATGCCATCGATACAGGAAGCTGAGGAGCTGATGCTGGTATCCTATACCGGGCAGTATGAGTATCCGGTTGATATGATAATTCTTGCTGTTCAGGATACCTCTACGCTTGATTATGATCATCTGCTGATTCACAGCGCTTTGGATGCCAATATACCTATGGTAGTTGTTGATACCGGTGAGATAGATAATAGCGCAATGTCTCTGTACAAGGAAATGGGGGTCTCAACCGTGGATCATGTTGAAACGATATACGGCCGTCTTGCTCTTGCCTGCGTATTATCCGGCAACAGGGGAAATTATGGTTTTGGCAGCAATGCATTGGATCAGCTTCCCAGTCCCCTTTTTTCAGACCCGTACAGCAATTCAGATGACCTGTTGACAACTATTGGAGGGGAACTGCCATGAGCCTGAATGAACACACCATAGGTCTTATCATACCGGCTTATAATGAAGAAGAGCGGATTGGAGCGACTGTCCGGTCACTGGTTGGTCTATCATGGGTGGATCGGATACTGGTAATAGATGACGGTTCTACTGATCAGACAGCAGCTGCTGCCTCTGCTTCCGGAGCAGAAGTTATTTCCCTTCCAAAAAACAGAGGGAAGGCTTTCGCAATGAAGACCGGATTTGAGGCCATGCATACCGACATTGTAGTTTTTCTGGATGGCGATATAACAGAAGGTGCAGAACAGGCAAGGCGTCTGGTGACTCCGATTTGTGACGGAACCGCTGAGGTTGTAATTGCCAGGCTGAAAATGACCTCCGGCAAGGGCGGATTTGGATTTGTAAGAAAACTGGCGGAAAAAGGATTGCTTTTTCTGACCGGTCATAAGTTGACCAGTGTCTTGTCCGGACAAAGGGCGTTTCTGAGCAATATACTGACTGCAGATCATTTTGACTACAAAGGATTTGGAATCGAATTCGGGATGACAGTTGATTTGATTAGGCGAAACAGACGAATAAAGGAAGTTGATGTTGAAATGAAACATCAAGCAACCGGACGGGATCTCAGAGGCTTTATTCATCGATTTCGTCAATTTGTGGATATTTTGTGCGTATTCCTGGCAAAGGCCATGGATAGGGTTCATATAAAAGGAAATGCCTGTATACCAAAGGAGCAAGATAAAGTTTGAATATTGTCCCTCTTTTTCTTTCCTGTATAATTACAGCAGTATCCTACCTGGCTTTTAAAAAACAAATCCTGGCATTTCTGAAGCAAGAGAAACTGACAACTTACAACTATGCCGGCAATGAAGTGCTGAGCGCCGGTGGATTGATGATCATGGTTCCATGTACATTAGCTGCCCTGATGCTCTTTATGTACAAATCCGTTCCAACTTATTTGCTGTATGCATTAATGATGCCAATACTTGCTTTTGGCGGCATGTTGGATGATGTATTGGGGGATTCCTCATCAAAAGGCTTGTTAAGTCATGTTATTGCTCTTGTTAATGGAAAACTTTCAACAGGGATACTTAAAGCCTTAATCGGTTGTTTGATTGGTTTTATTCTGGCCAGGTGCAGATACAGCAAATTTATTATTTTTCTAATTGATATACTGTTATTTCCGCTTTGTGTAAATCTAATTAATTTGCTGGATCTCAGACCTGGTAGAGCTATCAAAGGATTTGGAATTGTGATCATTTTTATGGCAGCCGGTGCCGGATTTTCAGAATTACATTTCATTCTGCCGCCTGCTATAGCATTATTATTATACACCGGAGGAGAAATGAGGGAAGTCTATATGATGGGAGATACAGGAGCTAATATGCTGGGAGGAATTCTCGGATTCTATGGAGTGCTGGTCTTATCCTTACCTGTAAAATTGCTCGTATTGGTATGCCTGGGAGTTTTGCACATATTTGCTGAATTATATTCCTTGTCAGGCCTTATTGATAAAATATCATTTCTGAAAAAATTAGATATGCTGGGTAGAAATAATGAAGAGAGTTGATGACATCATGCTGGAGATGAAGATGGGCAGGGTTAAGGGAATTTTATCCCAAAGGGACGGGATAACCGAAGTTTTGCTGGATATTGACCACCCGGTAAAAAAAGCCCTTAATTACAACGAAGTAACAGGCGGGGTGTCCGTAGGCGATTTACTCTATTTGAACACTACTGCCGGTTCCCTTGCTTTAGGCACAGGCGGCTACCACTTTGTAATGGCAAACCGGGCTTATGAAAAACTGCCCGTATCGCCGGACGGACATGGAATGAAGATGCGCTATACACCTTTTCAGGTCAAGGTGTCCTTTATAGAAGAAGAATTTTCCGAACGGAGTGATGTTTTTGACAGCCCATTGGATCTGAGGGGCAGGTTGGTATGCTTTGGAGAACTTCACAGCATGATCCCGCCTTTGTGTGCCTATTTTAGGTATTACTGCAAAAGAAAGCTTCGAATCGGATATATCATGACCGATCATGCTGCACTGCCTGTACCTTTCAGCAAAAATATAGCATTTTTAAAAAACAGCAGGCTTCTTGACGCAGTTATTACTATTGGCAATGCTTTTGGGGGAGACAGGGAGTGCGTGAATATTTACACCGGCTTGCAAACAGCCTCCGAAGTAGAAAATTGCGACATTATTCTTGTATCTATGGGCCCCGGGATAACAGGCACCGGCACCAGCTATGGCTTTTCAGGTTTGGAACTGGGGCTTTATCTGGATCTGGCATTTCGTCAGGGAGGACAATGCTGCTTCGTCCCCCGCATAAGCTTTGCAGACAAAAGAATAAGGCATTATGGATTAAGTCATCATACACTGACAATTCTGAGAGATATCATAAAGGCACCCATATCCATCGCACTGCCGGGGTTGGATAAAAGGAAGATGTCCTATTTGTATCAGCAGCTGCGGAAAAACAAAGCTATTCTTCAGTATAGGATTGCATTTATAGACGGCAGTGCAATTCGTGAAGCAATGGAACACTATGGGATTTCTGTAACTTCCATGGGAAGGGGGATAGATGATGATCCTGCTTTTTTTTATGCTATAGGAGCAGCTGCTAAAAGTGCTTTGTCTGTTTTTTATCCGAAAGGCGGGTTATAAAACAAGCTTGTCTTACATAATTATCAGTATAACCGGTTAATTGGGGGGCCGCCAGTGCTGAGACGATTAAAGACAGATATCCTGCAACATATAAAAAGGAATATCTCCCTGTACCTGATTGTTCTGTTTGCCGTTATGACCGGACTTGCTTCGGGCACCTTTACAGCCGGGGCAATGACAGGAGATCAAAGGATGGCGCTGGGCAGCTATCTGGAAACCTTTTTTCAGCATAATACCTATGAACCTATAAACAGATCAGCTGTATTCTGGCAGTCTGTCTGGCAAAATCTGCAAAGCATTTTTCTGATCTGGCTGGTTGGCCTCTTCTTGTTTGGAATCCCTTTTGTCCTGCTTCTTGTTGGGATACGCAGCTTCTTTATAGGCTTTGCAGTAGGTTTTCTTATCAGTCAGTATCGTATCGGAGGATTACTGTTTGTCATACTCTGTATTTTACCCCAGACACTAATATATCTTATCTGTTTTCTTGGAATCGGTGTGCTGGCTCTGGAAAACTCCGTGGATAGGCTTAAAAACCGAAAAGCAGCAGGATCCAGAGAACTGCTGAAACGAAAGACAGGACATTACACTTTGAAAATTCTTGTATTATTCTTACTCTTGACAGCAGGCAGCCTTGTAGAAGCCTATATTAGCCCCGTGTTTTTTGGTTTATTTCGATGGGTATTTGATCCTAAATGATAAGAATGTGAAAAATAGAGGATTTTCCTGCTTTTTGTTGAATATATAATTCGGAAAAGAAAAAGGAAAAGTATGGTTTTTGATTTAATTGAAGGAGATAATATCAATGGGCTTTTACTTTAATGAGTATTCAGACTACCTGGAATCAGAGAAGGAACTGTCAGTCAGTACCCGGGAATCCTACCTGAGCGACATCAGACAGTATATAGACTTTTTACATTCCAGAAATATAGTTGACTTAAGTCATACTACAAATGCTATTGCAATATCCTATATGCTGTACCTGGAAAAGGGAGGTGGTGCACCTTCTACTATTGTCCGAAAACTTTCATCCTTAAGAAGCTATTATTATTTTTTAATAAGGCAGCAACTGATAGATACTGATCCAACTGCCAATTTAAAGTCACCTAAGAATGAAAGAAAAATCCCCGAAGCGCTTACCTATGATGAGGCAGTCAGGCTGCTGAATCAGCCTCGGGGGGGAAGCTTAAAATCTGTAAGGGACAAAGCAATGCTGGAACTTCTGTATGCTACCGGCATTAGGGTATCGGAGCTTATTTCCCTGAATTTGAAGGACATCAATACTGAAGTAGGTTATCTGGTATGCGGCAGTCCGGCTTGTAAAGAACGGGTGGTTCCTATCCCGGCTGAAACAATTCAGCACCTTAAAAATTACATACATAATGCACGCAGCAAGATGGTACATAAAAGCACAGAAGAAGCGCTTTTTGTAAATACCCATGGCAGAAGAATGACCAGGCAGGGTTTTTGGAAGATAATCAAACAATATAAAGAAATGGCAAATATTGACAAGGAGATCACACCTCACACTCTGAGACATTCCTTTGCCGTACATTTAATGGATAATGGGGCGGATATCCGTGCAGTTCAGAAAATACTGGGACATTCTGATCTCTCCACAACTCAGATTTACAGTCAGATTCAGTCTGAGATGAAAAAACAATCCTGTGTCAAGTCTCATCCCAAGCTGTCATAGTTAAGGATGGGATTTATTTTACATTATTTTCTCTGTTTCACAGCTGTAGTTATGGATAGGATAAATAACGAGCCCAATTATTTGGAAACATCAGGAGGAAACATATGTCTCGAAGAGTAATACTGATTGTAATGGATGGGGTCGGAGTGGGAGAACTCCCTGATGCTGCTGATTATGGGGATCAAGGCAGTCACACACTGGGAAACCTTATAAGAGAGGCAGGCGGGCTTCAAATTCCCAACCTGGTAAGATTGGGAATAGGCAATATAAAGGGAATTAACATTCCTTACTTTCATTCAGCTCCTATAGGAAACTTCGGAAAAGCGAAGGAAGCATCCAAAGGCAAGGATACGACTACCGGCCACTGGGAAATTGCAGGTATTCATCTGGACAAGCCTTTTCCGGTTTATCCCGACGGATTTCCGCCGGATATCATGGAAGCATTTCATAGAGCTGTCGGTGTAGAAACACTTTGGAATAAACCGGCATCAGGCAGTGAAATCATCAATATCCTGGGAGACGAGCATGTAAGCACCGGAAAGTTGATTGTTTACACATCAGCAGACAGCGTTTTTCAAATAGCGGCTCATGAGGATATAGTTCCTATAGAGAAGCTCTATGATTATTGCAGAATTGCCAGAAGCCTTTTACAGGGGGAGCATGGGGTAGGACGGGTTATTGCCCGCCCTTTTACCGGTATATCAAATAATTATGTCAGAACAAAGAACAGAAAGGACTTTTCATTGGCTCCACCGGAATCAACTATTTTGGATGTTTTAACAGCTCATAATATATCAACAACCGGTGTAGGAAAAATCAGCGATATATTTACCGGACGGGGATTGAAACAATCCTTTCCGACCGCCTCAAATGAAGAAGGAATATATACAACACTGAAGCTGATTAAAAGTGATACCAAAGGCTTGATTTTTGCAAACTTAGTTGATTTTGACATGTTGTATGGACATAGAAATGATATAAAAGGCTATGCACGAGCCTTGGAGTTGCTGGACAACAGAATACCGGAAATGATGGAGGCTCTCAGAGAAGACGATGTGCTGATTTTTACTGCAGATCATGGATGTGATCCTACTACGGCCAGCACCGATCACTCCAGAGAATATATCCCCATTTTAGTATATGGAGAATCTTTGACAAAAGGAAGAGACTTGGGTATTCTGGAGAGCTTTAGTGATATAGGTGCTACTGTTCTGGAGCTGCTGGGAGTAGAGCCTGTATTAAATGGAACCAGCTTTATGAGTAAAATCCTTGTGGATTGATAAAATAACTCCTGCAACTAAATATTGAATACAGCAAGTGATTGCAAGACATTTTCAGATAGCAAAGCTAAAGAAGAGAAGGATGATGTATATTGTATTTGAAAGCAGCAGAATATATAAAAAGTAGACTTCCTGCCGGGAGGATTCCGAAAATTTGTTTAATACTGGGTTCCGGTTTAGGTGTATTGGCAAACAATATAGAAGAAGCAGTGCAAATAGAATATTCAGATATCCCGAACTTCCCGCAGACTACTGTGGAAGGACATGCGGGGAGATTAGTTTACGGAAATCTGAAGGAAAAGCCGGTTATTGCTATGCAGGGGCGTTTCCACTATTATGAGGGTAAAAAATTGGAAGAAGTGGTTTTTCCCGTCCGTGTTATGAAAGCAATAGGCGTGGAAATATTAATTATAACCAATGCAGCGGGCGGGATAAATATGCAGTTCAAACCTGGTGATATCATGCTTATAACGGATCATATTAATTTCAGCGGTGTAAATCCATTGCGCGGTAACAACTTAGATGAACTGGGTCCCAGATTTCCTGACATGACTTATGCATATGATCCGGAATTGATGGATAAAGCGATGCAGGCAGCAGAAAAACTGGAAATCTCACTGAAAAGAGGAGTATATGCCATGATGCAAGGCCCCAGTTTTGAGACTCCTGCTGAAATCAGGATGCTGCGTATTATAGGTGCGGATGCTGTAGGTATGTCAACGGTGCCTGAGGTAATTACTGCTGTTCATGCCAAAATAAGAGTTCTTGGTATTTCCTGCATCACAAATATGGCAGCTGGAATTTTGAAACAGCCCTTGACCCATCAAGAGGTTATGGATACTGCAAACCAGGCAAGAGGAAAATTCATCCGCCTCCTTGAAGCTGTAATTGCTGCACTTTGAAGCATCGAATAACATTCTTTCCTGTTGGGAAACGTATTGATAGAAAGGCCAACAAGGAGGGAAAAAAATTGAGGAAATATCAATGCTGCATCTTAACACTGAGTTTAACCGTTTTGCTGCTTCTGTCGAGTGTTTCCGGTATATTTGCAGCACAACCGTCTTTTGATATAAAAGCAAAATCTGCAATATTGATGGATTATGATACAGGTACTATTTTATATGAAAAAAACCCTCATGAAAAGCTGCCTATTGCAAGCCTGACAAAAATTATGACAATACTGCTTGCACTTGAAGCCATAGATGAAGGGGCAATAGGCCTGGACGAGCCGGTAAATATAAGTGAATATGCTTCCTCCATGGGCGGCTCCCAGGTGTTTCTTCATGCCGGTGAAACTCTGACCGTAGAAGCATTGTTGAAAGCCATCATTGTAGCATCCGGAAACGATGCCAGCGTTGCCTTGGCAGAAAAAATTTCTGGTGCTCATGAAGTATTTGTTGCGAGAATGAATGATCGGGCAAAGGAATTGGGCATGACAAATACCAACTTTGCAAATTCAACCGGTCTGCCTGCTGATAATCATTATTCCACAGCTTATGATGTGGCTCTAATGTCCAGAGAACTACTGAAACATCCGCTTTTTTTTCGCTGGAGTACTATCTGGGTGGATACTCTGGAAGAAAGTCGTAATAAAACAGAACTGACTAACACTAATCGCCTGGTTCGGTTTTATGACGGTACTGACGGTATAAAAACCGGCTCCACCCAGGAAGCAGGTTACTGCCTTTCAGCAACCGCCAGAAGAGGTAATATGCGGCTGTTGTCCATTGTGCTGAATGCTCCGAATTCGCAGCTTAGATTCTCAGAGGCCACGAAAATGATGGATTATGGCTTTGCCAACTTTGAATTAATTCCGATATTAAAAAAGGATCAGATTGTAGTAAGCGATGTTTTTGTTTCAGGCGGAAAAGAAGAACATATTAATGGAGTGGCCGCTCAGGATGCAGCTTTTCTTATTGAGACCGGAGAATCGAGAGATTTTGAAAAAGAGATTTCACTGAAAGAGAAGATGAATGCTCCCATTATAAAGGGGGAAAAGATTGGCACCCTGACTGTCAGACGTGGTGATGAAGTGATACAGACACTTGACATTATTTCTGACAGGGAGATTCTGAAAGCCAATGTGTTTGACTATATGAGAAAAATTTTTAATAATTGGATAAGAAAATAAGATTGAAATTTAAACAAACAGCGAAATGGAAGCGTTGTTGGTATGAAAAAGTGTGCTGCAGCACACTTTTTTATGCTATAATATAATGAATATATTCATTAATATACATGCTCATGCCTGGGCAGCGTTAGGCCGTGAAATGATAACAAAATACTATAATCTTTCTGGTGGTGCTCTATGTCCTATGTTGTAAAACTTGATCAGTTTGAAGGCCCGCTGGATCTCCTGCTCCATTTAATATCCAAGGCAAAAGTTAAGATTGAGGATGTGTCCATTACCGAAATTACAGAGCAATATCTGGAGATGCTGCATTTAATGGAAAAGTTTGATATAGAAATAGCCAGTGAATTTTTGGTGATGGCTGCTACTTTGTTACACATCAAGTCCTGTATACTTGTTCCAAGGGTCAAACCGGAACTGGAAGAGGATGACGAAGCTGATCCTAAACAAGAGTTGATCACCCGGTTGCTGGAATATAAAAAATATAAGGAAGCAGCAAGCCGGCTGAAAGAAAGAGAAGCTTATTTTTCAGGCATGTATTACAAACTGCCCGAGGAAATAGTTACAAAGGATACAGAGGATGTACTGACCCTGGACACCAGCATTGCACTGCTGCAGGATGCTTTATGCAAGCTTTTGCAGACCAGACCGGGCAGCCGGGTGAGGACCCCTTTGATTCACGAGATCAAACGTGATCCCATCACAGTCAATGAAAAAGTAAATTACCTGAAAGACTATTTTACACGCAATTCAAGAATATCTTTTTTTGGCATATTTGAGGACATTCATGACAGGGAGGAAATCATTGTAACTTTCCTGGCTTTGCTGGAACTCTTGAGCAACAATTTTATTGAAGTAAAGCAGGATATCCCCTTTGGGGATATAGTAATGAAGAGGAGAGTCTCAAATGGATGAGAGAGAAGTAATGGGCGTGATTGAGTCCATTCTTTTTGTGGCAGGAGATCCAATCAGTGCGAAAGAAATAGGGCAGATATTGGAAATGGATGTGCGCAATGTCCGCAAACTTATGAAAAAAATGATTGATTGCTTTCATTTCGAAAGGCGGGGTCTGCAAATTGTCATGGCAAACGATACCTATCAATTAGCAACGCGTCCTGAATACAGCAATTATATAGAAAAGTATATTGGCCAGGATCGCGCCCAGAGTCTGTCGCAGGCAAGTCTGGAAACCCTGGCGATAGTTGCATACCGGCAACCTGTTACAAAAGCGGATGTTGAATCAGTTAGAGGAGTTAAGTGTGATTATATAATCAATATGCTTGTAAACCGTGGTTTGATCCAAGAGGTAGCCAGAATGAATACGCCGGGGCGGCCGATCTTGTATGGAACTACAGATCTCTTTCTTCGGAGTTTTGGTTTGACCTCCCTTAACGAACTTCCGCCTTTGGAAGCCGAGTAATACTCACTCTTAATAGTTGATGTTTTTTGTATTCTTTTCTGAATATGTGAAAAAATAGGAAAAAGCACGATGGAGGTGCTGCTTCCTTGTATTTATTCTTTATCACAGTGCTGATGTTTTTTTTATTGCTTTGGATAAAGATACAGCTGGAGATAAAGGTGATTATTAAAGACAGAAGAAATCTTTCTTTTTTAATTGTACGTCTGCTTCATCTGCTCCGACTGCGTGTGAATTTTTCTATTGACAGGGAGGGGAAGAGGCTGTTTTCCCTTTCCCTGCGAAAAACTGATTCCGAAATTAAAGAAAAAACCTCACTAGAACAGGTTTGGAAATATATCAGGAAACTTGTTAATTTTTATACAAATCACACTGAGCCTATTAATTTTATGAAATCAAAAGTAAGGGTAGACAATTTCTCAATTCGAAGCCGGATCGGCACAGGCGATGCTGCATCCACAGCTCTCGCCTTTGGCAGTTTTTATGCTTTTTTTTCCCTTATCAGCTCGCATCTAAATGAATATTATCATCTGCAGGGAAGAAAATTGGATATACTACCTCATTTTCAAGGGCCTTTGTTTGATCTTGACTTAAGCTGCATAATCAATTTCAGAATAGGTCATATTATTATTACAGGCTTGAAAATACTTGCGAAAAAGGTAAAGGCGGTGTTGTAATGGCTGAACATCCGATTGAAAATGTAATGAAAACCACCATGGAAAATCTGAAGGAAATGATAGATGTAAATACCATAGTAGGCGATGCAGTGGAAACTGCAGAAGGAACGGTTATTGTTCCCATTTCAAAGGTTTCATTTGGTTTTGTCGCAGGCGGAGGGGAGTATAAAGAAAACGGAGCCGCCAAAAAAAGCAACAATAATGGAAATGGAGGGGCTGCCGACGGAAAGGAAAATGAAATGCCCTTTGCAGGAGGCAGCGGTGCCGGCGTTTCGGTTAATCCAATAGCATTTTTGGTGGTAGGCGAAGACAAAATAAAGCTGCTGCCTGTACAATACAGTTCAACAGTCGATAGGATTGTCGAGCTCGTACCGACAGTGGTAGGAGAATTGCAAAATATGCTTGGAAAAGGCCAGACCAAACCAAATGAAAAGAAAACCGAGACAATAATAACGAATGTATCACAACAGTAAAACAGAATCTCTTTTTGGGTTTGATTCGAGGTTTCGGACGAATATTTAGATTCGTCTTACCTGCGGGGAAGTAAGCATATCACAATTTGAAATGCTGTAAAAGATTAAATTAGCGGCTGAATGGCCGCTTTCATAATTTCAGGTCAAAAAAGGAGTTGTTTTTTTGAAAATTGTAAAAATCATACTGGTTACAGCATTATTGTTCGTGTATACTAACATTGATGTGTGTGCATCAGCTCCGAAGACAAGCGGAAGGGCTGCCATTCTGATGGATGGTGGGAGCGGACGTGTTTTGTATGAACACAATAGCAGAGAAAGGCTGCCAATGGCCAGTACAACAAAAATTATGACAGCTATTGTTGCCTTGGAGTATGGGAAGCTGGAAGACAAGATAACAATACCTCAGGAAGCATCAGGGGTCGAAGGTTCTTCTATTTGGCTGTCTCCCGGCGAAATTCACTCTCTGGAAGATTTATTATACGGTCTGATGCTTCGTTCCGGAAACGATGCAGCAACTGCCATAGCCCTGCACATTGGCGGTTCGGTCGAAGGGTTTGCTGCCATAATGAATAGTATGGCTGAAAAAATTGGGGCATATGATACAAATTTTGTGAACCCTCATGGCCTTCACCATGACGAACATTATACCACAGCATATGATTTGGCATTAATTACGTCTTATGGATTGAGAAATCCAAAATTTGAAACCATAGTTTCTGCCAAATATCATACCATTCCCTGGGAAGGGCACGAGTGGGATCGGGTTATGAGAAATAAGAATACACTTTTATGGTCTTATGATGGAGCGAATGGTGTAAAGACAGGTTTCACAAAAAAGGCTGGCCGTTGCTTTGTTGGTTCTGCAAAGAGGGAAGGAATGCAGCTGGTTTCCGTTGTACTGAATTGCGGTCCGATGTTTGAGGAAAGCGCCGCTCTTATGGACCATGGTTTTGCCAATTACAGAAGTGTGACTGTTGTGGAAGAAAATCAGTTTATACAATCTTTACCAGTAATAAAGGGAAAACAGGATGAAGTGGAATTGACAGCTGAGCGGGGGTATTCAGTTGCACTTAATGACAAGGAGATAGAGCAATTACATGTCCGAAGGGTACTGGCAGATGAACTGGAAGCTCCGGTGGAAACAGGGCAGTGGGTAGGCTCTTTGCAGATATATTTGAAGGATGAATTACTGGAGGAGATTCCGATTGTAACCGGACATGCAGTAGAAAAAAGATCTATCTGGGACTTTTTTCACAGACTGGTAAATATATGGAGGTAGGCTTTATAGATGCGACTGCAGAAATTCATGGCAGAATGCGGCGTAGGTTCCAGAAGGAAATGTGAAGAAATGATACGTCTGGGCAGGGTATACCTGAATGGCAAAAAGGTCACAGAAATGGGTACTTTGGTGGATCCTGAAAGAGACGAGGTTATTTTGGATGGAAAGCATATCCTGAAAATGAAAGAGAAAAAGATATATATTATGTTAAACAAACCTCGCGGAATCATTACAACTGTTCACGATCCGCAAAACCGCAAAACCGTTTTGGATTGCATAGGCTGGAAAGGAAATCGTATTTATCCGGTAGGCAGACTGGACTATGATACGGAAGGTCTGCTTATTCTGACCAATGACGGAGAATTTGCCTATAAGATGACCCATCCAAAGCACCAGGTGGAGAAGGAGTATTACTGTGTTGTCCGCGGCTATCCAACTAAGGACGCTGTAAACAGATTGAGGCAGGGAGTGGACATCGGAGAGTTTGTTACTTCCCCTGCTGAAATTATATACTTAGGAAAGCAAGGAGAGAACGCCGTTTTTCAAGTGATCATCAGGGAAGGAAAAAACAGGCAGGTTAGAAAAATGTTTGAATTTATAGGCCATCCGATACTGTTTCTGAGGAGAAATAGAATCGGAAACCTTTCTCTGGGCAGGCTTAGGCCCGGACAATGGCGTTTCCTTAAAGATAACGAAGTAAATCAATTAATATATGGGGGGAATAACAACAATGATTCATTACAGAAGGATGAAACTGGGGGATTTGGATCCCATATATAGAGATCCGGAAATGCGTCCATTGATTACAACATCTTCCGGAGCCAATAAATTTGCTGTTGTTATTGAGGAGGATGATAGAATTATAGGCGGAGCAGCCGGATTTGTAGCCGAAGGAGCTGCTTATATGGAAAATGTAATTGTAAAGCAGGAAGTAGCTCAACGTATTCTCTATATGGATGGGCTTATTCGCTCCGTTATTCATTTTTTGGAACTTGACGGTGTGAAATACTTATTTGCAGAAGGTGACTACAAGCTTTACTCATCCATAGGTTTCAATAAATTGCATAGCGATGGCAGTTTTATAAAAGAACATAATGAAGCAATAGAAATACTATATAATAAAGAATATACCTATTGGCTGCGTTTGGAGGATTTTTTCAAACAGAAAGAAAATTAAAATTACTGAAGGGAATTGAGGAATGCATGTAGAAGTATGAAAAATTGGATTTTTTTATTTATCTTGATGCGGGAATCGGGAATCCAGTTCCCGTGATATTTCCAGTTGGAGGTTTGACATGTCGACACAAAGAAAAATAGCAGATTTGCAGGCGAGAAAGCGATCTCTGCTGTCAGGGGGAGGCAGGGACAGAATTGACAAACAGCATAAAAGCGGAAAACTGACTGCCCGTGAAAGAATCGAGAAGTTGGTTGATGCCAATAGTTTTGTTGAGCTTGACGGATTTGTCTCTCACCGCTGCACAGACTTCGGCATGGATAAGGAAACGGCTCCTGCTGATGGAGTCATAACAGGTTATGCCACCATCGACAATCGACCCGTTTACCTTTATTCCCAGGATTTTACTGTGAGAGGCGGTTCTCTCGGTGAGATGCACGCAAAGAAAATAGCCAAAGTTATGGATATGGCCATGAAAATGGGATGTCCCATAATATGTATCAACGATTCAGGCGGGGCTCGCATTCAGGAAGGCATTGACAGTCTTAGTGGTTACGGTGAGATTTTTTATCGCAACACCATGGCTTCCGGTGTCATTCCCCAGATATCAGTTATCCTGGGTCCCTGTGCAGGGGGAGCTGTCTATTCACCGGCCTTAACCGACTTTATCTTCATGGTGGACAATATAAGCAAAATGTTCATTACCGGTCCTCAGGTGGTACAAGCAGCTACCGGTGAAGCAGTTACTGATGAGCAGCTGGGCGGTGCATTAACACACAATCAAACAAGCGGTGTGGCACATTTCAAATATACCAGTGAAGATGAATGCTTTGCAGGCATTCGTTCTTTATTATCTTATATACCGCAAAATAATCTGGAAGATACTCTCCTATATACCTGCAGCGACGATTTGAACAGACTGTCACCGGAGCTTAATGCCATTATCCCTGACAACGCCAATAAATCCTATGATGTCAGGGATGTTATTGAAAAAATTGTAGACCATGGTGAGTTTTTGGAAATTCAATCCCTTTTTGCAAGGAATATAGTTATCGGCTTTGCCCGTTTGAATGGAAAATCTATAGGAATCATTGCCAACCAGCCAAAAGTAAAGGCAGGTGCCTTGGATATTGATGCCTCTGACAAGGCAGCGCGCTTTATCCGTTTCTGCGACTGCTTCAATATACCCATAGTTACTCTGACTGACGTACCTGCATTCCTTCCTGGCGTCAATCAGGAACATGGCGGCATCATCAGACATGGAGCCAAGCTTCTCTACGCATACTCTGAAGCTACAGTTCCAAAGATTAATGTCATTCTGCGCAAGGCATATGGAGGCGCATATATCGCAATGAGCAGCAAACACCTGGGCACCGATCTGGTCTTTGCCTGGCCTACAGCAGAAATTGCCGTGATGGGGCCGGAGGGAGCTGCAAATATCATATTTCGTAAGGAAATTGAAAAAGCAGAGGATCCCATAGGCAAAAGGCAGGAAGTCATTAAAGAATATAGGGATCGTTTCACCAATCCCTATACAGCAGCACAAAGAGGGTATATCGATGATGTAATCAAACCTGAATCCACCAGGCCTCGCTTGATAAGTGCCCTGGAAATGCTGCAAAGCAAACGTGAAAACAGGCCGCCTAAAAAACACGGCAATATACCTCTGTAGTAGAATTAATCAAAAAGCGAGGTGTCACCATGCCAGACAGATTTTACGAAAAGGGATCTGACAGCAATAATCCCATTGAAAATAACAAAAAATCATTATTTAAAGTCAGCTATCAAATTACCGGGATCACTGAAGTAAACGACAGTGAAATCCATGATGAATTGATAGCCGTCATTTCAGCAGCAGTGACAGCTTATCTTGCTGAATCCACTCACAGGATAGTGGTTCGCTCCATCAGGCAGGTGCCTGTTGTCTCTCCTGTCTGGAATCGGGCGGCAAGGTACGAATTGTCATCTACTGCATTATAATAAAGTAAACATATTTCCGGGAGGTATATACATGCGTAAATTTATGATAAATGTAAACGGTAAAACCTATGAAGTTGAGGTTGAAGAGGTATACAACGACATACCTTCAAGGCCTTCTGCAGCAATTGCTTCAGTAACATCGGAGTCTGCTGCAGCATCTGCAGTCAGTCAGTCTCAATCTGCCGCCGCTGCCCAAAATGCCGGTCTGTCCCGGCCTGATGTTTCTCCTCAGCCTGATTCTCCGCCCCAACCCCGGAATGCGGGCTCTATGGGTACACTTGAGGTACTTGCCCCTATGCCGGGCAATATTCTCGATATAAGAGCTAATGTTGGAGAAAGTGTAAAAAAAGGCCAGGTAATCTTAATACTGGAAGCAATGAAGATGGAAAATGAAATTATGGCTCCGCAGGATGGTAAAATTAGCTCCATAGATGTAAGCAAAGGGTCTGTTGTTAATTCCGGAGACCTGTTGTTTACCATGGACTAAGGAATACGGTCGCTATAGTATAATACTAGAATGGCTTAACCAGGAGGCAAATGTAATATGGCTAAAGTGCAAATAACAGAAACAGCCTTTCGCGATGCACATCAATCCCTTATTGCTACACGCATGACAACTGATGAAATTTTACCGATAGCTGAATTAATGGATCAGGTTGGATACTTCTCGTTGGAAATGTGGGGCGGTGCTACTTTTGATGCCTGTCTTCGCTTTCTTAATGAGGATCCGTGGGAACGTCTGCGAAAAATTCGCAAGGCAGTCAAGAATACAAAGCTCCAAATGCTTCTCCGGGGGCAGAATATTCTCGGATATAAACATTATCCTGATGATGTTCTGATTGAATTTATTAAAAGAGTAGTAGGCAATGGCATAGATATCATACGAATTTTTGATGCCTTGAATGACGTTCGAAATTTGGAAACAGCCATGTCAGCTGCTGTTAAAGAAGGAGCGCATGCCCAGGCAGCTATGTCCTATACCATCAGTCCTATTCATAATACACAGCATTATATTGATACTGCAAAGATGCTGGAGTCAATGGGTGCCAGTTCAATTTGCATTAAGGACATGGCAGGTTTGTTGAAACCTTATACCGCTTATGAACTGGTCAGTGAGTTAAAAAAGGAAGTCAGAGTACCCATCGATGTTCATTCTCATTATACCAGCGGATTGGCATCCATGACCTATATAAAAGCCATTGAAGCCGGTGCGGACATTGTTGATTGTGCTATTTCTCCTGTGGCTATGGGTTCATCACAACCGCCCACCGAACCCTTGGCAGCCACCCTGCAGGGAACACCATATGACACCGGTTTGGATTTGGATATTCTAAATCAGATTGCCGATTACTTTAAATCCCTGCGCGAGAGATATGTAAGCTCTGGCTTGCTTGATCCCAAGGTTTTGGCAGTAGATGTCAATGCACTGGTATATCAGGTACCTGGTGGTATGCTCTCCAACCTGGTTTCCCAGTTAAAACAGCAGGGTAAGGAAGATAAACTGAATGAAGTACTGCAGGAGATTCCTAGGGTGAGAGAGGATCTGGGTTATCCGCCGCTGGTAACCCCTACCAGTCAAATAGTGGGAACTCAGGCAGTATTAAATGTTATAACAGGCGAAAGATATAAAATGATTACAAAGGAAACAAAAGCCTATGTACGAGGTGAATATGGCAAACCTCCGGCTGAAATCAGTAATGAGATTCGTCAGCTGATCATTGGAGATGAAGAACCTATCACATGTCGTCCGGCTGATTTGATTAAGCCGGCTCTGGAAGAGTACCGCAAGGCCATCAGGGGATATATGCAGCAGGAAGAAGATGTTTTATCCTATGCCTTGTTCCCGCAGGTTGCAGAAAACTATTTTAAATTACGTGAAGCTCAAAAATATAAGATAGACAGCACTCAGGTAAGCTATGAATATCAGATCCATCCTGTATGAGGACAGCATCAAAGCAGGAGCTCTGGAATTGCTTTTCATTTATTGAATAATGCTGAAAGAAGGGCCTTGAAAATCGGCCCTTCTGCAATTCTATGTAAGGGAATGTTTAAGATGAATTCATTCTATATAATTGACGGCCATTGTGATACAATCGGCTTGATTGCGGATCACAGTCTCGATCAATTCCGGAATGGTAAATGTCATATTACCATAGACGGCTTAAGAAGCGGGAAAGTAGGCTTGCAGTTTTTTGCCGCTTTTGTCGGTCCAAAAAGCAGTCATCCTTGTTTACAACGCGGGTTAAAACTAATCAACTCCTACTACACAATGCTGGAAGCATTTGCGGGGACTTTCATTGCGGTGTTAAGGCCTGATGACATTGATTTGGCTGTAAGGCAAGGAATGATAGGTTCCATGCTCACTGTGGAAGGCGGAGATATATTGGAGGGAGAGATTGTCAATCTGCAAATTCTATATCGCCTTGGAGTTCGGGCTATGACCCTGACCTGGAACCACAGGAATGAGATTGCAGACGGGGTATTGGAAAATAGATCCAAAGGCGGATTATCGGTATTTGGTCATGAAGTTATACGTGAAATGAATCAGCTGGGAATGCTGATAGATGTATCCCATATATCAGAAGAAGGGTTTTATGATGTAATAGAAGCATCCAGTAAGCCTATAGCAGCTACTCACTCCAATGCATGGTCTGTTCGGCCGCATCCAAGGAACCTGAAGGACGAGCAAATCACGCTGCTGGCTGACAAGGGAGGAGTAATAGGCATAAACTTCTATCCGGTTTTTCTGTCCGACAGGAAAGCCGGACTGTATGATATTATCAGACATATAGAGCATATCGCAGGTCTGGCAGGAATTGATGTTATAGGTTTTGGATCGGATTTTGACGGTATTGAAGAAACACCCGAGGAAGTTAATGGACCGCAGGCATTTGAAAAAATTATAAATGCCCTGCTGAAGCTTAACTATAAGGAAGAAGATGTTTTAAAAATAGCATATAAAAACTATACCAGACTGCTAAGGGATGTATTGAAAAACTAGCAATTACAAAAGGAGAATACCAATGAATCAGAAAACATTGGATGGCAGGGCCGATCTGCACTGTCATACTACTGCATCTGACGGATTATTTACTCCTTTACAACTGATTCAAAGTGCAGCCCGGATTAGGCTGAGTGCTGTCGCCATCACAGATCATGATACAACTGATGGAATAGAGGAAGGGATATCAGCAGGCAAGTCCTGGAACGTAGATGTTGTACCCGGAATCGAACTGAATACTCAGCTTGATTTGAATGAGATTCACATTCTGGGTTATTACATCGAATGGCACTCCTCATATCTACAGGATATCCTGCATGAGATGAGAGATGTTAGAAAGAACAGGGCAAAAAGAATTACAGAAAGACTGGTCGAACTGTATGATTTCGATATCTCATTTGAAGAGGTATTGGCTGAAGCAAAGAAGGGGACGGTGTCCCGGCCTCATATAGCCCGCGTTATGATATCTAAAGGCCTTGTTAAGGACGTGGAAGAGGCTTTTTCCAAATATATAGGAACTGACTGTCCAGCGTATGTAGGCCGCTATCGTCTGACACCGCAGGAAGGAATTCGTTTGATAAAAAGCATTGGCGGTGTGCCTGTGCTGGCTCATCCCGGTTTGCTTCCTGATCCCAGGCTTGCGGAAATAATGATCAAACATGGAATAGAGGGCATAGAGGCTTTCCACAGCAAGCACAGCCGGGAAGCAGAAAAGTATTTTTCAGAACTTGCCCGGCAAAATGGTTTACTTATAACCGGAGGAAGTGACTTCCATGGCGCAGAGGAGCCGTTTGTAGGAGACATTACAATAGGAATGAAAGAGATGGAACGGTTGAGAGACCTGGCTGCAAACAAAAAATGAATTTCTGCATAGGTTATAATTCATTTTTCCATGGACGTATCGGGATAATCGTGCTATAATACTTTCATATTGATGGATTTATATTTCAAACTTTCATTGTAGGGGGACTATTCATATATGATTTTATCTCAGAAGAACCTGGGCATTTCTCAATCTCTGACTCTTTCAATTGATGCCAAGGCTAAGAAAATGCTGTCGGAAGGATATGATGTGATTGGCTTTGGAGCAGGGGAACCGGATTTTCCTACCCCTGATTATATAATAAGAGCTGCCAAAGATGCATTGGATCAAGGCATGACCCGGTATACTCCATCGTCCGGCACCCTTCATCTGAGACAGGCAATATGCAGGAAATTGGAAAAGGACAATCATATTGTCTATACACCTGATGAAATTATCGTTTCAAATGGTGCAAAACATTCCTTATACAACATATTCCAGGCAATCCTGAATCCGGGTGATGAGGTAATAATACCCAGGCCTTACTGGCTTAGTTACCCTGAAATGGTTAAAATGGCTGATGGGGTATCTGTCTATTTGAATACTGAAGAGGATAATTCCTTTAAGATTAGGATAGAAGAACTGAGAAAAGCTGTTACTCCAAAGACAAAGGCGCTTGTTCTGAATAATCCGAGTAATCCATGCGGTTCTGTCTATGAGAAGCATGAGCTTGCAGCGATAGCAGGCTTGGCTGTGGAGCGGGGTTTTTATATTGTATCCGATGAGATATATGAAGAATTGACCTATGACGGTATGCAGCATGTCAGCATTGCATCTTTGAGTGAGGAGGTTAAAGAAGTGACGCTGACAGTAAATGGCATGTCTAAGGCTTATGCCATGACTGGATGGAGAATAGGCTATACAGCCGGCCCCAGACATGTTATCAAAATAATGTCAAACATACAGTCACATTCTACTTCCAATCCGAATTCCATCGCACAGTATGCCAGTTCGGCGGCTTTGGATGCACCCAAGGAACAGATTAAACACATGGTTCAGGAGTTTGACAGGAGAAGGCTGTATATGGCGGAAAAAATTAACTCCATTCCTTATTTGTCATGTATAAAACCCAAAGGCGCTTTCTATATGATGATGAATATCAGCAAAGCCATAGGCAAAAGGTACGGTGATACTATAATTGATAATTCACTGACTTTTGCAGATGCTCTTTTGGAATCGCAGAAAGTTACGGTAGTGCCGGGCATGGCATTTGGAGCCGACAATTATGTAAGGCTGTCCTATGCAATATCCATGGACAAAATTAAAAAAGGTTTGGATCGGATTGAAAAGTTTATGAGTGAACTGGTCTGATTGGCTGTTAAGGCCTTCTGCCATGAACATACACCTTGTAAATAAAAACAATAAAAACAGTGGATATAAATTATATCCACTCAGATTGATGACAAACCCCCCTGTTTTAATAGGCAGGGGGTTACTTTTTATAGATCAAACAATGGCAAAGAGTGTTTTACAGAAATAGAGAAAGCAAATATTGGCAAAAGAAAGTGACCGTCTGGCCAGTATAGTAGCTATCTTTTTCATATTCTGACATGCAGCAGTTAGCAAGCATTGCTCACTCACTTTCTCTAATCCACGCATACGACAATAGCGAAGTCCATGCAGTTCTTTAGCATCTGCAAAGCTTCGCTCTATTGTTTCTTTTCGGTGTTTATATATCTGCTTTCCCTTTTCTGTTTTTATGAAAGATGCCACTTGATCCTTAAAATCTTCCCAAATATGCCGTCTGATGGTTCTGTAGGTGCTTTTATCAGATGTCAGGCATTTATCCCTGCGTGGGCAAGTTCCACAATATTCAGGATTGCAGACATATTCCCTGTATCCTTCTCGTGTTGTGGTTTTATAGTGCATGGGATAAAGATTAGGGCAAACATACAAATCAAGTTCCTTAATATACTGGAATTTTGTTTTCGTATATTTTCCTTTTACATGAGGTCCTAAACGAAAGCCTATTACTCCTTGTATATTGCGATCAGCTAATCCCTTACATATGGGATTAGTAAAATATCCAGCATCCAAGCCGGCATACTTCACATCAAATCCAAATCTCTCAATTTGCCGATCCAAACGAGCAAGGTAAGGATCAACATCATTAACATTACCTGGAGTAACAAATACATCAGTGATAAGATTGTATTTAATATCTACCGTTCTGTGATCCAGATAGAAGAAACCTTTAGGTTTACCATCCCGTACCATGTATCCGCTTTCAGGATCTGTCGTACTAACTTTCGTTTCTTTTACTTCCGGTAAATTGAGTTTTTTTTTGAGAGGTTCCTTTCCATGGTTGGTTCGATCCTCTTCAATTGCTTGCTCAAGATCGGCTATATAATCTTTAACAGATTTCTCAACCTGTTGGATAATGTACTTGTGTTTATTGGCATTGGCTTTTAAATGTGTCGAATCCGTATAAAGAACCTTACCGCTGATAAGGTTATGTTCAATCCCCTGTAAAACAATTTCATCGAATACTTTCTGGAAAATATCTGTGCCTTTAAATCTCCTTCTCCTGTTTTGACTTATCGTACTATGATCAGGAACTTCATCAGTTAAGGAGAGCCCTAAAAACCATCGATAGGCAACATTTACTTGTATTTCTTTCTCTAACTGCCTTTCTGATCTAATGCCGTATAGATATCCTATGAACAGCATCTTGAACAATACAACCGGATCAATAGCAGGCCGGCCATTGTCCTTGCAATACAAATCCTTTACTAAATCATATATAAAATCAAAACGAATATGCTTATCTATTAATCTTAAAAGGTGATCCTGTGGTACCAGGTTTTCTATGTATACTAACTCCAGTTTGCTTTGCTTCTTTGAGTTATCTTGTATCATGTACTTACCCCCATTTAAAATCTATATTGGTAATATTCGACAGGTAATCGAAAAATCCTTTTGGGAATAAGTGTAAATTCCAAAAAATGATAAGGCTGTTGACTTTGTCAACAGCCTGAGTGGATATAAATTATATCCACTGTTTTTATGGCAGGGGAGACGCGACTCGAACACGCAACCAATGGTTTTGGAGACCACTACTCTACCAATTGAGCTACTCCCCTACATATAGTGTTTCAACGCACATTTGTTATTATAAAATAACAAGTCAAATAAGTCAATGGTATTTGCTGAGATTTGTAGTTATTCTATGATAATGTCA
>DUOA01000019.1 GCA_012839095.1 Clostridiales bacterium
AAATCATTCATGATACCGGCAATATATTCATTGGAACGGTCAGTAATGGATAAAAGCTTCACCTGCACCGGCGCCAGCCAGGCCGGAAAAGCCCCGGCGAAATGCTCGATCAGTATGGCTATAAACCGCTCGATACTGCCGAAAACCACCCGGTGAATCATAACCGGCCTGTGCTTTTCACCATCAGAGCCTACATAGGTCAGATCAAATCGCTCCGGCATCTGGAAATCCAGCTGTATGGTTCCGCATTGCCAGGTGCGTCCAAGAGAATCCTCCAGATGGAAGTCGATCTTGGGGCCGTAGAAGGCACCGTCCCCTTCGTTGATTTTATACTCGATCTTTCTTTCTTCCAATGCTTCCCGCAATGCATTCGTTGCCCTGTCCCAGTCCTCCTGGCTGCCCATGGAATCCTCCGGCCTGGTGGACAACTCCACATGATAGTTGAAGCCGAAGAGGCTGTAAAAGTAATCTATCAGATCGATAACGCCTATAATCTCATCCTTGATCTGCTCCGGCAGCATGAAGATGTGAGCATCATCCTGAGTAAAGCATCTTACTCGCATAAGGCCATGGAGTACACCGGACAATTCATGGCGGTGTACCAGGCCCAGTTCACACATTCTCAGCGGCAGATCACGGTAGCTGTATATCTTTCTTCGGTAGACAAGCATGCTTCCCGGACAATTCATGGGTTTAACCGCATAATCCTCTTCATCGATTTTGGTAAAATACATGTTTTCCTTATAATGATCCCAATGTCCTGAGCGCATCCATAAATCACCATTCAGGATGACAGGAGTTTTAATCTCCTGATAGCCTCTTCTGGTATGCTCCTGCCTCCAGAAATCCTCCAGCTGGTTGCGCACTATCATGCCCTTTGGATGGAAGAAGGGGAATCCCGGGCCTTCCTCCTGAATGCTGAACAAATCCAGTTCTTTGCCCAGTTTTCGGTGATCGCGTTTTTTTGCTTCTTCCAGCCGCTGTAAAAATTCCTCCAGCTGACTCTTCTTCGGGAAGGAGACACCGTATATACGCTGCAGCATCTTATTTTCTTCGCTGCCCCTCCAATAGGCTCCGGCTACATTCAGCAGTTTGACGGCTTTGACCGCCCCGGTGGAAAGTACATGGGGCCCGGCACACAGGTCGGTAAAGTCACCCTGTCTGTAGAAGGATATTACTGAATCCTCCGGAAGATCATTTACCAGTTCCACCTTGTAGCTCTCACCCTGCTCTTCCAGATAGCGGATTGCCTCTTCCCTGGGCAGTTCAAACCGGTTCAGCTCCAGATTTTCCTTTACAATTTTCACCATTTCCTTTTCAATGGCTTCCAGATCTTCGGTGCTGAAAGGTCTTTCCACATCAAAGTCATAATAAAATCCATTGTCGATGGCAGGACCTATTGCCAGTTTGGCTTCAGGAAACAGACGTTTGACTGCCTGGGCCATAATATGGGAGGAAGTGTGCCAGAATGCCTTTCTGCCCTCCAAATCTTCAAATGTCAGTATATTCAAATCGGAATCTTCAACTATTTCCTTTCTGAGATCCGCAGTGGTTCCATTCACCTCCGCAGCCATTGCCGCCCTGGCCAGACCCTGGCTGATGTCCTTTGCAATGTCAAGTACAGACATGCCTGCAGGGTATTCTTTGACGGTATTATCTTTTAGTCTGATTTTCACTTGTACAACACTCCTTTCAACTTTGATCTATAGAAAAAGCCCTCATCCCAAAAAGGGACGAGAGCTCTGCTCGCGGTTCCACCCTTGTTGGCAGGATATAATCCCCTGCCCGGCTCGTATGGCTGTTAACGGTGCCGGCCGAAATGCTC
>DUOA01000128.1 GCA_012839095.1 Clostridiales bacterium
TGGAATGAATATGTCTGATATTCGGACCTTGCTTCCAGGCCTTATGGCCATGAGTGTGCTATTTGGCACCACCTCTATGTTGGCAGTGACAATCACTTTTGAGAGGAAATGCCGCTCTTTTGATCGACTTCTACTGGCTCCAATCTCCCTGAGTACGATGGTGACCGCCAAACTATCAGGGGCGATATTGTTTGGACTGTTCAACGCCTTCGTGCCAGTATTGTACGCATCCTTTTTTGTTGACTTCGTAGGAATCAACTGGGGAGCCGTGCTGCTGGCGGTGTTTCTTATTGCTGTGACGTCTGCACTTTTAGGCCTGACGATTGCCGTTTCAGCCAAGGAAGTGTTTGAAGCGCAGACGTTCTCAAATTTTTTCCGGTTTCCTATGTTGTTCCTATGCGGCTTGTTCTTCCCCATCAGCAGTCTGCCCATATTTTTACAGCCTCTTTCCTATCTTCTACCTTTGACATATGGAACGGATCTGCTCAAAGGGGCAATTCTCGGATCCGGAATGCTGCCGTTTGCATTGTGCATTATCACATTGCTTGCTTTTGTCATAGCCCTGTTTGCTTTTGTCATAGCCCTGTTTGCTTTCTGTCAGCATAATATTCGCAGGAAATGGATTCTATAAGAATTATATTAGATGAATTGCAGTTGTGAATAAAAAAAAGTATACCTAGTAGAAATGGCTGTATTAGTGAATATGATAGAGGGATCTTGCTAGATATGTGTCCAAAATAATAGCAAGAGTAATAATTGCACAATGTGGAGATAGACAATATATGGATAGCTGTAATGATTAACACAACTCGAACTCATGCTTATATATGCTTATATATAATGGGAGTTGCATTAAAATTAGTAAGGAATCAATCATTCTGAATCTTTATTTGAAGCAAAAAGATGCTAAGATAAAGATAAAATGATTAAGAGGGAGATTCTGTATGCTGAAATATGACATAGTTGTAGTCGGAGGTGGCTTTGCCGGAATTGCTGCTGCAATAACTGCCGGCAGAAACGGACGCTCCGTTCTTTTAGTGGAGAAAGGCAACTCTTTGGGAGGAGCCGCTTCAAACGGTCTGGTTAATCCATTCATGCCAAACCGTACCCGATTGGGAGACGATACTGAAGCTACTGAGCTGAGCCAGGGCCTTTTTGCGGAAATAGTGGAAAGACTGAAAGAAATGGATGCCATAAGGAAATCACGCATATTCCACGAAGAATACCTGAAATTGATATTGAACAGAATGGCTTGTGAAGCAAAGGTCAATTTGCTTTATCACTCTCATTTGATAGATGTGAATAAGAATGACGGCAGAATTGAATCAATAATTGTTGCAAACAAGTCAGGCAGGATGGAAATTTTTGCTGACTTTTTCATTGACGCCACCGGTGATGCCGATTTGGCAGTGATGAGCGGCTGCCCCTGGAGGTTGGGAAGGGAAAGCGACAATCTCTGCCAGCCCATGACTTTGAGTTTCAGAGTTGCAAACGTGGACATGGAAAAATATAAGACTGCCAGGCACACAATCACTCCTTTATACAATGAAATGCAAAAACAGGGTAAAATCAAGAATGTCCGCGAGGATGTTTTAGTATTTGGTAACATTATAGATGGGGTTTTGCACTTTAATTCAACCAGAGTGGTCAAACGCAATCCTGTTGATGCCTTTGATCTTACCAAAGCCGAGATTGAGGCCAGGGAACAGGTTTTTGAGCTATTCGAATTCATGAAAAACAATATTGACGGTTTTCAGAATGCGCAGCTGCTCATGACCGCCTCTGCAATCGGTGTACGTGAAAGCCGGATGATAGACGGCGAATATGTATTAACCGCAGATGACCTTGTATCGTGCAGGAAGTTCGAAGATTCAATCGCGGTCGGAAACTATGATATAGATATTCATAACCCGGAGGGAAGCGGAACAAGTCATTATTACTTCCCGGAAGGACAATATTATTCAATACCCTACCGAAGCCTGATTCCGAAAAATGTTGATAATTTACTTGTTGCAGGAAGGTGTATTTCCGCAACACACGAGGCCCAGGCATCAATCAGAATAATGCCCATAGTTTGCTGTTTGGGCGAAGCGGCGGGAGAGGCGGTTTCCATTGCTTCGGAAAACAAGATTTCCGTCAGGGAAGTTGATATAACCAGACTGAGAGAAAAACTTATTAAAAGTGGAGCAATGATATAAAAAACGCAGATAAGGGAATACACGTCGATTTAGTTAAAAATATAAAGAAAATCAAAAAAACTTATAAAGCGTGGGGCTGAAAATGTCCATCTCTTCATGCCCTTAGTTTTATGGCTTTCATGAGAACCGGTAGGAGGAAGGTCTTCGCTTCTGGGCGGCTATCAGGCTCCTGCTTGATCGATGCAAGGATGTCGACGAGGCAATTAAGCTGTTTGGGTCGATTCCGGTATCATTCTATTGTATTCTGCTTATAACAGGTAAATTGACGACTGACATGGAGATACTCGATATTGCGACTTTGTTCGGTTACAATTCTCAGGAGTCATCTAAAACCAGAACTTCGAGGTCCCCAAACTATGGAACCGGTTGGGTGAAAAAGTCGATACGCAGAATCTGAGACAGATACTTCTTGTCGGTTATATCTGATTAAGATATAATCAGGTTATACTATTAAGGAGAGGACTCATATAACTATATGAGTGTATAAAATATGATAGGTGAGAATAAAAGATTTGATATGAAACTACCGCCTTTAAGGCAGCAGCATTACTTACGTCCGATAACCTGGGGACTAAGCTTTATCGATACGCTTCGGCATAAAGCAATTATCAAACGTGTCGGCATGGAGGGAATTAAGCCCCCCTATCTGCTGTTATGCAATCATAATTCATTTCTTGATTTTAAGGTAATGACAGCGGCTATATTTCCTCATCGGGCAAATTATGTGGTAGCTATTGACGGGTTTATCAAGCGTAAATGGTTGATGCGATTGGTGGGCTGTATTTGCACGAGAAAGTTTACCAACGATGTAATGCTGGTTAAAAACATGCTCCATGTCATTCAGCAGGGAGACATCGTAGTTCTCTACCCTGAAGCCCGCTATTCATTATGCGGAACCAATGCAGTATTACCTGCTTCTTTAGGTAAGCTTGTTAAGAGAATGAATGTTCCGGTGGTTACCCTGATGATGCATGGACATCATGTCAATTCCCCCTTCTGGAATACCAAAAATCGTGCTGTTAAACCGATAGAGGCGGAATTAAAACTCTTATACACTCCGGAACAGATACGTGAGTTAACCGTAAATGAGATTAATGAAGGCTTAAATCAGGCATTTGAATATGATGATTTCAGATGGCAGAAGGAGAAAGGGATCCATATTAAATATCCCCACCGGGCTAAGGGTTTGCATAAGGTACTGTATCAGTGCCCTAATTGTTTTACAGAATATGAGATGGAATCCAAATGGCATACTCTCTGGTGTAATCATTGCGGGAAGAAATGGACTATGTCAACTCTGGGAGAATTGAAAGCAGAAGAGGGAGAAACAGAGTTTTCTCATATTCCCGATTGGTACGAGTGGGAAAGGGATAATGTACGAAGGGAAATTGAGGCAGGAACTTATCATTTCCAAAGTGAAGCTATAGTTTATTCTCTTCCGGATGCAAAAGGATTTATTGATCTTGGTTCTGCCACTTTGGTTCATGATATGAATGGATTTATACTAAAAGGAAGTCATAACTCTACTCCCTATGAACTGACATGGAAGCCCCAGGCTCTCTATTCCTGTCATATTGAATATGATTATCGTAAGCTGGGAGATTGCATAGATCTGAATACAAATAGTGATACCTTATATATATATCCTCAGGCGAAGAAGTTCTCCGTGACGAAAATTTCATTAGCAACAGAAGAACTATATAAATTGACAAAAATTCCAAGGAGATAAAAACAGTTTAGCTTTTCTATCGTTGGTTAAGACGAGTATACTCCTCTCAACTATGTAGAACCTATTTAATATGATCATCCCCGCTAAAACCTTATAAAAAAGTCTATTATAGGTGTTGTAAACGGAAAACATTGGGAATATAGTCATATTACATACGATATATGACACACGATTTTTGTCAAAGAGACCGGCATATGGAAGGTGAGCCATGTATGGGAGTAATAGAACTGGATTTTACCGTTGCTGCTCCGGTTGAGCATGTCTGGGGTCTTGGATTGCAGGCTGAAAAGATTCCCGAATGGCAGTTTGACGTTGTTGCGGTAAAGGGAATCAGCGGCACGATTGACCGTAAGGGAACAAAATACATATTGGTCTATAAAAAAGCAGGGATTCATTTAAATAGTCCGGTTGAAGTATCCCGCTTTGAACCTGAAAACCTGACTGTAGAAACAACAGGAAAGACGCCGTTGGGAGGTTATTTCAAATCCTGCACAATGATGCGGAGTATCAATGAACATATGACCCGAGTTGATTGGACAATGAACTATAAATTGCCGGGTTGGGTTTTTGGGGTATTGATGGATAGGTTGTTATTTGAGTGGGCATTTAGAAAAACCGTCCAAATATATAACAAGAACTTCAAATTGCTTGCTGAGAAGACATACTTATTAAGTCTTTATAATGAAGATAGTTCCGTGTTACACTAAAGTACTTGAATCGAGCATAGCTTATATAGCTTGCCATGAAACTCTTGTTTACGGTTTTAATAGATAATCTGATTCCCCAGGATGCTTTTAAGGTGTTAACGGAAGTAAAGCACATTCTTAAAATAGGTGGTAAGGTATTGGTGAAGTTAAATCCATTCCTTACAGATAGTAAAATAAATGAATGGAACATAAGAATTATTGAGATAAACTTTTCAGATGATGGATTATATTTATGGAATCAGTCTACTGAAGAATGGACTAAATTGTTAGAAAGTTATTTTCGCATTGTAGAATATAAAGAAATTTATTTTCCGGAATTTGATCAATATAATAGATTATTCTTACTCTGTAATGATAAAAAGGAAATCAAACCGGCGGATGATGCATAAAACCTCATAAATACTAGGTTTAACTAGCCTCTCATACTAAAGTATGAGGGGCTTTTTCTGTAGATTCATCCTTTCTGACGATGCTTTTTGAGGCATCCTTTACTAAAATTTATACTGGAGGAGGTATGGTGCAAATGGAATTAATCCGCAAGCAGCGCAACCGGATGGAAGCATACCTGCATCCATAGCGATGGTGTATCCATAAAAGGAGGAGATATATGGCTAAATATTTCGCAAATTGTGGTTCTGTTTTTTCTAAAGGGTTCGATGACCTTCCCTACTGCATATTCTGCGGTGAAAAGCAACACCTTGACCAATGATGACGGTAGTTATGCTCTCAAAGGTTCACTTACTCTATCAATGGAGTTTGACGCCGGAACAGTTCCTCTTGAAATAGTATTTGTTAATGATATGTTCCGGAGTCTGAATACGGAAGATTAAAAATATTACTATTTGAAGATTCTACAGGGGGATTACCGATGGGGAAATTCTGTATAAATTGTGGAGCAGAGCTGAAGGATAAGGCGGCATTCTGCAGCAGCTGCGGCAGTGCTGTGGCAACTCAAGGCCAAAGCAGCAGCACTTTATCAGGCAATAGTGTGCCGGGTTTAGTTGGTTTTTCCGGGCGTATAAACGACCCGGAGGTTTTTAAAAAAATAGAGGAAATGAGTAAAAAAGGACGTGGCTGCATATTCTTCGGTGTTCTGCTGCCATTTATCATATATCTGATTGTCAGCCTTGTTTCAGATGAGGTAGATACAATGGATGCCTTCGTTTTCGGCGGCGGATTATCCGTTGTGTTTTTGCTGATTTACTTATTTGGTGAATATCTTACCAATTCAAAGCGCACCTGGGATGGCATTGTAACGGATAAGAAGTCTAAAAACAAGACCAGGCGTTATCGCGATGGCGAAATTAAGAATTATGTCGAATACACCGTCAGCTTTTGTACAGACAGCGGAAAGAAGCATTACAGCGTAGGCCGTTCTATCGGTGACCCTGAGTGCAGACTTTATTATGATTATTTGAATGTAGGCGACCGTGTACGGTATCATCCTCAGCTGCCTTTTAAATATGAAAAGTATGATAAAACATATGACAGAGTAATTCCCTGTATGCTTTGCAAAACAATGAACGATATATGGGAAGACCGTTGCAAAGCCTGTGAATGCCTGCTGTTCAAATGATGCTGTTATAAACTGTAAAGTACACTGCATCAACAATTCTACCTTGGAAGTATCCGCCAAAGCAATTGTTACTTTTGTGCAGAACTATGTAAAGAGGAGGTTTTTATGGGGCTTTTTATTGAGTCCTTTTCTGAATGCCCCTTAATATGAGCTTAAAATGTGCCCGCGCTTGTGCCTTCAAATCAAAATCAGGATATCGGATACACCATTCATAGATCAGTCCGCGCATGGATAAGATTAAATGATTCGCTAGTTCCTCTAACGACAGCGCGGTGACAAACTCGTCTCTTTGCATTCCTTTGTCCAGCACATCCATGATCGTTTTATATAGCATCCGTTGATAGCTTGCAGTCGAGGTGGAATACGAAATATTCGTCAACTGTGCTCTGTAGAGTGTTTTCATTCTTTCCAACCCAATTGTGCCGATTATTACATCCATTATTTTTTCAGCAAGGTGTAAGAGCATATCCGCTGCCGGTACATCGGGAGAAAAGGTATCAATAAAGGCCTGATAATCCATATCAACCTTCCTAACATAGTCAGAAATAAGGGATGTCAGCAAGTCGTCCTTTGTTTTAAAATGCACATAAAATGTGCCTTTGGCAAGTCCTGCTTCCTCAACGATTCTATCCACGCTTACATTATCGAAACCATATCTCGTAAACAGTGCCTCGGCAGTTGCATACAAGCGCTTCCTTGTTTCAAACGCCCTGCCTTTTTTGATTTTTTTTTCTTTCTTAGTCATAAAAAATACTCCTTTTTTATCGAAATGTGGTATAATGACTATAGTCATTTCTTTAATGAGGATTTGATTTAGCTAAGCTTATTATAGTATTTATTTTAGTTATGGTCTATTACTTGGTTAGGATTTATCTCTCGGCATTTCCGGATCCCACTGCATAAAATTGTACTTATATGGAGGTAACCATGAAAAAAAATACTTTACTCGCTGTTCTTACTCTGCTTGTGCTTCCCATTTTCGTAAGCATCTTTCTATCGGCAGAGTCAAACGCTGCCGGTGCCAAAACAGTATTGGATATTTCCTATGGACCCATTTATTTTTACTGGGATAGAATTGAAGGCTATAACAGCAGCGGAACCCTTGTCACTGCTAAAAATTCCAATGGTTATATCATAACAGGCACTTCGAATTATGATATGAGCCAACCTGTACAGATTAATGTTGCGAGCGGAACTCATAACATTACATTACGCGATGTGACCCTATACACGAGTTACCGATGGCAATCATCGGCTGTGTACATAGCGGCGGGAGCCACCGCCAACATCACGCTGGAAGGGGAAAACCGTTTGTTCGGCCGTGGTGTGGGGATGCTTGTTCCGGATGGCGCAAATATCACGATCACAGGCGGCGCAACAGACAGTTTGACGGTAAGTGCTGTAACCGGAGCCGGCATTGGAGGGCGGGCCGGAGAAGCGACCACTTATGCTTTCAAGGATTGCGGAAATGTCACGATTAGCGGCGGTGTTATAAATGCCACAGGCGGTGATCTGGCTGCAGGAATAGGCGGAGGTGAATATGGGTATGCCAGCAAAACCATTCATATTGCGGGCGGAACGGTCACTGCAGCTACCACATACAGCGGTCCCGGTCTCAGCGTCGGTATAGGTGGCGGTTATATGTATACTGATGTTGTGTATAAAATACAAATCACAGGTGGATCAATTAATTCAACCTTTGGCAAAAGACCAGTAAATGCCAGCGGACAGTCTGTATACAAGACCACCATCACACTACCGGTTGCAGCGGAAGCAGCTGTGGAGTCGCTTACTATAAAGCAGGATGGTATCACCATTCCCTACAACATCACAGCGATGAATACCGATGCTAATGGAAAGATATATATCTATCTGCCCGCAAGCGCGTCGCAAACAACGGCAACCATCAAAGTGGGGGGGATAACTTACCATTATAAGGGGAACATCAGCGAAAATGATTCCAACGTACTTAAGATGGATCAGGCTCCGCTGAGTATCAGTAATGTCAACAGCGCGTATACATTCGGAGAGACGATATCGCCAATGGCATCGGGTGGTACGCTCAGCGGGATGGTGGTTTATACATACTCCGGAACCGATGCTGTTACAGGCAGCACTATTACCAATCGCACAACAGCGCCTGTCAACGCGGGCAGCTATACCGTTACGGCAAACTTAGCGGGAAATGCCTACTACCATGACGCAACAGCTTCGGCAAGCTTTACAATCAACAGCAAGAACATAACCGGCTTTTCGGTATACGATATCCCCAATCAGACTTATACAGGAAGGGCCGTGATGCCTGCAGTTACCGTTAAAGACACCGATAAGAACATTACCCTTTCTGCCGGAACAGATTATACGGTGGACTGTCTGGATGTGAATACAGGGGCAGCAAATGCAATTATCACTGGAAAAGGTAATTACACCGGTACTCTTACGAAAAGCTTCAAGATTGTCCCCAAAGATATCACGGTGTCGCTTACTGCATCTCCACCCGAGACAACCAAGGTTGGGGAAAATGTATTGTTAAGAGCAGCAATCATCGGGGCTGTGGACTTGCCCTCCGGTACCGTTACCTTTAAACAAGGCAGTACGATTATCGGCAGCAACGTTCCCATAATAGAAACAGACGGCGTTTATGCCGCCTCGGTCACCTGGGAGAACATTCCATACAGCATTTATAACCTAACAGCGGTATATAACGAAGCCGACAACGACAACTACAACGCTATCGCCGGTGGTTCTATAACAGGCTATAGCGTAACAAAATACTTACAGACCGACTTCTCCATAGCCGATGGCAGCAGCTATGATATTGCAGAAGGTGCGATAAGCAAGACTTATGGAGATGTGCCGTTTTCACTCGAGGTCTCGGGGAGACTGAGCACCGGTGCCTTAACCTATTCTTCCAGCGATACCTCTGTTGCTTCGATAAGCCCTTCCGGCACTGTGACGCTGCACAAATCCGGCACAGTCACGCTGACCGTACAGAGCGCGGCAGATGAACGCTATTATCCGGCTGCTTCTTCGGTGACGCTTAAGGTCAGCCGGGCCACCTTGAGCAGCTTTGAGATAGTTGACAGTGCGGATTATACCATTACTGAAGGGACTATCAGCAAAACTTACGGAGATACGCCGTTTACGTTGGCTGTGAATACGAGCGTAGGGCCGATTAATTATGCATCCGGTGACACAAGCATCGCAACTGTCAGCAGCGACGGGACGGTCACCATTCTCAAATCCGGCACTGTAACTTTAAGTGCTGAAAGCCTTGAAACTGACTGCTACAACTCATCTACTGCCACTGTGACGCTTCGGGCAGGCAAAGCAGCACAAAACAGCTTTGCCATTATCGCCGGACCGGATTATGATATCGCAGAAGGGCTGATCAGCAAGACATACGGTGATGCTGCCTTTACGCTGGAGACTTCGGGCAAGCTCAGCGCAGGTGACATCATTTATACATCGGACAACACTGATATTGCTTCCATCAGCAGTTCAGGTGTCGTGACTCTGCACAGATCCGGGACAGTGACTTTAAGCTCCCTAAGCCCGATGGACGACCGTTACAGCGAGGCCTTGGCTGCTATAGTGCTTAATGTTGGCAAGGCGGATCAGGACGGCTTTGCCGTTGCAGATGGTTCAGACTATGATATAGCTGAAGGAACTATAAGCAAGACTTATGGAGACGCACCTTTCACGTTGGAAGTTTCGGACAAGCTCAGTTCCGGCGCTGTCTTATATTTAGTAGTCAGTGGCAATGATGTGGTTTCAGTGGATGCGTCCAGCGGAGCGGTGATACTGTTTAAATCCGGCACGGCGGTGGTGCGTGCGGTTAGTCCATCGGATGACCGTTACAACACAGCGGATGCCGAGGTGACAATCCAAGTGGCACGGGCTGATCAAAGCGGCTTTGCCTTCCTTGAAGATTCGATCACCAAAACATATGGAGACGCATCTTTCACCCTCCCGATATCGGGAGGAGAAAGTACCGGCGAAGTAACCTACGAAGTCATCAGCGGTCAAGATATTGTTTCCGTAGATAGTACAAGTGGCAGAATAACACTGCACAGAGCCGGGAGAGCTACTGTCACTGCGACTAAGGCGGCAGATTCAAAATACAACGCAGCATATGCTGCCATTGACATTTTAGTTGAAAAGGCTGTGCCACCGCCGGTGATCTTTCCGATTGCTGATTCTATTACATACGGGCAAAAGCTATCTGATTCCGTATTATCAATGGGGAGCGGTGACGGCACTTTTGACTGGGAGCTCCCTGATACTATCCCGAATGCCGGTGACGGCTGCTATACAGTGGTTTTCACGCCCCGCGATACCGACAATTTTGATTATACGAACATCGCCCTGCGCCAGATGGTGCCCGTTGCTGTAAGCAAGGCCGCTCAAGTACCGCTGACCGTAAGCGGTATACCGGACAACTCCACTTTTGGGGATGTACCTTTTCGCTTAAATGTCCATGGTGGCAGCGGTACAGGTATGCTGAGTTATGCCATTATCTCCGGTAATGCCGTTGTTGTTGACGCTGCAGGCAAAGTAACGATCATGCATGCAGGAGCGGCGACAATCCAAGTTACAAATTCAGGTGATGAGAATTATTTACCGGCATCTTATGAGTTTTTATTAGTGGTAGACAAGGCTGCTCAAGCAACTGCCCTGACGTTTGAATTACCGGAATCGATCGCCTACGGTGACGCGTCATTTCAAATTTTCGGCAGCGGCGGCAGTGGCAACGGATCATTCAGTTACTCTGTCGCTTCAGGCGATGCTGTTTCAGTGAGCAGCACCGGTATGGTGACTGTACTAAGACCGGGCGAGGCCGTTATCACAGCCATCAAAGCAGGTGATGTCGACTTCTTGAGCCAAACAGTAGAGTTGCATATTAAAGTGAATAAAGGTGTACAGAAAGCGCTGTCGATATCGGGTATTCCAGCCAGAGTGGTTACAGGCCAAAAGCCTTTTAAATTGATTGTGAGCGGTGGAAGCGGTTCCGGTCCATCAGAATCGCCCGCCCCATCCGAACCGCCAACATCTGTGCCTAGCCCAGCACCCATAGCCACACTACCCCCGACAACGACAAATACGCCTTCTCCACAGGATGACACATCTGCATCTGTACCACTCAAGCCTCTTTCCATACATGGAGATGAGGAGACTGGTAAAATGGTCGTAGTCATCAGCATAGACGATCTGCTGGAGGGCGCGGCATCCATCCGTCTTCCATCCGGTGAAATCCTGCAGATTGACACCACGTTAAATTTGATGGAACTGTCTATCAGTCAAAAGGACATCGATGAAGCTGGTGAACTGGTTCTTATTGCGCTGAATAAAGAAAACATTCTCATGGGCAGCTATCTGATTGATTTAGCAGATGATGCTTGGCAGAGTGGTACATCCAACGGAAGTACGCGCTTTGGTTCAAAGCATATATGGGTTCTGGCGGGCGTGTTAGTTTTTGGTGGAGCAATGACAACAATGTTTATTTTATTACGTAAAAAAAGATGAGTTGAGTGAATGATAATTGATGCCTTTCGGAAAACAACAGAAAATAGATGTATTAGCCCTTGAAAACGGCGTATTTACGGTGTTTTGGAACTTATGAATGCATATCGCTCTTAAAGGAAGTGATTTTCTATACAAGCACCCTTAAAATTGAGCTCAGGATTTAGAATGGGTGACCAATCCTGAGGTTAAGGGAATCATTTGTTCATTCACATAGTCTACGAAGCGTGGATTACTTTATGGAGAAATTAAGTGTATACTTAATTCGAGGTGAAGACAATGGATAAAATAAGAAAAAAAGAGCTTTTAGAAGCCTATAAACATAGACATCCTGAAATGGGCGTAATATCTTACCGTTGTAAGGTAACTGGTGAGGTATTTTTGGGTATCTCCAAAGATACAAAATCAGACTTTAACAGTACTAATATGAAATTGGCAGCCAACTGGCATCCCAATAAACGATTGCAGGAACTATGGAACAAATTTGGCTCGGAAGCCTTTGAACTATCAGTAATTAAAGTGTTAAAGTATGATGACCCACATGAAGATCATACAGCAGAATTGGAGAGTTTGAGAGAGCAGTGTCTTGCTGCTGATCCAAAAGCAAGGAAGATATGGCGATAAAAGAAAAAGTTATTATGGTATCAAATAGCTAATAAAATATAGACGGCAGACACCCATTATTTGACATATCAATGGAGTTAATCCTAATCTGCTTTTCTGTTATTTCTAAGGGCATAGGGTTTATAAAACTTTCAGGAGACTAAAACTATACAGCGCTGGTCTGCCAACGACTTTTAAGTGAAAGGAGCAAGGATATGAAGCATAGTAAATTGAATAGTGAAGTGACAGCATTTTTGAACAGTTTGAACCATTCATTAAGAGACGGGATTGAATGCTTAAGATCAATAATAACGAGCACAGATTATGAATTAACAGAGGCAATAAAGTGGAACGGTCCTAACTACAGCTTTAACGGAGAAGACCGTATCACAATTAGAATAAATTCGCAAAGGCAGCTCCATGTTGTTTTTCATCGTGGAGCAAAGGTTAAGGAGCCGCTGGAGGAAAGAA
>DUOA01000129.1 GCA_012839095.1 Clostridiales bacterium
GAAAAACAGCGGATTTGCAGACGTTTGTACAGCAGCTGATGGAACAAAAAGAAGCAGCTGTCATGCTTGAGCCGAATATCAGCATCGCCTGGCAGGAGGATGAGGTATATAAGCTGTGCCTGAAGGAAGATTTGCTGGGAGAGGGACTGCAGGAAGAAGAGGTCTGGCAGAGCCTGAAGCCCTTTTTTGAAAACAGTCAAATTCTAAAAACAACCAATGATGCCAAAAGCATGATTTTGGGGCTTTACAAGCTGGGGATCCAGGTAAAAGGACTGGAATTCGATACACAGATTGGTGCATATCTCCTTGACCCGGTCAGAAACAAATATGATGTTGAACAGCTTCTTTATGAATATACCAATACTGATGTTTCAGAAGCAGATGCATCGGATCTGTTGCGATTAGCCGGTGCAATAAAAAGACAGCTGAAAGATGAGGGAATGAACGGTCTCTATCAGAAAATTGAGCATCCACTAATCCGGGTCCTGGCCGGTATGGAACTGGCAGGCTTCAAGGTGGACAAAGCCATTCTTCAGCAGCTGGAGATTGAGTTTTCTGCCCATATAAATCGTCTGACTGAGGAAATAACTGAGCTGGCCGGTGTGTCATTCAATCTGAATTCTCCCAGGCAGTTAAGCGAAGTATTGTTTGGCAGATTGGGGCTGCCAGTCCAAAAGAAAACGAAAACCGGTTATTCCACTGATATAGAAGTATTGGAAAATTTATCAGGTATGCATCCCATAATAGAAAAGCTTATAGATTACCGTCAGGTGATGAAGCTGAAGTCTACCTATATTGATGGTTTGCTCCATATGATCAATCCTAATGACGGAAAGATACATTCCAGTTTCAATCAAACGGTTACCGCAACCGGACGGATCAGCAGTACTGAACCCAATTTACAGAACATACCTGTAAGGGTTGAAATGGGTAGAAAAATACGCAAGGTGTTTACTGCCAGTGATGAAGATCATGTATTGGTGGATGCAGACTATTCCCAGATTGAACTGCGTGTGTTGGCTCATATTTCAGGAGATCCGAACTTAATAGAAGCCTTCAGAAACAAGCAGGATATTCATCGTAGAACTGCTGCTGACATTTTTGGCATCCCTATGGAGCAGGTAACGGAGGAACAGCGGAACAGTGCAAAAGCAGTTAATTTTGGTATTGTATACGGCATCAGCGACTATGGCCTTGCAAGAAATCTGGGGATTACCAGGGCCAGTGCAAAGAGATATATAGACAGCTACATGCAGCGTTTTCCAATGGTCAAACAGTACATGGATCGGATAATAGCTGAAGGCAAGCGAAATGGGTATGTAACTACTCTCATGAATCGCAGAAGAAATATTCCCGAGCTGAAGTCAAGAAATTACAATGTACGCAGCTTTGGAGAACGCATTGCCTTGAACACGCCTATTCAGGGTACAGCAGCCGATATTATCAAGCTGGCCATGATTCGTGTACATGACGAACTGGAAAAAAGGAAATTGAAATCCAGACTGATTCTTCAGGTTCATGACGAATTGATAATTGACGCCCACCGGGAAGAGCTGGAAGAGGTAAAATGTCTGCTGCGGGAACAAATGGAGAATGCAGTGGAATTATCGGTACCCCTGGTAGTTGATATTGGTGTAGGCAGCAACTGGTATGAAACATAATAGGAAGATATAATATGAAGAAAATCGGTTTGACAGGCGGCATTGCTTCAGGAAAAAGTACTGTTTCTGCAATGCTGAAGGAATTAGGTGTTACTGTTATTGATGCGGACAAGGTATATGCCGGACTGTCGGAAAAGGGCAATCGGGTTTGGCAGGCAGTCCGTAGTGAGTTTGGTGAACAATACTTTCTGCCGGACGGACAGATGGATCGCAAAGCAATGGCGGCTCTGGTATTCTTTGACGAAAGAGCCCGAAGAAAACTGAATCAACTGACCCATCCAATAGTAAAGGACGAAATAGAAAGTATGCTGGATCAAATAGAGAAGAACCAATGTCCGGATCTGGTTGCAGTGGATGTGCCCTTGCTGTTTGAATCCGGTTGGGATAAATGGATGGACGAGGTATGGCTGGTATATATTCCACAAAGATTGCAGATAGAGAGACTGATGAGAAGAAATGATCTTACCAGGGAGGAAGCGCTTCTTCGGATACAGAGTCAGATGGATATTGAGACCAAGCGTGAACTGGCTCATCGGGTAATTGATAATTCCCGGTCAAGAAATCACACTTTTGCCCAGGTTCAAAGCATATTGAAAGAAGTCAGGCAACGGAGGAAATAGGATGGCAAAACCAAAGAAAAGGAATCTGCTGCGATGGATTCTGTTCATTTTGTTAGCAGCATTCCTGGCAATTTATCTGCTGGAGGGCAGTAATTGGCTAAAAAGAATCAGGTATCCGTTGCTGTATGAAGATCAAATTTGCAGTTATGCGTCGAAATATGAAGTGGATCCTTGTCTGACTGCTGCGGTTATATGGGTTGAAAGCAGGTTTATGCCGGAAGCAGTTTCTCCAAAGGATGCCAGGGGTCTGATGCAGATTCTTCCCAGCACAGGGGAATGGATTGCGGGGAAAATAGGCCTGGCTGATTTCGAAGAGAAACAATTGTATGATCCGGAGGTAAATATCCAGATTGGCTGTTGGTATCTGGGCTATTTGACATCCAGGTTTCCCGACAACAGGGAGTTGGTACTTGCAGCCTACAATGCGGGAATCGGAAATGTAGACAAATGGCTGAGAAACAGAGAGTACAGCCGGGACGGAAATAATCTGGATTATATACCCTTTTCAGAGACTCGTAACTATATCGAACAAGTATTGAAAGCCTATGAAGTATATAAGGAAATATATCCATCTTTGGAGCTGCAGTGTTCAAACAGCAGCTCATTTGGAAAGGATTATGACTGAATGAGTAAGGCGATATCCATTATTCTGCTTGTTGCTTTAATATCTGTCCTGACAGCCTGCAGCATTTTTTGGGCTCCGGACAGTCAAGGTACAGAGGAGACAGCTCCTTCTGAAAATACTCCTGTACCAACCGAACCGGTTCCGCGCAGAGGAGGGGAACTGCGGGTTCCGCTGACAAACCCCGATACTTTCAATCCTCTGCTGACACAGTCAAGAGATATGTTGAATTTTTTGAGCCTTATATACGAAAGCCCCATAGCCTATGATGAAAATCTCAGACCGGTACCTTCACTGGTAACCGGCTGGGAGGTATCGCCGGATGGAAGGCTTTGGGTGTTTGATGTACGCAAAGATGTACTATGGCATAATGGAGAAACCATGACCGGAGAGGATATACTGTTCACCTTCCAGATTCTCCAAAGCGGTGCCCTGGATTCTTTTTATCAAAGTAATATATTTGAAAACACCAATATTGTGGAATATGGTCTTAGAAGCGGAGATCCTCATACCTTTTATATCCGCCTGGGCGAACCTTCTTATCAGTTACTGGATCTGCTGACTTTTCCGGTCCTTCCCAAAAGTGTCTATCAATCAGCGGAGTTTATAATGGACAGCAAAGATGATCCTGCCTTAATGCCTGTTGGAACAGGGCCATACCGGATTGATCCTTCCCATTCATTTGACGAAGGTACGATAAGACTGACTCGAAATGAACGCTGGTGGAATGGTGCTCCCTATATCGACTCAATACTGGCCAGGACTTATCAAACCAATGATGAAGCTCGCAATGCATTTGAGAAAGAGGAAATAGATCTGGTCGACACAACAGTGGTATATGCCAATACCCGCCTGAATAGAATCAATGCCGGGCATTATAAGTATTTAACCTCCAATTATGAGTTCCTGGCACTTAACAGCAGAAATCCCTTGTTTGAGGATAAAAATGTCAGGAAAGCAATGGCCTATGCCATAAACCGGAAGGATATAATATCCAAGGTATATCTGAATAATGCCGAGACAGTGGATGTACCTATACCTTCCGACTCCTGGCTGTACAACAGCAGCTACAGGATATATGACTTTGATGAAAAACGTGCAGCCAGACTGCTTGAGGAAGCAGGATGGAAGGATACGGACGGCGATGCCGTTCTGGATCGGGAGATAGAGGGAGAAAAGATTGATCTTGCCTTTACCCTGCTGACCAACAAAGACAATGCTTTCCGCAGGGATACTGCATATCTGATTGCAGAACAACTGAGCTTGCTTGGTTTTCATGTTCAAGTGGAATTGGTTCCCTGGGATGTGCTGCAGGAAGAAAAAATGGCAGAAGGAGAGTTTGATGCTGTTTTGACAGGATACAGCCTGGATAATATGCCTGATTTACGTGTTCTTTTCCATTCGGCTCAAACAGGCGGAAACGGAAGCGGTTTCTTATACTACAACAATCCGGAAATGGATTATTTGCTGAATCTTACTGCTGTAACCTATATGGAGGAAGAAAGAAAAGAAGTGTATGAAGAAATACAAAAGCTTTTTGTTGATGAATTGCCTGTCATCAGCCTGTATTTTCGAACCGGTTCCTTACTGGCAGACAACCGGGTACATGGTATAGGGCGCATAGGAGAATTAGGCATCTACAGAAATATAGAAGACTGGTTCCTAGTCCCATGATGTATTATGTTGAGCTGAAATTTACACTTGTGATTTGAAATACCTGTCATTTTTCTCTTTGCTGTTGACAAACACAGATCTGATGGATATAATAATTATTGCGGTTCTTCCGGAAGGAAGGAACCTAATTCTAATGGGCGAGAGTGCTGGAACTGGCAGACAGGCACGTTTGAGGGGCGTGTGTCCTATGGCGTACGGGTTCAAGTCCCGTCTCTCGCACCACAATGTATATAAAACCCGCTGAAAAGCGGGTTTTTAGTTTACTCATCAGCTTACAGTTAACTGCAAATTGTTTTTGTTGACATCTTTTTGCATAACCAATGTATAAAGAGATCCCTGTAAATTTTATCTGACAAACTATATTAGAATCTATTTGATAAATAAAACTGCAATAATTGGTTGTACTATATGCGCCTATCCTTTATAATGTATAGAAATAGATACAGTATGTATAATTATAAAACGAGTAAGTAGAAATGGAGGAAGAAATGGAACCTGATAGAATTCAAGTGTTAATTGCTATGTCCGGCTATATGGCTGTGGTTGTAGCAATAGGCCTTATCTTTGCGAAGAAGGCTAACCAAAGCTCTGAAAATTATTTTCTCGGCGGACGCAGCCTGGGGCCATGGGTTGTTGCTATGAGTGCTGAAGCATCGGATATGTCCGGCTGGCTGCTGATGGGGCTGCCGGGCGTTGCCTATTGGTTTGGTCTTGCTGATGCTGCCTGGACCGCCATAGGACTGGCTGTGGGTACATATCTGAACTGGCTTATCGTTTCAAAAAGACTTCGCCGATACAGCGAAAAAGCAGGCAATGCCATTACCCTGCCTGAATTTTTCTCCAACCGATTCCGTGAAGAAAAAAAGGTACTTATGGTAATATCAGCTGTTTTCATTTTAATCTTTTTCACTGTATATGCCGCCAGCTGTTTCGTTACCTGCGGTAAACTGTTTTCCACTCTGTTTGGTGCATCATATGTGTCAATGATGGTATTAGGTGCGGTATTTGTATTGCTGTATACGCTTGTGGGCGGCTTTTTAGCTGAAAGTGCTTCCGATTTTATGCAGGCCTTGGTTATGGTAACAGCCCTGGTTATGGTGGTATTTATCGGTACTTCTGCTGCAGGAGGCTTGAATGCCGTAATAGAGAATTCAAAAAGTATTCCCGGTTTTCTTGAATTCTTTGGCATTGCCAGTCCGGAAGTGGATGAAAACGGGATACAGCTGATTACAAACGGAAAACCGGTTTTCGGTTCAGCCGGCAGCTATGGATTCATTACCATTCTGTCTACCCTCGCCTGGGGTCTGGGGTATTTCGGAATGCCCCAGGTGTTACTGCGCTTTATGGCAATTCGCGATGAAAGTGAACTTACCAGATCCAGGCGCATTGCCACAGTGTGGGTCATTATCTCCTTAGCAGTAGCAGTTCTTATAGGAATAGTCGGCAGAACACTCTACCCGGTTACTTTGACCAGCACTGCGGAAGCAGAAAAGGTGTTTATCCTGATTTCAACCAATCTTCTGCCGCCTCTGCTGGCCGGTCTAGTCATGGCTGGAATTCTTGCCGCCACTATCAGTTCCTCGGATTCATATCTGCTGATAGCAGCTTCTTCTTTGGCAAAAAACATCTATCAGGGATTGTTACGGAAGGAAGCCAGTGACAAGGATGTTATGTGGGTTTCGCGTATAACGCTTTTGGTAATTGCTTTTATTGCCGTTTTGATTGCCCTGGACGATGAAAGTGTAATATTTGCTATCGTTTCTTTTGCCTGGGCAGGGTTTGGTGCAACTTTCGGTCCGCTGATGCTTTTTTCACTTTTCTGGAAGCGCATCAACCGGGCCGGAGCTGTAGCAGGCATGCTGGGCGGCGGCAGCATGGTGTTTATCTGGAAGCTTGTTGTCCGCGAACTGGGTGGTATTTGGGACATCTATGAATTGCTGCCGGCCTTTCTGTTTTCATGTATATTAATAGTAGTTGTCTCCCTGCTGACGGAGCCGCCGTCAACTGAACTGCAGGCTGAGTTTGATGCAGTGAAGATGGGACAGATGTTATAATATGACTAGCCATATCAATATAAAATACTGAGAATAAAAAAGGCTGCAAAGGATAATCTAGACTTGGACAAATGTTGAAACCGGACAGGTGAATAATTTGAATAAGTCTGCCTACATTCTGAAGATATTAGCAATTGGTATGGCAACGGGGCTGTGCAACGGACTTTTTGGGGCAGGAGGGGGCATGGTTGCAGTACCTTCCATGATACATATCCTGAAGGTTGATGAACATGATGCACATGCAACTGCGATAGCAATTATCCTGCCCTTACTTTTGATCAGCTCTTTTGTATACTTCAGGCGGGGTTTCCTGGATCTCAACAAAGGCATACCTGTTGCAGCCGGAGGAGTAATAGGGGGAATAGCGGGAGCCTTCTTGCTGCATCGAATTCCGGAACGATGGCTGCGAAAAGTATTTGCCCTTTTTATGATTGCTGCAGCTGTCAGGATGATAATTTAGTGCTGCTCTTTTTCATAGGTCTGGTGTCCGGTATGTTAGGCGGTATGGGGATTGGCGGCGGAACCATTCAGATACCGTCCCTTATATTTCTGGTGGGAGTTTCCCAGCACACGGCACAGGGAATAAATTTAGCTTCGTTTATTCCCACTGCTCTTGCTGCAATTATTGTTCATTCCAGAAACAAGCGTATTCGTTTCAAACTGGCATTTCAACTGGTTTTATCAGGAACGGCAGGCGCGCTTACGGGTTCCCTCCTGGCTTCCTGCATGTCAGCATCTTTGCTGAGGAAGCTGTTTGGCGGGTTCCTTCTTGTTATTGGCATATATGAGCTGTTGCGCAAAGACAGGAAGAAAGAAAAATAAATTCCTGTCTTTTATTCCCTGTGTTTCTTCCTGTATGAAGTTGGTGACAGGGAGGTAATATGTTTGAATACCCGGCCGAAATGAGCAACATTTTCAAAGCCTACCGCCTGTGCTACATCGATAATTTTCATATCAGAGCCCTGGATTAGATTCTGTGCTTCGCGAATCCGTACCAGGTTCAGATACTCTGTAAAATTGAATCCGGTCACCTCTTTAAACAGTCTGCTGAGATAATATGGACTGATATAAAAGCTGTTTGCTACAGAGGAAAGGCTTAGTGAATCACTGTAATTACTATTTATGTATTGTACAATTTTTGAAATCCTTTTGTGTATGGTCTTGTCTGCATTAGCATCAGGAAGAACCTGGTCTCTTGTTTCAAGCAGGCGGTTTGCTAAAATCAGCAATTCTGTAAGCAGAGCTCTTAAATATGACATATAGCCTGTCTTTTTCATATATTGTTCCTTATGCATTTTATGGATCAAATCTTTTACTATGGCTTGTTCAGGTGGTTGCAGCCTTATTACAGGTTTGTTTATTCTGAAACAATGCAATAAGTAATCCATCTCTTCATTAGAGCCTGCATAAAGAAATTCTTCTCTGAAATAAATCAGCAAACGTTCGTGGTGAGGCACAGTGCTGTCAGAAGTTTTGTGAATCTCGTATTTGTTAATAAGAACAAGGTCGCCGCTCGTAACTGAGTAAACCTTATCTTTTATAAAGTAGTTTCTTACTCCGTTCAGTAAATAATATAATTCATAATAGCTGTGGTAATGATTGAAAGGCATGGTAAAGTAACCCTGCCTTTTTGAGTATTCAATATCTATCAGAAAGCCCGGATCTTTTTCCGTTTCAATGAGGCTGTTCACAACAATCCCTCCCAATAGAATAATAATAACATAAATACCATTATAATTTGAGCAAAATATGCAATGTTTTTATTGAATATAACAATAAATGAAAAGAATCAATAGAATTATTGCGCTATAATGTCTTTACACAGATCTTTGTCAATGGGTTATATTACTATGGGAATCTGAGGAGGAGTGCAAATTGAAAAACAGAAAGAAGTACGCATTGGTAGGAACAGGCGGAAGAGCCAGATTCTTTTACACTGCTATTGTTGGCAGGTTTAAGGATACCTGTGAATTGGTGGGTTTTTGTGATATTAACCAAACACGCATGAACTATGCTAATAAGGTAATATCTGAAGAATATGGAGCAAGGCCTGTTAACACCTATACATTTGATCGTTTTGATGAAATGATCATAACCGAGAAACCTGATATTGTTATCGTTACCAGCATAGATCGGACTCATCATATATATATTACTCGCGCCATGGAACTTGGATGCGATGTAATAACAGAGAAGCCCATGACAATTGACGAAGTAAAATGCCAGGCTATTCTGGATACAATAAAGAAGACGGGAAGAGATTTGAGGGTCACCTTCAATTATCGATATGCACCTCACAGCACCAAGGTCAGGGAGTTGATTATGAATGACACCATAGGAGATATCCTGTCGGTACATTTTGAATGGCTCCTGGACACAAATCATGGGGCTGATTACTTCAGACGCTGGCACAGAGACAAGAGAAACAGCGGAGGGCTTCTAGTCCATAAATCTACTCACCACTTTGACCTTGTGAATTTCTGGCTGGCCGCTTATCCCAAAACTGTATTCAGTATGGGGGATCTTATGTTTTACGGACGGGAAAATGCCGAGAAGCGGGGGATAACAAGATTCTATTACCGGGCTCATGGAAGCGAAAATGCCAGTGATGATCATTTTGCCCTGCATATGAAGAACATTCCTCAGATGAAAGCTCTGTATCTAGATGCTGAGAAAGAGGATGGATATTTGCGGGATCAAAGTGTATTCGGCGATGGAATCAGCATAGAGGATACTATGGGAGTTATGGTTAGATATAGCAGCAATGCCATATTAACATATTCATTAAATGCTTATATGCCATGGGAAGGGTTCAGAGTAGCGTTTAACGGAAATAAAGGCCGAATACAGATGACTGTTGTTGAAAAAGCCTATGTTAATGCAGGCGGTGATATTTCTGAGGAAGGGGCTGCAGAGAAGAAGTGCATAACAGTATTCCCGCTCTTTGATGCACCTTATGACGTTCTCATTGAGGATGCTGAGGGAGGACATGGCGGCGGGGATCCGATTCTCCTGAATGATATATTTGGCGTGCCCGAAGAAGATCCTTTCCACAGAGCTGCCTCCCATATGGATGGAGCCATGTCAATACTTGTCGGCATAGCAGCCAATAAATCAATCAGAACTGGTTTGCCTGTTAATATCAAAGACCTGGTGGAGTTTTAGTATTTTATAGTATAATAGGAATAACTTGAATCAAATTAAATCATAACTGGTTTCTAATCAAAAAATATGTCTACATGAAAGGTGGGTATACATTGAAGGCATTTATGGATCAGGACTTCCTTCTTAACAACGAAACTGCCAGAATTCTCTACCACAAATATGCTGCCGGGATGCCGATTGTGGATTACCATTGTCACATAAACCCGGCTGAGATTGCAGAAGATCGTCAATTTGACAATATTGCCCAGGTCTGGCTGGGAGGAGACCACTATAAATGGAGACTCATGCGTGCTTGTGGTGTTGATGAACATTATGTGACAGGGGAAGCTGCAGATAAAGAGAAATTCAAGGAGTTTGCGCGAATACTGCCCAAGGCTGTCGGCAACCCGGTTTATCACTGGGCTCACCTGGAATTGCAGCGTTACTTCAACTGCCGGCTGCCGCTGAACGAATCCACAGCTGATGAAATATGGAATTTGTGCAACGCCCAGCTGAAAAGGAAGGATTTATCAGTCAGAGGCATTATTAAGAAATCCAATGTTAAAGTTATTGTAACAACTGATGATCCCGTGGATGATCTGTCCCATCATAAAATAATAGCCGGTGATCCTTCTTTTGATACGGCAGTCTATCCCGGCTGGCGGCCGGACAGGCTTCTTAACATAGAGAGGGATGATTTCACAAGCTACCTTCAGCAGCTGGCCGAAGCAGCCGGGGAGAGGGCAATTGACAGTATGGCTGATTTATGCACTGCCTTGACCGGGCGCATGGATTTATTCCATGATGCAGGATGCCGAGCGAGCGATCACGGTATTAACAAAATCGTCTACGCCCCGGCAAGCGATAAAGAAATAGACAGAATTCTTAAGAAGCGCATTTCAGGAGAACAGGTGAACAATGAGGAAGCAGATGCATTTCGTTGGTCTATGTTGCTGTTCCTGGGCGCAGAGTACCATAAACGGGGCTGGGTTATGGAAATTCATTTTGGTGCTGTCCGTAACAACAATTCCAAGTGTTTTAGAACACTCGGCCCTGATACCGGATTTGATGCCATTAGCAACGAAAATTGCATGCCTGGTCTCAGCAGATTGCTGGATACTCTAAATTCGCGGAACTGCCTGCCAAAGACAATGGTGTTTTCACTTAATCCCAATGACAATGAAGCAATTGTCACTACCCTGGGCTGTTTTCATGAGACGGGCATTCCCGGTAAGATGCAGCATGGAACTGCCTGGTGGTTCAATGATAATATTACCGGTATGAAAGCTCAGATTACAAATCTTGCCAATATGTCAGTGCTGGGCAACTTCACAGGCATGCTCACCGATTCCCGCAGTTTTCTGTCTTATACAAGACACGAATATTTCCGCCGTATCCTGTGCAATCTGCTGGGAGAGTGGGTGGAAAACGGGGAGTATCCTGCTGACATGGACGCTTTGGGCAGTTTGGTTCAGGACATTTCATATAATAATGCTATGGAGTACTTTGGGTTCAATGATTAGTAAAGCAGTCTGAAAAGGAGAATGAAAATGGATAATACTATGAAAGCTCTTCCTTTCGACTTTACACAATATGACTGTCGTCTTTATCCTGCTTCAGTGAACAGGATGGATGACGGCGGCTGGGCATTTATGGCTGAAAAGGATGGAGAAGATCTATTAATCGTAATGGGATCTCAAGCGGGAGAATTCAAGGGCAGATCTTTTAGAAACGGCGCTTTTAATTGCGTGGAAGCATCCCTCAGTGCAGCCAATGCCAAAACGCTGCGCAAGAAATTTCCCTTTACAGCCCCTGTTCCTGTTCTGCGCAGGGACCGCTCCTTTGGACTGGGAGACCGTCTGGGCATAGCAGGTGAAGGGCATTTGCAGGCTGTTGATGAGTATAATGCATATCCTGTACTGGCTCAGCAATCCATCCGGGAGCTTGATTTAACACACCGCGGCTATGAAGATGTATTGGATGCAGCAAGCTGGGCTGTATTCAGGCATGGCTACAGAAAAGGCTTTGGTGCAGACGGGGATCACCTTAAGAAACCGGAAGAGGTGGAATATGCTCTTGAGCTGGGATTTACCATGATTACACTGGACTGCAGCGAGCATATAAGAAGCGATGTCAATGACATGAGCCCGGAGCAGGCAGCTGATGAATGCCTGCTTACTGATGAGCTGAAAGAATGCTACCTGGATCAACATTTTGATGTAGGTGAAGGAAATGTAATTACATTCGATGAGGACTCCCTGCGCCGCTGTGTACTTATCTACAGTAAAGCAGTTGAGTTTGTTTCAGATATATTTAAGAAATATATATCCGGTAAAACCGATCAAGTGGATTTCGAAGTCTCCATTGATGAGACTCCTACTCCGACCCTGCCCTTGCAGCACTATTTTGTAGCAAATGAGCTGCTGAAGCGCGGTGTGAAAATTGCCACCCTAGCTCCCCGATTTTGCGGAGAGTTTCAAAAGGGCGTGGATTACATAGGAGATGTAGACCGGTTTGATTCCGAGATGAAGGTTCATGCAGCTATAGCCAGGCACTTTGGTTATAAGCTCAGTATTCATTCAGGCTCGGATAAGTTTTCAGTATTCTCTTCAATCGGTAAGCATACCAAAGGCCGTTTCCACGTAAAGACTGCCGGCACCAGTTGGCTGGTGGCTATGCAGGTAGTTGCCGAGACAGATCCTTACCTTTACAGAGAAGTGCATAAATATGCCCTGACGAGCTTTGAAAAGGCGCAAAAATACTATCATGTGAGCACTGATATAACAAAAATACCTGATGTAGATACGATGGAGGATAAAGACCTGCCAGGATTGTTCTCTCAGAATGATGCCCGTCAGCTTATTCATATTACTTACGGCTTCATTCTTTCGGATAAGGACGATAAGGGAAACTTCCTTTTCCGCGACAGGCTGTATGCTCTGTGGCACAAAAACAAAGAACTGTATGTAAAGCATCTGAAAGAGCATATTGGCAGGCATCTTGAATTGCTTTGCGAGGGATGAAGAACCGGGTCATATCTAATTTTTTCACGTTTTAAATAAAAACTTTTGTACTATATGTTACATAAATCCTGCATATGTGCTATAATATCATTTGTTAATAGTCAGCTTATAAATAACCTGAAGAAACCCTGTTTCCTAGGGTTATTTTCATGTTTTAGCAATGACACAATTTTAACAAATGGATAGAGGTGTAACACTTGTTCAACAAACTGCTCTCTTTCACAGGAGGAATATACCCTCCTGAAAACAAGCACCTTACCGAAAACAAGGCGATTGAACTATGCGATGTTCCTGAGATCGTCACTATACCTCTCAAGCAGCACATAGGCGCACCATGTGACGCTTTGGTCAAAAAGGGTGACAAGGTCAGACTGGGCCAGAAAATAGGACAACCCAGAGGATTTGTCAGTGCCCCTGTCCATTCCAGCGTTTCAGGTGAGGTTAAGTCAATTGAGATAGTCGATTTACCCAATGGAAGTAAGGCACCGGCTGTTATAATTGTCAATGACGGTCAGGACACGCCTGACGAATCAATAAAACCGGATAATGCAGAGCGGCTGAGTGCGGACGCTTTGAAAAGCATTGTGACGGAGGCCGGCATAGTAGGCATGGGCGGGGCTGCATTCCCGACACATGTAAAACTGTCTCCTCCCGATGACAGGAAAATAGATATACTCTTGCTGAACGGTGCTGAATGTGAGCCCTTTCTGACATCTGATTATCGGTTGATGATTGAGCATCCGGATGACATACTTTATGGCTTGAAAGTTATCAGAAAGATTCTGGGCGGAGTATCCAGGATATACATTGGCATTGAGGATAACAAGCCTCAGGCAATTAAGCAGATGACAGCAGCTGCAAAAAACGAGAATGACATACAAGTTGTTACTCTGCGAACCAAATATCCGCAGGGAGCAGAAAAACAGCTGATCTATGCCATAACCGGACGCCAGGTTCCCTCCGGAGGTTTGCCGATGGATGTGGGAGCAGTGGTGCAGAATGTGGGAACAGCAGCTGCAATTGCCTTCGCAGTAAGGGACGGCTTACCTCTTTACAGGAAGCTGGTTACTGTTTCAGGCGGAGCTGTCCGGGAACAGAAAAACCTTATGGTACGAATAGGAACATCCTTCCGGGAAGTCATTGATTTCTGCGGGGGCTGGACGGAAGAACCGGCTAAAGTGATAAACGGCGGACCTATGATGGGGGTTGCCCAGTATACCCTGGATGTGCCTGTTACCAAGGAAACTTCCGGTATACTGCTCTTTACAAAAGAGGAAGCGGCTGTCAGGGAAGTATCCAACTGCATTCGCTGTGGACGATGCATTTCCGTGTGTCCAATCCATCTGATGCCTCTTACCATCAGTGCCCGATCCCTTGCAGGAAATTATGAGGAAGCCGACAAGCTTCATGCCATGGATTGCGTTGAATGCGGCAGCTGCTCCTATATCTGTCCCGCATCAAGGCCATTGCTGCACTCCATTCAGATGGCGAAGAAAGAAATCATGGAAGAAAGAAAACGGAGAGCTCAGGCAAAATAAGCAGCTCATTCATGATTAACAGCCTGAAAGAAATCAGTAAGATATATACAACAGGTAGGTTGGAGGGTTTGGTATGAATTTTTTCACGGTTTCAGCATCTCCCCATATCAGAACGCGGGAATCAACCTCCAGAATTATGCTGGATGTTGTCATTGCATTGATACCGGCTGGTATTGCATCAATATGGTTTTTTGGAGTAAAAACGCTTTGGATTATTTTACTGGGCACAACAGCTGCAGTACTGACAGAACTGTTAATTCAAAAGCTGATGAAAAAGCCGGTTACAATAGGCGATTGCAGCGCAGTGGTCACCGGAATTTTGCTGGCATATAATCTGCCTCCCAGTGCACCCTGGTGGCTTCCTGTGATTGGCTCAATAATTGCTGTCGCCCTTGTCAAACAAGCATTTGGAGGGCTGGGCCATAATTTTATGAATCCTGCCCTGGCAGCACGGGCAATCTTAATGGCAAGCTGGCCGGTACGCATGACATACTGGATCAAACCGGGGCCGGATGCGGTCAGTTCATCAACCCCCCTTGCATTACTGAAAGCTGTTGATGCAATCAGCAATGCTACCAGCGGGGCTACCAGCGGGGCCACAAGCGGTGCTACTGCAGCAAGCATAGAGCTTCCTTCCTTATGGGATGTTCTCATAGGAAATATCGGGGGAACTATAGGAGAAGTATCTTCGCTTGCACTTCTGCTGGGAGCTGCCTATTTGTTGATCCGGGGTGTCATAAGCTGGAGGATTCCCCTGACTTATATTGCCACAACCTTTTTATTCACTTTTATTGCGAATGGTTTTGAATTGTATAATGCATTTTATGAGTTGTTTCTTGGCGGTCTTCTCTTAGGTGCCTTTTTTATGGCAACAGACTATTCCTCATCTCCGGTTACTCCGCTCGGCCAGTTTATAATGGGTGCCGGGTGCGGAATTCTTACTGCGGTTATTCGAATTTACGGGGGCTATCCGGAAGGGGTCAGCTATTCCATCCTGCTGATGAACGTAGCCACACCATTGATTGAGAAATATACTCGGCCGAGAATATTTGGGGAGGTGCGAAGTCATGCCTGAAACCTTAAAAATGGGACTTAAGCTGCTGCTTATAACTGCAGTGGCAACTTTTGCCCTGGCCCTGACACATATGATTACAAAAGAGCCAATACAGATTCAGGCTGCAAAAGCCGATGACATGGCCAGAGCATCCGTGCTGGATAATGTTGATGAGTTTGTTCCAGTGGAGTTTTCAGAAAAGGAGCATCCCAATATTCTGGAAGCCCATGAGGGAAGAATAAACGGTGATACAAAGGGATATACCCTTAAGACAACAAATCGCGGATACGGAGGAGAGCTTATTGTTATCGTCGGTATTGATTCAAACGGAAAAGTAAGCGGCATACAGATAGCACAGCATTCCGAGACACCAGGCCTGGGAAGCAAGGTCCTGGAACCGAAATTTTATGAACAATATAAAGGCATGACTGCTGACGACAGTATAGAGGATGACAGCATTTCCGGCATAACCGGTGCAACCGTTTCCTCGAAGGCAGTTACCGGTGCTGTAAATTATGCAATCGACTTTTACCTGACAGAACTGGCTGGAGGTGACAATCAATGAAAGTAAAGGATATATTGGTAAACGGCATAGTCAGGGAAAATCCCACCTTCAGACTGGTTCTGGGCATGTGCCCTACTCTGGCAGTTACTACCGCTGCTATTAACGGAGTTGCCATGGGTGCTGCGGTAATATTCGTATTGGCTGCCTCCAATTTGGTTATCTCCCTGCTTAGAAATTTCATACCCGACAAAGTGAGGATTCCTGCTTTTGTCGTTATCATTGCCGCATTTGTTACCATTGTAGGTATGCTTATGGAAGCCTTTGTACCTGAATTGTTCGAGGCTTTGGGCTTATTCATCCCTCTGATTGTCGTAAACTGCATTATACTTGCGAGGGCGGAATCATTTGCGTCCAAAAACAATCCCTTCTACTCTCTGATAGACGGGATTGGTATGGGTCTTGGCTTTACTATTGCCCTGACAATTCTGGGAGCTATCAGAGAACTATTGGGAGCGGGTTCGATATTTGGTATGCCGGTTTTCGGACAAGGCTTCGAGCCTGCTGTTATAATGATACTTCCGCCAGGTGCTTTTATTACACTGGGCACTTTGCTGGCTTTGTTGAACAAACTGGATGAGAAACGGCAAAAACAAGCACGACAGGCTTAGTAAACGAAGGGGGTATGGATGTGGATTATTTAGGAAAGATATTTATTATTCTATTGAGTTCCATATTGATTAATAATTTCATTTTGTCACGCTTTCTTGGAATTTGTCCCTTCCTGGGAGTATCCCAGAAGATTTCAACTGCAGTGGGTATGGGAGCGGCAGTAACTTTTGTAATGGCTTTGGCTTCAGTAATAACATATCTGGCTCATTACTTCCTGCTGGAGCCATTGGGCATGGAGTACATGCAGACCCTGGCCTTTATCCTTATCATAGCAGCATTGGTACAATTTGTAGAAATGGTTATACAAAAGACGAGCCCGTCGCTCTATCAGGCCTTAGGTGTATATCTGCCTTTAATTACAACCAATTGTGCCGTTTTAGGTGTAGCTATACTTAATATCAATGAAAAGTATGACCTTTTTCAGACATTGATAAACGGCATTGGAGGAGCATTGGGCTTTACACTGGCAATCGTATTGTTTGCCGGTATTCGTGAAAGGTTGGAGACGGCCGATATTCCTGAGCCTTTTAAGGGATTTCCCATTGCCATGATAACGGCTGGCCTTATGTCGGTTGCATTCCTGGGATTTCAAGGATTAATAAAATAAGGGGAGATTGATATGTGGAAAGAACTGGTACTCCCGGTACTGAGTCTTGGTGGAATAAGCTTTCTGTTCGGAGCAGGTCTTTCACTGGCCTCCAAAAAATTTGCAGTGGAAACGGATCCGCGTATTGATGATATAAGAGAGGCATTACCAGGAGCTAATTGCGGTGCATGCGGCTATCCCGGCTGTGATGGTCTTGCATCGGCAATTGCAGCAGGAGAAGCACCGGTGAATGCCTGCCCGGTCGGCGGCAGTCCGGTAGCTGCCAAAGTTGCCTCTATCATGGGCTTGGAGACGGATGTCAAAGAGAGATTGACAGCCCGGGTGCTTTGTCAGGGAGATTGTGATCAGGCAGCGGACAAATATATGTATGAGGGAATCACCGATTGTGTGGCAGCTGCCATGCTGTCAGAAGGCCAGAAGGGTTGCAGCTATGGCTGTCTGGGTTTGGGGACATGTGAACGGGTCTGCCCCTTTGATGCCATTCATGTGAACGAAAAAGGCATAGCCGAAGTAGACAAGGAAAAATGCACTGCCTGCGGTCTGTGTGTTGCCGCATGTCCCAAAAATGTTATTGAGCTCATACCTGTATCGAGTGAAGTGCAAGTAGCATGCAATTCCCGGGATACAGGAAAAGTGGTCAGATCAGTCTGTAAGGTTGGATGCATTGCCTGCAGAATTTGTGTTAAGGCCTGCCCCTTTGATGCCATGGAATTTGAAAATAATCTGGCAAAAATAAACTATGAGAAATGCACGAATTGCATGGTCTGTGCTCAGAAATGCCCAACCAAGGCAATTTATGCACAGTTCCTGGAACGTAAAGCTGCTTTATAGGGTCAGATTAGAAATACAGCCTGTGTTTTGAAACAACCAAACAATACTACTATAACAGCCCGCAAAGCGGGCTGTTTTGCAAAGCAGGTGATGTTTTGTCGTTAAGATATACTGAGATGCATCAATTGGGAGAACCGGCAGATGAATTGTCAGGTTTTTTCTATAAAGGGGATATGGCGGAAGAACTGCCTGAACTTCTGAATGATTGGCACGAGAAACTGCAGCTTGTCTATTTGGATCCGCCTTTTTTTACCGGTAAGAATTTCACTTTCAGGCAAAGGGTGGGAGAAGAAGGATGGAGAGGGAATCAGAAACACCTTATAGTCCATCAGGCTTATTCCGATAAGTGGAAAAGCCGGGACAGCTTTCTTAAGATGCTCAGAAATGCTTTGACTCTCTCCTATCAGGCTTTGAAACCGGAAGGCTCCATCTTTCTTCATCTGGATTACAGATACAGCCCCTATGCCAGGTTGTTAATGGATGAGATTTTTGGAGAAAATAATTTTCTGAACGAAATTATATGGGTATATCAATCGGGAGGCCGCGCCAAAAGATATTTCAGCCGCAAACATGATACCATACTTTTTTACCGGAAATCCGACAAACATTATTTCAATCCGGAAGCTGTGGGAAAGCCAAGAGGCAAGGTGCAGCGCAACCACATGAAGCGCCGGGTTGATGAGGAGGGACGTACCTTTTGGTCGATTCGTTCCGGTGGCAGAATATACCGCTATTATGAGGATTCCAAGGTGTATTTAAGCGATGTCTGGGATGACATTTCCCACCTGCAGCAAAAGGATCCTGAACGAACCGGATACGATACCCAGAAACCGGAGGCTCTATTGGAGCGGATAATACTTGCTGCTTCCCGGCAGGGGGACTGGATAGGCGATTTCTTTGCCGGTTCCGGAACAACCATGGCAGCAGCACAAAAAAATGGGAGAAAGTGGATAGGCATGGACAGCGGTGATTTTTCAATCAATGTTTGTCGCAAACGAATGCTGCAATGTCAGGGGAAGGGATTTTTTACTCTTTATGATCCATCTATAAAAGTACAGAAATATGAAGAAAATAAAAATAGAGTAAAACTGGAAATTAAACAGGTTTGTGATTTAATTACAGATAGAGCGATCGATATCCGATTACTGGATTATCACAGTCCTGTTAAATCAGAACTTGCGGGTCATTTTTCTGATTATATTGACTACTGGGCAGTGGGGCATCTGAAAAATGGTAAATTTATATCAGAGCAGCACTCGTTCCGAACACCATCATGCACCAAACTGCAGGCTTCTTTATCTTTATCAGTTGATGCCCGGGAGGAGGGCACGGATGCAGTAGCGTTGCATTTGATTGACATCTATGGTGAACAACTCCTGCTTTCGCTGGAGGATGTATAATTTGATCAGGACTACATGAAAAAAGTTAATACCGCCTTATCAGTAGATATTTTGATTAATGAGCGATGAAGGGAGAGGGAAGGATGAATAAAAAAGCGGATATAGGTGTCATTGGAGGATCCGGTCTATATTCTTTGCTGGAGCAGGTGGAAGAAGTGTCGCTTTCCACACCCTATGGGCAGCCAAGTGACAAGCTTTTTCTGGGTGAAATTCATGGAAAATCCATTGCATTTTTACCCAGGCACGGCAGGGAACACCGGCTTCCGCCCCACAAGGTGAATTACCGGGCAAACATTTATGCCATGAAAGAATTGGGTATCAGACAGATCGTGGCGACTACCGCTGCCGGCAGTCTTCAACCACATATTAGACCGGGGGATTTGATAGTAAGCGATCAATTTATAGATCGGACTCATGGAAGACCGGATACCTTTTTTGACGGACCGGAGGTGGTTCATATAAGCATGGCAAGGCCTTATTGCCCCAGAATAAGGCAATTAGCTGTAAAGGAGGCTGAAAGGAAGGGCCTTAAAATTCACAAATCGGGAACAGTTGTGGTTATTCAGGGTCCCAGGTTCTCTTCCGGAGCAGAAAGCCGCTGGTACACAAGTATGGGCTGCAGTCTGATCAATATGACCCAGTACCCGGAGGTTGTTCTGGCAAGGGAACTGGGCATCTGCTACGCAAATATTTCGCTTATAACCGATTATGATGCGGGTCTGGAGGGAAGAGATGATATTGCTCCTGTAACTCATGAAGAGGTATTGCGGGTATTCGAGGAAAACAGCAGAAAAGTGAAGGATGTTATTTTGAGTATTATCCGGGAATTGGATGTAAACTTTGATTGCTCCTGCAGCGATTGAAAAATTTAATGCACCAAAAATGACCAGAGGTGCAATCAATTACATTTCATAAAAGAAAGCCGGCAAGCCAAAATAGAGACAAAGGAGGCGAAAACAATGAAAAAGAGGCATTATTTGCTCTCTATTTTGGCAATCATTATTATTGGTTTGCTGGCTGCATCCTGTACGGTCCAAAGAACACCGGATGACACCGTTCCCCGGACATCTCCGGGAACCGGACAGACCAGGTTTGTTCCAAGGGCATCGCCCGGACCCGGTTATCCTGCTGTGCCCGGAGCTTCACCGATGCCGCGTCCCTTTACGCAGCAGAATAACAGAAGGAATGCGACGGATCCTTTAAGAGACAACATAAATCGCCGAGACAACACGGGAACTGCTCCCATAGGTACAAATGAACAAGACAGGGCTCAGAAAATAGCAGATGCTGCTGCAAGAATCAGAGAGGTACAATCTGCTGCCTGCGTTGTTACGGGTAATACAGCCATGGTTGGATTGCAGTTCAATGACCAGTATAAAGGAGATTTGACCAATGCAATCAAAAAGCAGGTGGAGAAGAGGGTGCGGGATACCGACAAAAGGATAGACAGAGTAGTCGTTACTGCAGATCCGGATATGGTCAGCAGAATCGAAGAAATTTTCGAAGATATAGGCCGGGGGAAGCCCATATCCGGTTTTACGAAGGAATTGAATGAAATGATTAACCGAATAAGTCCCAGGTAGTCACGAATAGAATAGGCGGCAGATTAGCGGGACAGAGGGTATTAAATCTCTGTCCCGCTTGTTTATCTCCTGTTTGTTACAATGCACATCTTTTCCATCTTTTACACTTGACTATGAGATGAGCGGACCATATAATTGGAATAAAAAGGAGTGGTAATATGAACCCAATAGCCTTTCATATATTCGGCCAACCGATTTACTGGTATGGCATACTGATTTCAATAGGGGTATTGCTTGGAATTCTTTTGGCTATGCGCAATGCCAGGCTGTTTGACGTTGATCAGGATTCTATCGTTGACCTGGCATTATTAGCCATTCCCCTGGCCATTATCGGTGCCAGACTGTATTATGTGATCTTTGAATGGCATCAGTTTAAGGATAACATGCTGGATATTTTCAATATTCGTAAAGGCGGCCTGGCTATTTACGGAGGCATAATAGGCGGTGTGCTTGGCGGGTTGATTTATGCCGGATGGAAAAAACATGACTTCTGGAATCTGGCAGATATCTGTGCACCCAGCATCATTCTGGGGCAGGCTATTGGACGCTGGGGCAATTACATAAATCAGGAAGCCTATGGGTATGCTGTCCATAATCCGGAATGGCAGTGGTTCCCGGCAGCTGTTTTTATTGAAGCGGAACAGCAGTGGCATCTGGCAACCTTCTTTTATGAATCATTTTGGAATTTTATAGTATTTTTTATTTTAATGTCTTATAGAAAGCGCCGAAAAAAGACCGGAGAAGTATTTTTATTGTATGGAATTCTATACTCTGTCGGCCGTTTTTTTATAGAAGGTCTCCGAACAGACAGCTTGTACCTGGGAATTTTCCGTGTGTCTCAAATATTAAGCGCTGTTTTGTTTGTTGCAGGTATAGTATTCTTTATTTATCGCAGAAAGCATGAATCGGCTGATGCAGATGTCATTAAAGGCGAGTCAGGTGATACCGGGGAGAAAAAGGAAGAAGAGAGACAATCCGGTGAAAACCAACCCCAGGCTCAGGAAACAGAGCAGAATACTGATCAATCACTGTAAAACCAATAATGTTAAGGTTCTTTACCTGCTCCATAGTACTCCATAGTAAATAAAAGGCATGAAAGCACAGGTATTTGGAAAAGATATTAACGAGTTTTGAATCCAATCATGCTGTATTTAGAAAGGAGTAGGTATAAATGGCAGAAAACATGGACCAGGCAAGAAGGGACGATAAGGAAAAGAGGGGAGAAGGCTGGGTAAGTCTTATTATACGCTTTGTCATAGCGGCGATAGTTCTTATGGTGACTGCCTGGCTGACTCCCGGATTTTCCCGGATGGGATTCGGCACTGCACTGGTCGCAGCATTGGTAATTGCAGCTATGGACTGGGTCGTTCAGCGTGTGTTTAAAATAGATGCATCTCCCTTTGGCAGGGGAATCGTCGGATTTATTGTATCTGCGATAATAATATATCTTACACAATTCCTGGTTCCAGGCATGAGTATTTCCATATGGGGGGCGGTAATTGCATCATTGATCATTGGGATAATTGATGCAATCCTTCCTGTCAATGTAGTTTAGATTTACAATTCAACAGAGAGGGCCGGCGGCACAGGCTGCCGCCCTTTTTTGGCATGAAAATCAATGTTTCCAGGATATCCTTGTAAACATAGTTTGTTTACTGTATAATGTGAATAAAGACTAGTTGATGAGAGAAAATGGCATAGTAAATATATCAATTGGAGATGTTTATTGAATGGTACAGAATTTGCTGACTCAACTTTCTGAACTGATTGTTAACAGCGAAGATATTAGATTGGATGAGATCCCAGAGTACCGTCTGTATATCTCCCAGTTGGAGGAGTTCTTCGATAAAAAGCTTGGCAAAGGCAATGGTGACGACGAAGAACGCAAGGTGATATCCAAAACCATGATCCAGAACTATATTAAGGACGGCTTACTGATGTCACCTGAGGGAAAATCCTACAATCGAAATCATGCCATACTACTTATACTTATTTACAGCCTCAAGTCCATCTTATCCATTCGGGATATCCGCAGACTGCTTAGTCCCGTGATTTCTGATGTTAACAGTGAAGATAACAGTACCGAGATAGAGGATATATACAAGAATTTCTATTTGCTCAAGCAGCAAACCAAGCAGGAGCTGATTTCCGCTTTGGAGGATTTGGCTGATCGGGTAGGGGAATTAACTGTGCCTGAGAATAAAAATGCCGAAGAAGAACACCAGCTTCGTTTACTTCTTTTTATTTGCACTCTAATCACAGAAGCCAATTTTCGGAAACGAATAGCTGAATTTTTGATTGAACAGTACTTTGAATCAGATGAATAATATTCAACCCGTGGTTGTTTTCCCGGGTTGAATTTGTTTTTTCGGGTAATAAAAAATGGGCTAAAAGGCCAGGTTGTTAATTGTGAAAATTGTTGAAATATTCGAAATCGACCTAATAATGGTTGAATAATAGTTTCCATTACTATAAAATATAGTTGGAAGAAATGATGAAGAAGTTACAAATCTACTTATTACCGAGTTTTTTGAAGGAGGGAATGTACTTGAGCAAAAAGATTAAAAGAACACAAAGAACACGTTCCAGGAAGAAAAAAGCAACCCTCCGTTCAGGGAATTACATAATACCAACTGAACACGCCATAAAACGTTATCAGGAGCGCATCCGGATGATGAATCCCGGGAAAACTCAAAATGCAATTATCGAAGGGGTGAAGCGCAGCCGCCTGATCGCACTGACAAAGTATGGAGGCCGCGAGATCAGGGAAAACAGAGGTGTGGTTTTCGTATGCGAGCTGCATGGCAATCATTTATATGTTATTACCGTACTAATCAGTCAGGTTGATCTGAGATTTGTTGTCTGAACAGGACAAGACCGGCAAATTAGTTGAGTGTTCAGCATAAATTAGATCTTCTCATTCATGAGGCAAGCCGTTTCGGCTTGTTTTTTTTTTCATCGGGTGTATAATTAATAGAGCATAAAATGAATTAATTGAGAGGCGGCAGCAATGAGAAACTTGACTATGATGACGGATCTGTATCAGCTGACCATGATGTACGGCTATTACAAAAACAATATCCATAACAGAAAAGCAGTATTTGATATGTATTTTCGCAAACCCGGCGAAAATTCTGCTTATGCTATTGCAGCAGGCTTGGAGCAGGTTATTGATTATATAGAAAATCTGCATTTCAGTGAGGAAGATATATTATATCTGGACAGCCTGAATCTGTTTGATAAGGGCTTTTTCGACATTCTGAGGGAATTGCGTTTCACCGGGGATATCCACGCTGTTCCTGAGGGAACTGTTGTTTTCCCCAATGAACCTATGGTACGGGTCAAGGCTCCTTTAATAGAGGCCCAGCTGATTGAAACAGCTTTGCTGAATATCATCAATCATCAAACGCTTATAGCAACCAAGGCCAGCAGGGTAGTAATGGCAGCTCAAGGCAGCAGTGTTTTGGAGTTCGGATTAAGAAGAGCTCAGGGGCCGGATGCAGGTATCTATGGAGCCAGAGCAGCAGTAATAGGGGGCTGTTCTGCTACATCGAATGTTATGACCGGTCAGATGTTCGGTATTCCTGTCAGAGGCACACACAGCCATAGCTGGGTTATGAGTTTTCCGGATGAGCTCAGTGCATTTCGTGCCTATGCGGATGCTTTTCCTGACGCCTGTCTGCTGCTGGTAGATACTTATGATACACTGAAAAGCGGTGTGCCCAACGCCATTACGGTATTTAATGAGTTGAGAGAAAGGGGATATGAGCCTGTAGGAATCCGTCTGGATTCCGGAGATCTTGCCTATTTAAGCAAGAAAGCCAGGATGATGCTGGATGAAGCAGGATTCCCGGATGCCAGGATAGTTGCATCCAATGATTTGGATGAGGAGCTTATCTGGGATCTCAAGGCTCAGGGGGCAAAAATTGATATTTTCGGTGTTGGAACTTCTCTGATAACCAGCCGCGGCTGTCCCGCCCTGGGAGGAGTATATAAAATGGCTGCAGAGGAAATCGACGGGGAAATGGTACCCAGAATTAAGATTTCTGAGAATCCGGTTAAGATTACCACTCCGGGGTACAAGAAAGTTGTACGCATATACAATGGGGGCGGAAAGGCTATTGCAGATCTGGTTATGCTGGATGAAGAAGAGATTGATGTCAGCAAGCCGCTTACCATCTTTGATCCGGTGAACACCTGGAAAAGAATGACCATACGCAATTTCACCATCAAGGAACTGTTGGTGCCAATCTTTGTGGATGGGAAGAAGGTGTATAATACTCCCGGTCTTTTGGAGATACAAGCCCATGCTTCAAAGGAGTTGGATACTCTTTGGGATGAATACAAACGCCTGAAAAATCCTCATGTATACAAGGTAGATCTTTCGCAGAAGCTGTATGATTTAAAACAAAGGTTATTAAAGGAGTACTCCTGGGCATAACATATTGAACATTCAGCCCCTTTTTTACACATAATAAACAGCGGAGACGACTGATTGTCGGAAAAGAGGACAAACAGATCGTCTCTTTGTTTTTGGCATTTCATATTATGAAGAAGAAGGAAGTTTTATGAGTAAGATCATACAGCTTCAAAAGAAGGGGATGATAATGTGAAATTTGGTTTGGCACTGTCAGGAGGAGCAACTCGCGGAGCTGCACATATCGGTGCCATGAAAGCTCTGGCAGAGGCAGGACTCCATCCTTCCTGGATCTCGGGAACCAGCGCTGGAAGCATGGTGGCTGCTTTATATGCCTGCGGCTACAGTGCAGGAGATATGGAGAAGATAGCTCTTTCGCTTGACAGAAAAATTTATGATACTGATTATTTAGGCATTGCAGGCGGTGTGCTGCAATGGATTTTTACAGGGGACACAAAATGGGATGGTCTCATCAAGGGCAGAAAACTGGAAATGCTGATGAAAAAGCTGACCAAAGGAAAGCTTATGACGCAAAGCAGAATGCCTTTAGCCATCACGTCAGTTGACATCAACAGCGGAAAGACTGTCATGTTCGTAAGCAGTAAGAGAAAATTGAGAGACGGCAAAGACACCATATACCTTGATGATGTACCCATATACCGGGCTGTACGGGCCAGTATAGCCATACCGGTTGTTTTCAGACCCATCATTTTAAATGGCATGAGGCTGGTAGACGGCGGGGTTACGGAAAGTGTACCCATAAACGTACTAAAAAAGATGGGAGCTGAACAGGTGGTGGGTATTGATTTGGGATACAGCGGACAAAGAAGAAGCGAAGTAGACAACATACTGGAGATAGGCAGCCAGTCAATTGATATCATGTCCTATCGGATGATGAAATACCGAACTACCAAAGCAGATATTATCATCAATCCACATATCTATGATGTGGGAATGCTGGAGGTCAACCGAATACCTGAGCTGATTGAAAGAGGCTGTCAGGCAGTCAGAAACAATCTTGATATGATAAAAAAGGCCATTAATATCTGATTTCGACTTCACTGTTCTACAAAATATCTTTGACTCCTGTGATAACATGGTACAGGAGGAGGGAATGAAGGGATGAGAAAAAAGTTTTCAACCGGACTTTTTGGATATAAAAAGCGGGAAGTTGAGCGTTATCTGGCAGATGTGGTCAGGGACTATGAAGAAGAACTGGGTAAAAAAAGAGATCGAATGATGGAACTGGCAGAAGAAGCCCGCAGCCTCAGGCTGCAGAATCAGGAGCAGAGTAAGCAGATTGAACAGTTTATAGTACAGGAGAAGTATATTTCCAGTGTGCTTATCAAAGCTGAAGAGCGGGCGCAAGCTATAATTGAAGAAGGTAAAAGAAAGTCCCTGGAGGAAATGGATAGAATTCAGGCAGAAAAGGAAAGATGGCGCAGCAAACAGCGGGAAATACGGCGGGAACTGCTGGAATTTGAGAAAACCGTGTTAGGAATTATAGAAAGGTTCCGGGATGAAATCAATTATTATACAGCAATGGAAATAAGCGAAAGTATCCTGGCAGATGAAAAGAACGATATGAAGGAAGCGTTCGGTCATTCAAATCCTACGGACTATACAGACAGGGTAATTGAAGAGGAAACCCTGTCAGTCACGGAGGGGGAAGGCAAAGAGGCGGAAAAAGAAAAAGTGATTGCATGAGCAATCACTTTTCTGACTGTATAGTATGGAAAAACCTGGCTTAGTACATTGGCATTCCGCCGCCGGGTCCGCCTGCAGGTGCGGCAGGCTCAGGTTCCGGAATGTCAGCAACCAGACTCTCTGTGGTCAGCACCATTGATGCGATGCTGGCTGCATTCTGTAAGGCAGAGCGGGTTACCTTTGTGGGATCTATTATACCTTTGGCAACCATATCACCATATTCAGCTTTGAGAGCATCGAAACCATAATTGGTTTCTGTGCTGTTCTTTACATTTTCCACGATAACAGAGCCTTCCAGGCCTGCATTATTGGCTATTTGTCTCAGTGGAGCTTCCAGGGCGCGTTTTATGATGTCAACACCTGTTTTTTCGTCACCTTCTGCCTCAATGGCATCCAGAGCGCTGATAGCTTTGATTAATGCGATTCCGCCGCCGGGAATGATTCCTTCCTCAATGGCTGCCCGGGTTGCATTCAGAGCATCTTCTATTCTCAGCTTCTTCTCTTTAAGCTCGGTTTCGGTGGCAGCTCCAACTTTGATTACTGCTACGCCGCCGGACAGCTTGGCCAACCGCTCCTGCAGTTTCTCACGGTCGTAGTCGGAAGTGGTTTCTTCAATCTGAGCCTTTATAGCTGCTATGCGATTCTTGATCTGAGTTGCATCTCCGCCGCCTTCTACAATGGTGGTGTTTTCCTTGTCGACGGTAACGGTTCGGGCTGTACCCAGTTGATCAAGGGTGGTTTCCTTCAGATCCAGGCCGACTTCCTCAGAAATCACGGTACCGCCTGTCAGTATGGCAATGTCTTCCAGCATGGCCTTTCTTCTGTCGCCGAATCCGGGAGCCTTTACTGCAACACAGGTAAAGGTACCGCGCAGCTTGTTGACAACCAGGGTTGCCAGGGCTTCACCTTCCACATCCTCAGCAATTATTAAAAGCTTCTTGCCGGTTTGAACAACCTGCTCCAGTAAAGGCAGGATATCCTGAATATTTGAAAGCTTCTTGTCAGTAATCAGTATATAGGGTTCATCCAGAACAGCTTCCATTTTTTCCGTATCAGTTACCATATAAGCAGATACATATCCTCTATCAAATTGCATACCTTCCACAACATCCAGTTCTGTAGCAAGAGACTTGGATTCCTCAACGGTAATTACTCCGTCATTGCCGACTTTTTCCATAGCATCCGAGATCAGCTGACCAACAGCCTGGTCGTCGGCTGAAATAGCAGCTACCTGAGCGATGGATTCCTTGTTTTGTATGGGGCTGCTCTGTCCCTTCAGAGATTCCACAGCAGCGTCAACAGCTTTCTGAATGCCTCTGCCAAGAATCATCGGATTTGCTCCGGCAGCCACATTTTTCATTCCTTCATGAATGATAGCCTGAGCCAGAACTGTAGCGGTTGTTGTTCCGTCACCGGCTACATCGTTGGTCTTGCTGGCAACCTCCTTAACAAGCTGAGCTCCCATATTTTCAAAAGGATCATCCAGTTCAATTTCCTTTGCGATGGTAACACCATCATTAACAATCTGGGGAGAACCGAATTTCTTGTCCAGTACGACATTTCTGCCCTTGGGGCCTAATGTAATTTTAACAGTATCTGCAAGTGCATTGACACCACGTTCCAGACATCTTCTGGCTTCTTCGCCGTATTTCAATTGCTTGGCCATAGTTAAAACCTCCTGTAATTTTTATTATTCTACAATTGCGAGAATGTCACTTTGTCTGACAATTACATACTCCTGATCGTCAAGTTTGACTTCTGTGCCGGCATATTTGGAGTAAATGACTTTGTCTCCGACTTTAACTTCCATTTTTACTTCCTTGCCGTCTACCAGACCGCCTGGGCCGATAGCCAGAACCTCCGCCAACTGAGGTTTTTCCTTGGCCGAACCGGGAAGTACTATGCCACTTTTAGTGGTCTCTTCGCTTTCCATTAATTTGATTACTACTCTGTCGCCCAATGGCTTGATATTCATGTTACACCCTCCTTATGTATTGTATGCTCTGTTTGTTAGCACTCGTTCAAGCTGAGTGCTAACATCACTATCTAGTTTATAAAAAAGCAAAAAAGATGGCAAATACTACAAGCAGCTTAAAATGATGAAAACACACAATATACAGCTTAATTAATAAATTAGCTCCTTAATACTCCACAAACATTAATATTACTTCGCTTTTCTTTTGTTTTTAAACTATTCCATATATTTTCCTGTAAATTTTTGTAATATGCGGGGAAGGGCATCCCTGGAACTGCCCCAGGGTTTATCCTGGTTTTTATAATCAAACTTCTGTGTAAACCAATGAAGCTCCTTTTCCAGTCGTTCCATATTCTCCATTTGTAAGCTAAGCAATTCCTTAAGAAATTCAGTTTGTTTTCTGCTGCTTAGTTGTTCTGCTGCCATATTTAGAATTAAGGGCAAATGTGACATGCACAATCCCTTGGAACCTTGCATAGTTTTTCGGAATTCGCTGTCGTTCTCCCAAAGATAAATCATGGTGTAGGCATAGCGGTTGAGGGTATAGCTGATTTTATCGCATATCGTACATCTGTTCAGATGACTGAGTAACCAGTCTGAAAAGCTTCGTATGGAATGCTGCAGCCTGGATTCTCCGCCGGACATTTTTTTTGCCAGCAGCCGTGAGATTTTTTCAGGGTTTTTCATTGCCTTTTCCAGTTCCTCAATCTTTTTATTCATTTTTTTCATGGTTTCAAGGGAATGGGTGTGAGTCATAAGCGCCAGACCCAGCCTGTTCTGTGCCTGATACAGGAGGGCATTGTGATGAGGGCAAAAACCCTTTTCATTGACTTCAATCCGTGTGTCCGGTTCCATAACTGAACCGCCCAGATGAGACTCTACATAAGATTGTTCCGACTTGTGTTCCAAAATACAGAATGGACATTCGCTGTCCTCGCTAAATGCATCCCAGACCGGAATAGTATCCAAGTGATATTTCATGGCAATAAGGCCTCCCAACTTTTGGACGTGATTTGAGTCATTTTATCATAATTTAACCGTTTATACCATAGATATAAAATAATAGCAGGGACAAAGCTTAAATGGGAAGTGGGGGAAGCATATGCGTTACTCAAGAATAAGAAAAAGACAGGCAAGGAAAAGATATACAACCTTAATTCTGATTATTCTGCTCGGGTTCAGTATTGTCTATATATTTTCAGCGGGCCAATTGGGAAAGCTGGTGAGTAATCTGCTTCTGTCAGTTATAAATGGAGAGAGTAAAGGGGAAGAATCTAAGACCGATTATGATGATCCTGTTCTTACAGTTCCTGAAAATACCGAAGAACCTGCCAGGGATACAGTAAAGGTAACTGAAACACTGAAGACAAATGCCTTAACTATTTATGCCATCCAAATGGGTGCTTTTACCGATGGCAGTAATGCAGAAGCCTTCGCACAGGAACTAAGAAATAAAGGAGGCGCAGGTTATATCCTGGATGATGGGTTTTACCGGGTAATGGCAATTGGATTTCAGTCGGAAGAGGATGCACAGAAGGTGAGGAAAGGACTGAAGGATGATGATATAGAAGCCCATGTCTATAAAATGGCTGCCTCCGGTGTTAATATGGAAATTACAGCTACAAAGGATAATGTAGCTGCCATTTCTTCTGCTTATGAAAGCTGGGAGAAAAATTACCGCTCACTGGAAGATATCATAGTAAGTCTTGATTCCGGATCAGTCAGCCCAATAGAGGCTTCAGACAGGATTCGCGCCATAAAAACAGAAATGGGGCAGATGAAGAATCAGTTGCAGGAGATAAGCAGTAATCAAAGCAATAACGCTATCCTTAGCGGCCTGGCAGCTCTATATGACAGCAGCTGTCAATCCCTTGACAAAGTTTTATCGAAAAATGTTGATGACAAGGTGGCAATTTCTTCTGTAATCAAGTATACTTATATCGATATGTTTATGCAATATAAGGATTATATGGAGCAAATTACGAAGTAGGCAGAGGAAATCCGAGGTGACATATGCCCCTGACCCTTTTGAAAATAAAGCAAATCCTGAATGCTGAAGTCTTATATGGAGAGGACAAGCTTGATAAGGAAATACAATCAGCATGCGGTTCCGATTTAATGAGTGATGTATTGGCTTTTGTTAAAGAACAGACATTGTTGCTGACAGGTCTGACCAACCATCATGTCATCCGCACGGCAGAGCTGCTGGACGTCTCTGCCATTGTCTTTGTAAGAGGAAAATGCCCCGCCCCGGACATTATAGAAATGTCCAGGAATCATTCCATAGTTCTGATGTCAACTGCTGACAGCATGTTTACAGCCTGTGGCAAGCTCTATCAGGCAGGATTGTCCGGGGGTGGTGAAATACAGTGAAAGAGAAGGTCGTAAATGGTTCGGAGAGCTGTGTTCAGTCAGCGAAAACAGCATTAATAAGGCAGATTTACCGTGTTCAGGCAATGGATTTTGCATCCGCCGGAGAAATATCAGGTAAGATAAAAAATATACTGAAGCAATTAGGTGTTAATGGTGAGATGATAAGGCGCGCCGCCATAGCCAGTTACGAAGCAGAAATGAATCTGGTTATTCATTCCTGGGGAGGCAGCCTTATATTTGTGGTAACGCCGGAGGAAATTCAGATTATTACCCAGGACACAGGGCCGGGAATACCCGACATTGATCTGGCTATGCAGGAAGGCTATTCCACTGCATCCGATCAGGCCAGAGAACTGGGTTTTGGAGCCGGAATGGGTCTTCCTAACATTCAACGCTGTTCCGATAGAGTAGAAATAAGCTCAAAAGAAGGACAGGGCACAACGTTGAAAATAAGCTTTTTCCTGTAACCGTCTGTTCAACAGTCAAAAGTAAGGCAGGTGATTGGAAATGAGTGAGTATTATCATTCAGTAACACTGGACAAGGAAAAATGCATGGGCTGCACTAACTGTATCAAGCATTGCCCCACCGAAGCCATACGAGTCCGAAACAGAAAAGCGCAGATAATAGACGAGCGCTGCATTGATTGCGGAGAATGCATCCGCGTATGTCCCTATCACGCAAAAATCGCCGTCACCGATCCACTGTCCGTTCTGGATAATTACGCTTATAAAATTGCATTGCCTGCTCCCACACTGTTCGGTCAGTTTAAAAATCTGAAAAAATGCGATAAAGTATTATCAGCTCTGAAAAAACTGGGCTTTGACTATGTTTTTGAAGTTGCAAAAGGTGCAGATATTGTAACAGAGCTCATCAGGGACAAGCTTGATATTACCGATATCAAAAAACCTCTGATTTCCAGTGCCTGCCCGGCTATTCTGCGGCTGATTCAGGTACGCTTTCCCAACCTGCTGGATCACCTTGTACGGGTTGAGTCACCCATGGAAATTGCAGCTCAATTGGCAAAAGATGAGTTACATAAAAAAACAGGCATTCCAAAGCAGCAGATAGGGGCATTTTTTATTACGCCCTGTGCAGCAAAAATGACCAGTATCCGAAATCCGATAGGAAATGAAGCTTCTCATGTAGATGGAGCTATCTCAATTCTTGATGTATATGGTCCGATATCATCTTATTTGAAAATACCGGATAATACGGAGAAACAGCAAAGAGCAACTGCTGCCGGCCTCAACTGGGCTGTTACCGGCGGAGAGGGCCAGGCTTTGGGTATCGACAATTATCTGTCGGTAGACGGCATTCAGAATGTAATTCCTGTACTGGAGGAAATCGAGAACAACAAGATGTCGGAGCTGGACTTTTTTGAAGGTTTAGCCTGCGCCGGCGGCTGCGTTGGCGGCCCTCTCACCTTTGAAAACGGGTATGTGGCTAAAAACCGGATCCGCTTATTGGCAAAAGGACTTCAAAACAGCCCGCCGGACGATACTGAGTTGGAATACGTTAAAAGCAACCTGGAATGGAAACTGCAAAAAAATATTATTGAAAAGCCTGTGCTCAAGCTGGATCAGGATATTGTAACCGCCATTCAGAAGATGGAAGCAATGGAACAAATTAACAGAAATCTGCCAGGATTGGATTGCGGTTCATGTGGCTCGCCCAGCTGCAGAACATTGGCTGAGGATATTGTGAGGGGCAATGCCTCTGAGATGGATTGCGTTTTTAAATTAAGAGAAAAAGTTAAAATGCTGGCACAGGAGATGGTGGAACTGTCGGACAAGATGCCTGCCGGAAGGGAGGATAGAAAGCGAAATGATAATTCTTAAAGATCTGATTAAGGAATTGGATTTGGAAATCCTGTCTGAAGGAAGTGACTTGAACCGTACAGTAGCTACAGGCTGCTGTTGTGATTTGCTCAGCTGGGTTATGGCTAACGGAAGAAAGGATGCAATATGGGTTACGGTTCAGGCACATGTGAATGTAATAGCCGTAGCTTCTCTCCTTGAACTAGCGGGAGTGATTATAACTTCAGGATTGCCGGTGGAGGAGAAAACAATAGAAAGAGCACGAAGTGAAGGCGTCACACTGTTGTCTTCACGAATGGATGCTTTCCAGCTTGCAGGTAAGCTGTACAATATGGGTATTGGAAAAGAAAGTTGAGTTCAAAATGGAAGCTGCTGTGGATCTGCATATTCATTCTGCTTTGTCACCTTGTGCTGATGACGATATGACTCCCAATAATATTGTAAACATGGCCCTTTTGAACGGACTGGATGCTATAGCGGTTACAGATCATAACTGTTGTGACAATGTAGAAGCTGTAACTAAAGCAGCCGGCAACAAGCTGATAGTACTGCCCGGTATGGAGCTTCAAACCTTGGAGGAGGTACATCTGCTATGCTATTTTCAGGATCTGACATCGCTTTATGACTTTAGAAATCATATGGAACAATTCTATGATGGCATGCCCAACCATCCATCTTATTTTGGCCATCAATGGATAATGAATGAAAGAGACGAAGTCATAGGATCCAAGGAGCAAGCCTTGCTGGCATCACTTCTGCTTTCTTTTGATGATGCCGTGGAATTAATCAGGAAATTTAAAGGGCTGCCTGTTCCAGCCCATATAAATAAACCTTCCAACAGTATCCTGTCCCAGCTTGGGTTTATCCCTCCTGAATCAGGCCTGACATTGTTGGAAATTTCACACAATTATCCTTTGGATTACAGACAGTATCCGAATTGCACATTTCTTGTCTCATCAGATGCCCACTTTTTGGGTCAAATTTTGGAAAGAAAAATGTTGATTTCTGTTGAAGAAATTACAAAAGAACAAATTTTCCAGTTTTTATCCAAATCTTTTATATAACAGCTATGGGATTACAGGATTGTGATATATAATAGCGAATGATTTTCTTTCTTTTTTAAAAAATATTTGTGAAAAAGTTGACGATTTTCATTGATTATCAGCCGGGTTTATGAGATAATGTATGAGAATTATTTATCAATCAAAGGAATTGGGGGAGGGAGTATACATGTCAACTTCTATTCTTCAGGATAACAAAGAAAAATTTGCAGAACTGCAACGCATCATTGATGAATACAAGGATAAGGAAGGCCCCTTGATGCTTATTTTGCATAAGGCGCAGGAGCTGTTCGGGTGTCTTCCGGTGGAAGTGCAGGAATATATCGCGGAATCTTTGGATATTCCGCTTACCGATATATATGGAGTAGCTACCTTCTATTCACAGTTTACGTTGCAGCCCAAGGGTAAGTATACAATTGGTGTATGCATGGGTACAGCCTGCTATGTGAAAGGTGCTCAGGCTGTTTTGGACGAGCTGAGCAAGGAGATAGGAATTAAGCCCGGTGAAACTTCTGAGGATTTCGTCTTTACCCTGGAAGCAACCCGCTGTCTGGGAGCATGTGGTCTGGCGCCGGTTATAATGATCAATGATGACGTATACGGACGCTTGGTCCCATCTGACATCAAGGGCATCGTTGACAAATATCGAGGCAGGTAATAAATGGAGGATATTTCACTTCATTTACTGGACCTGGTGCAAAATTCCATTACAGCCAAAGCCACCCTTATCCATATTTCAATCAGGGAAATTCCGGACAAAGGGCAGATATGGGTGGAGGTTCAGGATAACGGTACAGGTATGAACAGCTGTCAGCTGCAGCAGGTATCTGATCCCTTCTATACCACACGTACCACCCGCAGAGTCGGCCTGGGCATTCCTATGTTTCAGGCATCTGCTGAGGCTACCGGCGGCAGCCTTCACATAGAATCTGAACCAGGTAAGGGTACTGCCTTACGGGCATTGTTTATAAGCAGTCATATTGACTGTCTGCCTTTGGGTAGGTTGGAAGACACCCTTGCTGCTCTGATTTTTCTGAATCCTGATGTGGATATCGTATATGTCCATGAGTATTGCGGCAGGCAGTTTTTAATGGATACCCGTCAGATACGTGAAATACTTGGAGAGGTGGATATCGCAGACCCAACAGTAATTCAATGGATAAAGGAATATATCCGAAATGGTTTAAATGAGATAAATGGAGGTGCCTGAAATATGAAGTCCCTGAAAGAATTGGAAGAAATCAAACAAAGAACTTTGGATTCTGTTAATTTAAGGCAGGACAGGACAGGGGGAACCCGTGTTGTAGTCGGAATGGGAACCTGCGGCATAGCAGCCGGTGCCCGGCCGGTTCTGCTGGCTTTTCTGGAAGAGATAAAAAAGAGAAATCTGGGTGATGTTACCGTTGTTCAGACAGGATGCATAGGCGTGTGCAGGCTGGAGCCGATGGTAGAGGTAACCCTTCCGGGTGAAGAAAAAGTCACCTATGTAAAAATGACTGCGGACAAGGTAAAAAGAGTAGTGGCTGAGCATGTTGTAAACGGCCAGGTGGTCTCTGAATTTACCATTGGTGCCGCAGAATAGCAGAGAAAGGGATATAAGGAGGGTTTCAAAATGGAGTTTTATCGTTCCCATGTCCTGATATGCGGAGGAACAGGATGCCATTCTTCCGGTTCCGGAGAGGTAATGGAAACATTCAAATCCGAACTTGCAAAACACAATCTGGAGAATGAGATAAAGCTGGTTCAAACCGGCTGTTTTGGCTTGTGCGCTGTTGGCCCCGTAGTAATTGTTTATCCTGAAGGCGCTTTTTACAGCAGGGTCAAAGATGAAGATGTTTCGAGGATCGTTACCGAGCATCTGCTCAAAGGCAGAATAGTTACCGATCTTCTCTATCATGACAGCGTTCATGAGGATGAGGCAATAAAATCCCTCAACGAAGTGGAATTCTACAAAAAACAGATGCGTCTTGCTCTCCGTAATTGCGGTGTGATAGATCCGGAAAAGATCGAGGAATATATTGCCTTTGACGGATACAAAGCCCTTGGCAAGGTACTGCTGGAAATGACCCCTGAGGAAACAATAAATTTAATCAAGGCCTCGGGCTTGAGAGGCCGGGGTGGCGCCGGTTTCCCCGCCGGTTTAAAATGGGAGTTTACAGCCAAAGCACAGGGAGACAAAAAGTATGTCTGCTGTAATGCCGACGAGGGAGATCCCGGCGCATTCATGGACAGAAGCATTCTGGAAGGCGACCCTCACAGTGTTTTGGAAGCCATGACCATTGCAGGTTATGCAGTCGGAGCTGATCAGGGTTATATCTATGTCAGAGCGGAATACCCGATAGCAGTAAAACGTCTGACTATTGCCATAGCTCAGGCAAGAGAGGCCGGGCTTTTGGGCAGAAATATATTCGGTACGGATTTCAGCTTTGATATTGAACTGAGATTGGGCGCCGGCGCCTTTGTATGCGGTGAGGAGACGGCTTTGATGGCTTCCATAGAAGGAATGAGGGGGGAACCAAGACCCAGACCGCCTTTTCCCGCTGTCAAGGGAGTGTTCGGCAAGCCAACCCTGCTGAATAATGTTGAAACCTATGCCAATATTCCTCCAATTCTTCTGAACGGGCCGGAATGGTTTCAATCCATTGGAACAGAAAAGAGCAAGGGCACCAAGGTGTTTGCTCTGGGTGGAAAAATAAACAATACCGGTCTTGTGGAAGTGCCCATGGGCACTACACTGAGGGAAATTATTTATGAAATAGGAGGCGGCATTCCCGATAATAAGGAATTCAAAGCTGCACAAACCGGGGGACCATCAGGAGGCTGCATACCGGCGCAGCATCTGGACACTCCTATTGACTATGACTCGCTGACACAGATAGGTTCCATGATGGGCTCCGGAGGCTTAATAGTCATGGACAATGAAAACTGCATGGTCGATATAGCCAGGTTCTTCCTGGACTTTACCGTGGATGAATCCTGCGGAAAGTGCCCTCCCTGCCGCATCGGAACAAAACGTATGCTTGAAATACTTGAGCGCATTACCCAGGGTAAGGGAGAAGAAGGCGATATTGAAAAGCTTCAGGAACTGGGCAGGAGCATAAAATCATCAGCTCTGTGCGGTCTTGGTCAGACTGCCCCTAATCCTGTGCTGAGCACAATCCAATATTTCCGTGAGGAATACGAGGCGCATATTCGCGATAAAAGGTGCCCTGCCGGAGTATGCCAGGCCCTTCTGCAAATAATTATTCAGGCAGAGCTTTGCAAGGGCTGCGGCTTGTGCATCAAGGCTTGTCCTGTTGATGCAATTTCCGGAGAACGCAGAAGTCCCCATGTAATTGATCAGAGCAAGTGCATCAAGTGTGGAGCCTGCTTGGAGAAATGCCCCTTCAAGGCTATTGTGAAGGGATAGAGTTTATACAGAAAAGGGAGTGACAAAGATGGAAATGGTAAAGTTGACCATAGACGGCATCCAGGTGGAAGTACCGAAGGGAACAACGGTATTGGAAGCAGCCAGGGCTGCCAATATCCAGATTCCCACCTTGTGCTACCTGAAGGGAGTCAATGAAATCGGTGCCTGCCGTATGTGTCTGGTGGAAGTAAAAGGTGCCAGAAATCTGCAGGCTTCATGTGTATATCCGGCAGCCGACGGAATGGAAGTAAAAACCAACACTGTCTCCGTAAGAAAAGCAAGAAGAGTAAACTTGGAATTGATTCTGTCCAATCATGATCGAAAATGTCTGACCTGTGTCAGAAGTGAGAATTGTGAACTGCAGGCTCTTTCCAAACAATTAGGTGTAGACGATATCAGATATGACGGAGAGAGAATTGATTATGCCGTTGATGATTTCTCGACTTCGATAGTACGGGATCCAAACAAATGCATTCTGTGCCGCCGCTGTGTCGCCACCTGCAGGGATGTGCAGGGAATTGGTGCTATTGGTGCCACGGAAAGAGGATTCCGTTCCATAGTGGAGCCGGCTTTTGATAAGAGCATATCTGATGTAAACTGCATAAACTGCGGACAATGTATAGAAGCCTGTCCGGTAGGAGCTTTGAGAGAAAAGGACGACACCGACAGAGTTTGGGAAGCATTAAGCAATCCGGATCTCCATGTGGTGGTTCAGACGGCTCCGGCTGTGCGTGTTGCCCTGGGTGAGGAGTTTGGCATGCCCATCGGCACCCGTGTTACGGGAAAAATGGTTGCAGCACTTCGCAGACTGGGCTTTGATCGGGTATTTGATACCGATTTTGCTGCAGATCTAACCATTATGGAGGAAGGTACAGAATTACTGAACAGGTTGCAAAGCGGCGGAAAGCTGCCCCTGATCACCTCCTGCAGTCCCGGCTGGATAAAATACTGCGAGCATAATTATCCTGAATTTCTGGATAATCTGTCCACCTGCAAGTCTCCTCATGAGATGATGGGTGCTGTGGTAAAATCATATTATGCTGAGAAAAACAATATGGATCCTGCCAATATTTTTGTAGTATCCATTATGCCCTGTACTGCCAAGAAGTTTGAAGCAGCCAGGCCGGAACTGAGCTCAACCGGTCATCCGGATGTTGACGTGGTATTAACCACAAGGGAGCTGGCCAGGATGATCAAACAGGCAGGTATAGATTTCATAAAACTGAATGATGAAGACTTTGATCCTACTTTGGGAGACTCTACCGGAGCAGCTGTTATCTTTGGTACTACCGGTGGTGTTATGGAAGCTGCCTTGCGCACAGTATATGAAATTGTTACAGGCAAGACCTTGGAGAACCTGGAGATTCATGCTGTCCGTGGCATGGATGGTGTGAAAGAGGTGGAAGTTCCCCTTGGTGATGTAACGATAAAAGCAGCTGTTGCCCATGGAACAGCCAATGCCAAAGCCTTACTGGAAAAGGTGAAATCCGGCGAAAAGGAATATCACTTTATTGAGGTTATGGGCTGTCCCGGCGGATGTGTAACCGGCGGCGGACAACCTATCGTACCGGCTCAGGTACAAATGGAGATCGATGTACACAAGGCTCGCGCTGCAGCAATCTATGATGAGGACAGAGCGCTGCCTGTACGAAAATCTCATGAAAACGAGTCTGTTAAAAAAGTCTATGCGGAATACCTGGGTGAGCCCAACAGCCACAAGGCTCATGAACTGCTGCATACCCACTACACACCAAGAAAAAGATACTGATAATGATACATCAAAGAACCGGTTTCAAGCCGGTTCTTTTTTTTAAGGCAGGTGCCAGGCGGGAACAGTTCGCAAGTGTTCGATAGGGGACGTTTCTCAATTATCCTGGACTTGACTAATGGACGCATCAGGAGTCTTTTGCTATACTTAGCATATTAGTGTTGTACCGGAGGTGAGAGGGTGAAGAAGAGAATCAGGGAAAGGGCTGTTGAGCTGGGCATTGGGGACGTATCTTTTATGCAGGTGCAGCCTTTGCCTTTATGGGCAGGGGAAGTAGAAAAACGCAAAGTCATGGATCCGGATACAGCTGACTATTGGGAATCAAGGGGCTTGGTCAGCGATTGCACGTCAATAATGAAAAATGCAAAAACCGTAATTGCTGCCGTCTACCCTTATAAACCCTATAAGCTGCCTTTTTCATCAGACCAGGGAAGCTTCAGTGCGCATTATGCGGCATATCCACGGGGAAGAAAAGCTGTCACAGAGCTGGGGAATTTGCTGAAGGATGAAGGCTATGAGATTCTTATAGACCCTCCGGTTCCGGCTAAGGAAATTGCCTATAGAAGCGGATTGGGAAAATACGGAAAAAACGGATTGATATATCACCCAAGCTTCGGCTCTTTCATCACCATACACATTCTCCTGACCAACGCAATAATCGCACCTGATGATGAGAATTGTGGAGAAATCACAGACTGTGGAAATTGCAGGTTATGCATACAGGCATGTCCTACGCAGGCGATTGCAGGAAATGGCGCAATTCTCGTCAGCAAATGCATGCGTTACCATATGTTTTCATCTGAGATTATCCCTGTAGAAGTAAGAGAAAGGATGAAGAACCAAATGCTGGGCTGTGAAGACTGTCAGAGGGTTTGTCCCAAAAACCGGGCTGCTGTAAGACAGGCTTATCAGATGAAAACATCTGAGGAAATTTTCTCAATAAACAAGCTGCTTTCGGGACATGGGACCGGGCTGAAAAAATTATTGACTTCTGCTGAAAAGCTGATTGGCAAAAACTATGCACGTCCGCAAAAAGTACTGTCCATGGCAGTCATTGCTGCCGGTAATTCCGGTGACCCTGCCTATGTTTCACAGCTGTCTTTCATCCTTCATCATACACATCCGCCTATTCGGGCCCATAGCGCATGGGCAATAGGCAGGCTGGGAGGTGAATATGCCAAAAAATGCCTGCTGGAGGCTATGGAACAGGAACAGGATCCGTATGTCCGGCAGGAGATAAAGGCTGCCTTGCTGACCATTGAAAAATCAGAATAATACTTAAAAAAGAATAGATTACTGTGCTTCCTTGTTATTTCCATAACAAAGAGAAGGAATTTGCTGCTTTATGTCGAAATGATACTTCAACGGACTCCAAACTTGGAATTCCCAAATGATCTCAGCATGGAGGGAAGGCAGTGAAATATTTATTCGATATTGCACAAGAGGAATCCGGGGAAGACAGTCAATGTGAGGAATGTTCCATAAGTGAGCCTTTTGACCATAAGGAAAACCTCTATGTAAGCAAAAAGGTATTCTCCAAAATTTCCAGATACCTGGAAAGGATTCCGGAAGCCGTTCGTCACAGTGAAGTTTGTGAAGATGGCTGGTTCAACAAAAAGGAAAGCTATATCAGGAAACGTCTGAAACACAAAAGGAAGGAAGGAAAGTACTGCCTTGGTATCAGCAACCTGTATCGTAGCTTCAATGGGAAGCGGATTTCCCGGTATCAACTGTACTGGCTTTACGAAAGGGACGTTTACTACATCAACAAGGGACTTGCCCTGAAATCTGCTGATAAGGTAATTCCAACGGATATTATTTCCAGAATGTTTAGCATCATCAATATAGATTTGGAAGAGTAAATTCGGAAAGGATAGCCATCCTTTCCTTTTTTATGCAAAACTTTTCACTGAGGGCAAAAGCATGTTATAATGAAGAATGGATTAAAGAGCGGAACGTTTGTTCTATAAGGGGAGGACTATAATATTTATGACCAGAACATACGAAGCTAACGACATACAGGTTTTGGAGGGGCTGGATGCCGTAAGAATGCGTCCGGGAATGTATATTGGCTCTACCAGTGCAAGGGGCCTTCATCACTTATTATGGGAAATCGTAGACAATGGGATCGATGAAGCGGCCAATGGCTATGCTTCCACTATAGAGGTTGTACTTAACAAAGACAACAGTGTAACTGTTAAAGACGATGGCAGGGGCATTCCGGTAGGTATACATGACACCATGAAGGTTCCGGGAGTTCAGTTGGTGTTTACCCAGCTGCATGCAGGCGGTAAGTTTAACACCAACAACTACAATTACTCGGGAGGGCTTCATGGTGTGGGAGCAGCTGTTGTCAATGCCTTGTCCAGGTGGCTGGAGGCAGAGGTTCATGTGGACGGAAAAAAATACATGCAGAGATTTGAAAGTTATGAAGAAAAGGGGAAGATTATGGCGGGGAAACCTGTCAGCCAGCTGACTTGTCTTGGTTCTACGGATTTGCAGGGTACTATGGTTACTTTCCTGCCTGATGATCGAATCTTTGAAAGCATCCAGATGAATAAGGATGTGATATCAAAAAGACTAAAGGAACTGGCCTTTCTGAACAAAGGCATTAAAATGATTCTCACCGATAAAAGAACGGAGAAAACCACTTCAGTATCCTTCCATTATACAGGAGGCTTGATTGATTTTGTGGAGTATCTGAATGAGGATAAATCTGCTATTCATCCTGAAGTTATCTATCTTGAGGGAGAAAGGGATGATATCAGGGCGCAGATAGCCATACAATACACTGATTCCTACACCGAAAGCATTTTTTCCTATGTAAACAGTATTCCTACCAGCGAGGGGGGTACTCACGAAACCGGTTTTAAAACTGCTGTTACCAAAGTGTTGAATGATTTTGTCCGGAAACAGAATCTATATAAGGGAAAAAACGGCGGGTTGACAGGTGAGGATTTCAGGGAAGGTATGACTGCAGTTATTGCAGTTAATATGCACAACATTCAATTTGAAGGTCAGACCAAAACCAAACTGGGCAATACTGAAGCCCGTGCTGCTTTGGAATCCATTGTTTCAGAGCAACTGCAGAACTATTTTGAGAACATTGATAATCAACAGACGCTGAAGCTAATACTGGATAAAGCCGTCAATGCTGCCAAGGTACGGGAAGCAGCAAGGAAGGCAAAGGATATAACCCGCAAGAAAAACAGTCTGGAAGGCGCGCCTTTGGTAGGAAAGCTGGCCAGCTGCACCGGCAGGGATCCTAAAATAAATGAGCTTTTCCTGGTGGAAGGCGACTCGGCAGGCGGTTCAGCCAAGCAGGGAAGGGACAGGCAGTTTCAAGCCATCCTGCCTCTTCGGGGCAAGCCATTGAATGCCGAAAAAAAACGGTTGGATCAGGTACTGGCCAATGAAGAATTCCGAACAATAATATCAGCTCTTGGTACCGGTATAGATGAGGATTTTAATATAAGCAACCTAAAATACAACAAGGTAATTATACTGGCCGATGCTGATCAGGATGGAGCACATATCCGTGCCATCCTCTTAACCTTTTTCTTCCGTTACATGAAACCCCTGATTACCCATGGTCATATATTCATCGGCCTGGCTCCCCTTTATAAGGTTTCCAAGGGCAGCAGGACTGAATACGCATACAGCGATGATGAATTGAAAGCAATAGTAAAGAAAATAGGCAAGGGTTATACTATACAGCGCTATAAGGGCCTGGGGGAAATGAACCCGGAGCAATTGTGGGAAACCACCATGAATCCGGCTAACCGTTCCATAATAGAGGTAAGCATAGAAGATGCTGCTGAGGCGGAAAAACTGGTTACCATTCTCATGGGTGACAAGATAGATTCCAGGCGGCAGTATATCACCAATTACGCCAATTTTAACAAAAAAGACATTTTTCAGGAAATGGGGGTGTAACGGGTGGCTGGAAAAAGGAAGAAAGCACAATACATCCAAAACCCCGATAAGGTGATTCATAAACCCCTGGAAGAAGTCATGCATGATTCCATGATGCCTTATGCTGAATATGTTATTATGGAACGTGCTCTTCCCAGGGTAGAAGACGGATTAAAGCCAGTGCAGCGGCGTATCCTTTATACCATGCATGAACTGGGTAATACTCCGGACAAGCCTCACAAGAAGTCAGCCAGAATAGTGGGAGATTGTCTTGGAAAATACCATCCGCATGGAGATACCTCCGTGTATGATGCCATGGTACGTATGGCACAGGACTTTAATATGCGCTACCTTCTGGTGGACGGACATGGCAATTTCGGCTCTGTCGACGGTGACTCTGCTGCTGCCATGCGTTATACCGAAGTTAAAATGACCCCCCTGGCAATGGAACTGCTGAAGGATTTGGAAAAAGATACGGTAAACTTCAGCCTGAACTTTGACGATACTTTGAAGGAGCCTGATATACTGCCCGGCCGGTATCCAAATTTGCTGGTCAATGGTTCATCAGGCATAGCAGTAGGGCTGGCTACCAATATTCCGCCGCACAACCTGAGCGAAGTAATAGATGGTGTTATAGCCGTAATTGACAACCCAGAAATTACAACAGGGCAACTGATGTCCATTATTACAGGACCGGATTTCCCAACCGGCGGCATCATCATCGGCAGCGAAGAAATCCAAAAGGCATACGAGACAGGAAAGGGTAAAATACTGTTGCGGGCCAAAGTAGAGACCGAGAAAATTTCCGGCGGGAAAAAACTGCTGGTTATAAAGGAACTGCCCTATCAAGTAAATAAAGCAGCACTTTTGGAAAAAATACTGCGGCTGAGCGAAGAGAGAAAAGGTGTGCTGAGCGGTATTTCGGATATCCGGGACGAATCCGATCGCAATGGGATACGTGCTGTTATTGAAGTCAAAAAGGATGGCGATGCAGAGAAGATTTTGAACTACCTGTATAAATACTCTGATCTGCAGATTACATTTGGCATGAATATGGTTGCCATCGCCGACGGAAAACCTCAACAGCTGAGTTTGAAGGCCATACTGGAATATTATATCAACCACCAAAAGGATGTAGTGACCAGAAGAACGAGATATGATCTGGAACGGGCAAAGGCAAGGGCTCATGTTTTGGAAGGGCTTATAATTGCCATTCGCAATATTGATAAAGTGATTGCCGTAATCCGGTCCTCCAGGAATCCGAGAGAAGCCAGAAGCAGACTGATGAGCGAATTTGATCTTACCGAGATTCAAGCACAGGCCATATTGGACATGCGTCTGCAGAAGCTGACCAGCCTCGAGATCATCAATCTGGAAAAGGAATATGCACAGGTGCAGAAACTGATAGAACAGCTGACCGCCATACTGAATTCCGAAGCCCGTTTGCTGAGGGTAATTAAAACCGAACTCCAGGGAATAAAGAAGCAATATGCTGATGAAAGGCGCACTGTGATTATAGCGGACAGCGCCAAGGCTGAGATAAAAACCGAGGACATCATCCATGTAGAGGATGTTGTCATTGCGCTGACCCGCAACCAGGAGGTCAAACGGATTCCCATGAAATCCTTCCAGAGATCCAATATAGACATTGAGGCAGTTGAATCACGTGAAACTGATTATGTGGAATTCCTGGAGATATCCGCTACCAACCGCAGGATACTCTTCTTCACAGATGCAGGCAACTGCTATGGTATACTCTGCAAGGATATTCCGGAAGCCAGATGGAGAGACAAAGGCACTCAGCTGGCACAGCTTTTCAATGGATTTGACATAAGGGAGAGAGTAGTCGGTGTAGTATCAGTTGATGATTTTAATTCTGAACAGGATTTATATGTTCAGTTCTATACCGAAGGCGGAATGATTAAACGTACCCATCTGAAGGAATACGAATCAAGGGTATCCAAAATACAGGCATGCCGCCTAAAAGAGGATGATTTGGTTGTGAGAGCAGAGCTTGTTGACGGCAAGTCAGATGTTTTAATTGTTACCGTCAACGGAATGAGTATCTGCTTCAGGGGCAGTGAAGTAAATCCAATGGGCAGAGCCGCCATGGGTGTAAGAGCAATTCAACTGAAAAAGAATGACAAGGTGATGTTTGGCCAGCAGGTGGATGATGAGGGTGAACTGACTGTAATCACAAACAGGGGATTTGCAAAGCGCTGCCTGGTATCCGACTATGAGCGGCAGGGGCGCGGCGGAATCGGCTTTAAGACCATTACTTTCAACCGCAACGGATACAATGGAAGATACCTGGTTAAGGCATTTTACAGTAAGGAACCCTATGAAGTGATCCTGATACAGAAAGACGGAACAAGCACAAGGCTTGATTTGGACAGCCTTCCTATTGATACCCGTGCTGGAAAGGGTCAGCCTGCAGTTATGGTACTGATGGACAACGAAGTTGTTCATGTGTTTAGAAATTTCAGCCAGAAGCCAGGAACCGACAACCAATAATTCTTTTTTATGATTTTTATGGATTAGTTCAATTTGTATGATAATCCAATACGTAAAGGCCCCTCAAGGCCGGTTGATATCCTTCAGTGATATTGCCTGCCCTTGGAGGGCCTTTTTTGTGCAGCTTATCGGCTTGATATTTTGTCATATCTGTGGTTAGGAAGCAATACATTAATAACGAGGTGTTGTATGTGTATATGATATACCTTTCAAAAAACCGGATGAGACGCATCCTGGCTGTCATTATGCTTATTATGCTTTCCGCAACCCTTGCTCAGGCTCATGAAAGTGATGCGGTGGGGGTATTTCTCAGCATAAAGAAGAAGCTGCCAATCTACTCGGTTGACACAGAAGAAAAAAAACTGGCCGTCTCATTTGATGCAGCCTGGGGAGCTGAGTATACATCCAGTATCATGGATATCCTGGAGGAAAGAAATATCAGAACGACTTTTTTCCTGGTAGGGTTCTGGGTGGATAAGTATCCGGACAGGGTAAGGGAAATGGCCAGACGCGGCCACGAAATAGCCAATCATTCCACCACTCATCCGGAAATGTCCAAACTGAATCGAGAGCAAATAATTTCTGAAATCATGACTACTCAGAAAAAAATTGATGATCTGGCCGGCGATCGCACTGTCCGCTTGTTTAGGCCTCCCTTTGGCGACTATAATGATCTTCTTATACAAACCTGCAGGGAGCTGGATTTTCATGTTATTCAGTGGGACGTGGATTCATTGGACTGGAAGGAACTGGGTGTGCAGCATATGTATGAGAGGGTTATCAAAAGAGCGGGCAGTGGTTCCATAGTGTTGTTTCATAATAATGCCAAATACATAACGGAAGCTTTGCCGCTGATACTGGATCATCTCTTGGCTGAAGGCTATACCATTGTTCCTATTTCAGAACTCATTCACAAGGGCAGTTACCGACTGGATCATACGGGGCGGCAATTTCCGGCAGACAATGAAGAGTCCGGGTCATAAATTGATAGAAATTAGAATATGTATAGTTCTGGATCTGTTAACATCAGAGAAAGAAGAAGGGAGAAGGACAGCAAATGACAGAATATACACCGGATAACAATTGGGTATATGTATCAGGCAAAGTGGATTCGACTATTGAATTCAGTCACGAAACATACGGTGAAGGTTTTTACAGTTTCTTTCTTTCTGTTCCAAGGCTAAGCGAAAATATAGATCGACTCCCGGTTACCGTTTCTGAACGGCTGATTGGAGAATTAGATCTGAACATAGGTGCTGACATTGTTATCACCGGGCAATTCCGTTCCTACAATAAACTGATTGATGGAAGCAACCGGCTGGTGTTAACGGTATTTGCACGGGAAATTGCAAACCAAATCGAAGAGGTGAAAAATCCAAATCAAATATATCTGAACGGTTTTGTCTGCAAAGCTCCAATATATCGCACAACCCCATTCAAACGTGAAATAGCGGATTTGTTGCTGGCAGTAAACCGGGCATACAGCAAGTCCGATTATATTCCTGCAATTGCATGGGGGCGCAATGCCAGGTTTTGCCGAAATCTCAGAGTAGGAAATAATATGAAAGTATGGGGACGCATACAAAGCCGGGAGTATCAAAAGCGTTATCCTGATGGAACAGTTGAGGATAAAGTGGCATATGAGGTTTCAATATCCAAACTCGAAGTTATTTCAGCAGATGAAGATCAGAGTTAATTTTCTTTTTCCTTTCTTCATTTCCGTGTTCAATTTATTGATTTAATGTGTTAAAATATAAGCACCGTGATCAGGGATTTTCGGGAAGAAAATGGTCTTGTCAGGCATACGCAGGACAGGGAGCGGCAAACTGAAATTACACTGACAGGAGGGAGACAATGGAATATCGATCCAAGTTACAGGATCCTCAGGTGGATATGCTGTTTGATTCCATACTCTGCCTGGAAAACAGGGAAGAGTGCTACCGATTCTTTGAGGACCTATGTACGATTAATGAAATTAAGTCTCTGGCTCAACGACTGGAAGTAGCTGTCATGCTGCGGGAAAAACGCACCTACCATGAAATCGCTGAAAAAACAGGTGCAAGCACTGCAACCATCAGCAGGGTCAACCGTTCACTGGTTTACGGCTCGGATGGATACAACAGGATATTGGAGAAATTGCTGAAAAAGTAAGCCGATATGATGAAAAGGCGATGAATATCGCCTTTTTTGCGTTTTTTTTGCATTAATTATTAATGCAGCGGACAATCATGATATAATTAAGATAGTATTATAAGATAAGAAAATCATGGAACAGGTGAGGGTAACATGTACAATACTGAAATTGCCGGAGAATACTGCCGAATACGGGATCGAATATATGAAAAGAGTTACAGCCATCTCAACGATGTACAGAAACAGGCTGTTTTAACAACGGAAGGGCCTCTGCTGGTGCTGGCTGGTGCCGGCTCCGGGAAAACAACGGTTTTAACCAACCGGGTTGCTCATATCATTAGATTTGGAGATGCCTATAAAAGCAGATATATTCCCAGGAATCTGAACAGCGAGGATTTGGACAGGCTGAGGGACTATGAAAAGTCTCTTGAGTCAGGTAAGAAGGAAATGTCGGAGGAAGTGGAAAACCTGCTCTGTCTTCGGGAGGTGTATCCCTCCCGGATTCTGGCCATAACCTTTACCAATAAGGCAGCCAGAGAAATGAAGGAGCGGATCTTCAGCCTGGTGGGGGAGGATGCAGCCCATATCTGGATCAGCACCTTTCATTCCACCTGCGTAAGGATATTACGGAGGGAAATTGATAAAATAGGCTATACCCGCAATTTTGTAATATATGATGATGCAGATCAGCTGACGGTGATAAAGGAATGCCTGAAAGAACTGAACCTAAATGAAAAGTACTTTCCACCCAGGGAGGTACGCGGGATTATTAGCAGCCTGAAGGATGACCTGAAAAGCCCTCAGGACTATGAAAAGGAGATCCATGGCCAGTACCGGGGGGAGAAGATAGCTCAAATCTATAGCTTGTACGAGTCCAGAATGAAAAGAAACAATGCATTGGATTTCAACGATTTGCTGAACAAAACGCTGGAGCTGTTTTATCTGCAGCCACAAATTTTGGATTACTATCGAAACAAGTTTCAGTATATTATGGTGGACGAGTACCAGGATACCAATTTTGCACAATATATGCTGGTCAAGCTCCTGTCAGATTTTCATCAAAACATCTGTGTTGTCGGAGACGACGATCAATCCATTTACCGATGGAGAGGAGCAGACATTCGCAATATATTGGAGTTTGAAAAAGATTTTGCAAATACCAGAATCATAAAGCTGGAGGAAAACTACCGATCCTGTCAAACAATATTGGATGCGGCGAATCAGGTCATACGGCACAATATATACCGGAAGGATAAAAAACTGTGGACCAGAAAGGAAAAAGGAGAACGCATCCGCCTGTATAGGGCAGACAATGAGCAAGAGGAAGCAGACTTTGTCTGCAATGAAATCCGGCAGCATATTCTTTCCGGCGGACGGGAAGGTGACATAGCGATTTTGTATCGGATGAATGCTCAATCCCGCAGTCTTGAAGAAGCGCTTATGAAATATGGTATTCC